>NZ_JBEPOP010000004.1:0-518821 GCF_040546855.1 Paenarthrobacter sp. 4246
ATGGTCCTGGACCCGAGGCCCGAGAGAACGCCGGTCCCTGCACCGGCTGTTTCAGCGGTGTTTTCTGCGCGGGACCGGCCCCGGTTCGCCGGCGGGCCGGGAACCGGAATCACCTCGGCTGATCCGGGCAAGCTGCGCGGCTTCGCATCAGTATCCCGGACTGCTACGAACACCTTGAACTCACACTTTGTCGCAGTCCGGAACGCTTGGAGCAGCTTCACAGCATCGTGTTCCTGGGTGACCATCGAGACTGAATCGTTTGTTGCTGGTTTTGAGCAGCTGCTCGCCGCCAACGCAGCAGACGCCGATTGGATAGAGCAGGTCGCCACCGCATTCGAAACAGCAGGCAACGGCTCTATCGCGGACAGCATGCTCAACGGGCTCTTCATCCAGTACGCAGCACCAAACCAAGTGGGCTTGAACGACATCGGAACCATGAGTGCAGCGCAACTGAAGGTTTGGCTCGGTAGCGGTGGCACGGCCCGGCTGCGAGAACTCCTGACCCAACCAGGACTGGACCCCGTAGCGACTGCCACGTGGTGGTCTGGTCTCGGCCACACTATCGACCGTATAACCGGCACAGTCACCGTTGGTGAAGAACAGCACCTTCTGATCGATGCACTGCCGGAAGTTATCGGTAATCTGAACGGTGTCACCGCGACCGCCCGGAACCTTGCCAACCGCAAGAAGTTGTTGCAGATGCACGACTACTGGAAGAAGTACCGCGACGAGCACGGCGGAGAAGTTGATGAAGGCTCCCAGGAAGGCATGGTCAACAAAGTCTGGGAATCGCTCTACGACAGCGAGGGCAACGAAAGAGCCGCCCATGCTGATGACAGGTCATCGATCTTTCAACTCGTAAGCTTCGTGCCCTTTGGCCGGGGGCAAGGATCGGAGACTGGGTTCGGTGCATCTATTTCTGTGGGAGACCTTGACGCCGCCAAGCACGTCAGCTTTCAGATCCCCGGGCTGGACACCACCGTCGGCAAGGACATGGCCACCAAAACCGAGCAAGCCAATGATCAGCGGCTTGATCAACGCAAACTCGCCGGTTCCAACGGGCTGGATAAGAACCGGATTGCTGTCGTTGCTTGGATTGGTGTTGAGCCGGCCCAGGGTTTGGGTGTGTTCAGCAACGACCAGGCAAAAGTCGTGGGTCCTGCCCTTCGCACCTACGTGACGGGGGTCAACGCCGTTCATCAGAACCTCGACAATACTGCCATGACAACAGCCGTTGGGCACTCCATGGGTTCCCTCGGGGCCATGGAGGCAGCTAAAGCCGAGCTGCCTGTCGATAACCTTGTTCTCGTCGGTGATGTTGGTGCCCCTGATAACGTGACCTCCGTGAACGATCTCCACCTGAACCCCGGCGGAACCGTTTACCGGGGAACTTACGACTGGGACCACGTAGCTGAAGTCGGGCATGGGCTCGGCTGGCAGCGTAAGAGTACCGCAGACTCCGGATTCGGCGCCGTCACCTTTGGCACGGACGGCACTACGGGACCGGATGGTGCCACAGAACTCCCAACGAAAACCCACGACGGACAAACCGGCGGCAAGGACGGTCTCTACGGGTACTTCGATAGGAGAACGCAATCAAGCTATAACCAAGCCAGGATCGCCCTGGGCTTGGCCGACCAACTCACGAATGCGAAACGATGATAGTCGAAACCCCTATCCGATACAGGCGCGTCCTTCCCGCCGCAGCGGTCCTTCTTCTCACTGTTGCAGGGTGCGGGACAACGCCGAGCACCAATCCACCTACCAGCACCGCGGAGCAGACCATGGATCCGGAACAAGCCCGCAAGGAATACCTCGACATCTTCACGGAAGCCCAAGCCCTCGCCCCTGGTGACTGGACGAAAGTCACACCAGATAAACCAGGCGGGGTCTGTGTCCGCCCCCTCGGCACGGAAGGAACCAAAGTCTCTTTCGACACCAGTAGGAGTCCGCTGAGCCGGGAAGAAATGGACGCTCTGCACGACAAGGTTAAGGCCTTGTTCGAGGCCACCGGCTTCACCGTCAAACAAGAATCCGATGGAGGCCCGAACTTCGTCAGACACACCGACGTGTTCGGGCCCGACAAATTCGTCATGGGACTCACCACTGGAAAGTACGAAATAAACCTTGGCGGAAATACCCGCTGCTTTGCCGACCCGGAAGGCAAATTTCGCTAGGAAACGATGACGACCCTGCACCGCCCCCTTTATTGGCGCGTACTTTCCACGAGTGCCGTCTTGCTGCTGCTCGTGTCCGGATGCGCCCGCCGGGTCTTCGGGACAAGACACTGTTACAGCCCCATCAACCTCTCAAACCGCAGCGAGCAACATGCTTCCCGATGACGGGAAGGGCGTCACCACGACAGCGGATGAGGCCAGAACGGAGTTCTTCGGACTCCTCGATGACATCCAGGCCATGGCCCCTGGTGACTGGGTGAACGAGGACATACCGGCAGGTGGATACTGCAACTACCAGGGAACCGGAAACGGCAAACAGTTCGCCGGCGGCCGGACCACGGGCCCCCTTAGTGTCATGGACCGCGAGACGCTCAGACAAAAAGTCGAGCAGTTCTATGAGGCCCGCGGCTACAGCGTGTCTTTGATCAATCGACGACTTCAAACAAGCTCATCATGACCAATGGATTTGGACCAGATGACCTGGTTATCCAGCTCTATACCGGCGACGTCGGCACAATAATCGATGGCAGCAGCCGCTGCGTCCCAGACCCGGAGGGGAGCAAATACCCTGTCCCGGGCAGGCTAATGATTAGCGGCGAATGAGGGAATCAAGAACGTTGAATCGACTACTGATGGTGTCTAGGTCCAGACATGTCCTTACCGCCGCGGCGGTCCTTCTTCTCACCCATGCTGGGTGCGGGACAACGCCGAGCACCAACCCACCTACCAGCACCGCGGAGCAAACCATGGACCCAGAACAAGCCCGCAAGGAATACCTCGACCTCTTTACCCGAATCCAAGCTCTAGCCCCAGGAGACTGGGGTGTTGTGGTCCCCCCTGACATCAAAGGCGATGTGTGCCGGCTCCCGGACAGGTCTGACGGCACACAATTCTCAATTGATCTCCATCGCGACCCGCTGAGCCGGGAAGAAATGGACATTCTTCACGACAAGGCCAAGGCACTTTTCGAAGCCACCGGGTTCACAGTCAAGCAGGAGTCCGATGGCGGCCCGAACTTCGTCAGACACACCGACGTGTTCGGGCCCGACAAATTCGTCATGGGGCTCACCACCGGCAAATATGGCATTTCCCTCGGCGGAAATGCCCGCTGCGTTCCCGACCCGGAAGGCAAATTCCGCTAGGAAACTATGACAGCCAAACGTAACCGCCAATCCAGGTGCGTCCTTCCCGCCGCAGCCATCATTCTTCTCTTCCTTGCAGGGTGCGGGGCAACGCCGAGCACCAATCCTCCTACCAGCACCGCGGAGCAGCTCATGGACCCGGAAGAAGCCCGAACAGAGTACCTTGAACTCTTCAACAAGGTTCAAGCTCTCGCCCCGGGCGACTGGACAAAAGTCACTCCAGAGGCTCCGGGGGACGTCTGCCATCTGCCTCTGGGCATGGAAGGGACTCAATTCAGCTTCGACAGCATGCACGGCGCGATCTCAGAAGATCAGTCTGAAGCTATACATAGGACGGTAAAGGAAGTCTTTGAAAGCAAAGGGCTAAGAGTTGAACAAACCCAGCCCTCGGGGGCGAACCGAGACCAGATCACCACTGGCTTTGGCGATGGCAAGTTCTCCATGCAGCTTGGAACGAGCAGCTTCGGCACCACGCTCGGCGGCAACACCCGATGCGAGCCGGATCCCGAAGGCAAATTCCGGTAGGAACCAGTGACCAGCAAGGTCCGCCGGTACTGTCGCGTACTTTCCACGAGTGCCGTCTAAATCCTTCGTAGGGCGTCACAGACGTCACAGCTGTGAGCGCACCCGCGCGGACTGACAGAATAGGGGCATGACTCAACCGCTCCAAGGTACTGACCGGACCGCTGCCCACACCACGCCTGCCTTGGCGTTGCTGTTGGATGTCGACGGCCCCATCGCCAGCCCTGTTACGCGGGATGTCAAGCCGGACATCATCGTGGACCTGGTGGCCTTGGCCTCTGCGGGCATTCCCGTCATCTTCAACACGGGCCGCTCGGATGCGTTCATCAGCGAGCAAGTCATGGAACCCATGATTGCCGCCGGGATGCCGGCCAACACTGTTATCCACGCGATCTGCGAGAAGGGTGCCGTGTGGTTCAGTTACACCGCCGAAGGCCCCGGTCCCATCCATGTGGACCACGAACTCGCCGTGCCCAAGGCTTACGGGGACGACATCCGCAGGCTGGTTGCCGAAGACTATTCCGCCCACATGTTCTTTGACGAGACCAAGCGCGCCATGGTTTCCGTGGAGCAGCACCTTGAGGTAGCCAGCGCGGACTACCTGGCGGAACAGAAACTCTTCGACGCCGATGCCCTGGACATCATGGGACGCCACGGCCTCAACGCCGCGATTCTGGACCACCATGCACCGGAATCCGATGACACGGCGGACTACCGGCTGGACCCCACCATCATCTCCACGGACATCGAATCCGTCCGCCTCGGCAAGGACCTCGGAGCCAGCCGCGCCGTCGAACTTCTCGCGGCCCAGGGCATCACTCCGCTCTCGTGGAGGACGGTGGGTGATTCCCGCACGGACTATGCCATGGCAGACTGGCTTCACCACAACGATCACGACGTAAAGCACGTGGACGTCCGGCCCGCAGACGGCGTACCGGTGAAGCCCTACACCATCCTGACGGCCTCTGACCTCCAACTGGCGGACGACGTCATCCACGACGACGCCGGCGGCGCTTTCCTCCGCAGCTGGCGCGAGGCACTTTCCATCTAACAACCAGCGAGTCCAGTTTCACGCACCGACGATCCCGGAGATACAGCCATCACACAAGCACAGGTCGATCCGATTTACCACGGCAGCCCGTCCATTGAAGAGGACACGATTGCTGAGGCGATCTCGCCTGCCGTCGTCGCGCACCTTAAGCACCGGTCCGACGTCGTCCGTCACCGTGGGCGGTATGCCCTGATCAACGCCGACCTCACCCCGCAACAGGCCATGGTGTCCGATCTCCTGGCTGTCAGGGCGGCATTGGACGCTGCCGGCGTCGATTTCATCCTGGTGCGCGGCAATGACGAGAGGCCGGTTGTCGCTGTCGACTGGGAGTCGCGCAAGGAGGTCCGTGAGGCGCTGGTGTCAGCGTTCCGGAACGAGCCCTTCTACTCCATGACAGTGGACGCCAAGAAGAAAACCTCGGTCCTGGTGGCTGACGGCGAGCTGTCCGCCAACCGGAAAGCCCGCATCTTCCGCCTGTACCGCCCGCGTGTCGAAACGGGCGGTGGCCTGTGGTACGGCCCGGCGTTGGGTGTGCAGCTGGAACTGTGGCGGTTTGAAGGCGACCATCTTGAGTTGCCCGTGGAGAACTCGCTGACCCGCCGCACCATGCTGCGGCAAGACGCTGTCCGTGGAACCGTCCAGCGGCACGGCCTGACCTGGCCCACCATCGAGAACATGTTCGCGGACCACGCCAGCGACATCGACTTTGATATCGACATGGTTTTCTCGTGGGTGGACGGCAGCGACCCCGAGTACATCGCCAGGCGGCGCGCGCAGCAGGCCGGTGCAGTTCTGGGCGAGGGTGACGACCATGAGGCCCGCTTCCGCCAGATCAACGAACTGAAATACGCGCTGCGTTCGGTGCACATGTTCGCGCCCTGGGTCCGGCGGATCTTCATCGCCACGGACTCCCCCGCCCCGGAGTGGCTGGCCGATCATCCGTCAGTCACGATCGTTCGCAGCGAGGAGTTCTTCGCCGATACCTCAGTCCTGCCCACGCACAACTCGCAGGCCGTGGAATGCCAGCTCCACCACATCGAGGGGCTTTCCGAGCACTTCCTGTACTCCAATGACGACATGTTCTTTGGCCGCCCCGTGGGCCCGGACATGTTCTTCACTCCCGGCGGCATCACCAAGTTCATCGAGGCTGACACCCGGATCGGGTTGGGCGAGAACGACGCCGAACGCAGCGGCTTCGAGAACGCGGCACGCGTCAACCGGAAGCTGCTCTGGGAGCGCTTTGGCCGGATCACCACCCGGCACCTCGAACACACCGCGGCTCCCCTGCGCCGCAGCGTGGTGGCCCGCATGGAGAAAGAATTTCCGGCGGAATTCGCCAAGACCGCCGGGAGCCGTTTCCGCGCTGCGGACAACATCTCGGTCACCAACTCGTTCTACCACTACTACGCGCTGCTCACGGGCCGCGCCGTCACGCAGACCAACGCCAAGGTCAGGTACGTGGACTCCACCATGTGGGCAGGCCTGCATTACCTGCCCAAGCTCCTGGCGAAGCGCCACATGGACTTCTTCTGCCTGAACGACGGCAGCTTCCCGGAGGTTGAAGCCAATGAGCGCGCGGACCTGGTGACGGACTTCCTGGAGAAGTACTTCCCGGTTAAGGCGCCTTGGGAGAAGTAAAGCCACCGGGAGTAACAAGCGGCATCGACGAGGTGTGCGTGCCCGGCGATGTGTGGGCACCCACCCGCGACTCGTGGGGAATGCGGATGCCGGCTTCAGCCAGCCGACGCTGAACCTCGTCAGCGTCCACGGGCTCGCCCACGGTGACGCCGCCGGACATTGGCACCACCGAATGCACAATCGTGTGCTCGTACACGTGGATCATGTTGTACGACTGTGCACCGTCCCTGCCGCGCTGCGCGCCTGCGCGGACACCAAGGTCCTGCGTGTAACACGTGGCCGAGGCCACCGATACCGGGATGCCGGCGAAGCCCGCCGTCGTGGAGTAATGCAGGTGGCCACCCAGGATGGTGCGGACGTCAGTATTACGCACGACGGCGGCCAGTGCGGCTTGGCCGCGCAGCTCCACCAACACGGCGAGGTCCTGGACGCATGGGACGGGCGGGTGGTGCAGGGCAAGGATGGTGCCATCGGGGGCCGGGGTGGCCAATTCGGCAGCCAGCCATTCGAGTTGGGACTCTGACAGTTCACCGTAGTGGTGGCCGGGGACGGTGGTGTCCAAGGTGATGATGCGGAGCCCGTTGACGAAGTAGCTGCGGTCCACCGGGTCGTGGGGCTTGCTGGCCTCGGAGGCGTCCACGAAGGCGGAACGGAAGTTGGCACGGTTGTCGTGGTTGCCCATGGCCCAGATGGCCTTGGCCCCGAGGGTGTCGCAGACTGGTTCGATCATGTCGCGGAGCCGCTTGTACGCTTCCAGCTCACCCTTGTCCGCGAGGTCTCCGGTGAAAATGATGGCTTCCGGCCTGATCCGGGAGGCGATGATCTGGTCGCAGATCTCCTGGAGCCTGGTGGCGCTGTCCACAGAGCCATAGAGCGTGCCCGGACCACCCACCAGGTGCAGATCACTCAGGTGCAAAAGCACATGACCTGGTTTGGGGTACTCGGCCTCGATGAGCTCCATAGCTTGCCTTAGCGTTTGGTGGGAGACGGCGTCTCCCGTATCAATCCAGTAGGGCCAATCCAACCAGACAACTAGCCAACAACTGGCTAACATCCGGCGGAATGTTGGAAAATTACTTTCCTCCCTTCAGAATTGATGGCTTTACGCCAGCGCCTTTTCCACTGCTTTCACAAGGTCTTCGGAGTCAGGCTCCACTGTGGATGGGAACCTTGCCACAAGATCTCCGCCCCGGTTTATGACGAACTTCTCGAAGTTCCACTTCACCTTGGCAGGCTGGCCATTCTCGTCCTGGGTCAGCTGCGCGAACAGGGGGTGCTGCTGCTTTCCCAGGACGATCGCTTTGCTGGTCAGCGGGAAGGTTACGCCGAAATTCCGCTCACAGAATTCCGCGATCTCCTCATCCGCGCCGGGTTCCTGCCCACCGAACTGGTTGCAGGGCACGCCGAGGATCTCCAGGCCCTGTTCGCGGTATTTGCCGTACAGCTCTTCGAGCCCGGCGTACTGGCGTGTGAAGCCGCACTCGGAAGCCACGTTGACCACCAGGACCGCTTTCCCCTCGAACCGGCCGAAGTCCGCTTCCGAGCCATCGTTGAAGGTGAGGGGAATGCTGTACAGGCTGGTCATGGGATTCGCTTCCTGACGACGTCGGCTGGCGGGCTTGCCGCCATCGAGCTTACGGGAGCTGGCTTTGGGGCGCGAAACGCAGGCGTGCCGGCGTTTCGCGTGCCCTCGGCGTAGGGACCTCTAGGGCGTCGGAGGAAGGACAAGGGTGGACAACAGGACCACCGTGCCGTTGGGCAGCCGGACCTTGTCCGGTGCGACGAGGACATATCCGGGCGGAAGAACCACCACTGGGAGCGTCGTCGGCAGTACCGCGACGGGTGCCGGAGCAGGCACAGGAGCCACCGGCGCAACGGGAGCTGGAGCAGGAGCCACGGCCTGCGTGACGGCCGGCGCAGCAGGTGCTGGAGCCACCACTACAGGAGCCGGGACTACTGCGGCCGGTACTGCCGGAGCCGGTGCGGCCGGGGCAACCACGGCGGGCGCCACCGGCGCTGGTGCGGCCGGTGCCGCAGGCGCTGGTGCCACAGGAGCGGGAGCCGCCGGCTCTGGTGCGGCCGGTGCCGGTGCCGCAGGAGGCACGACGGCGGTCGGCGGGGAAGCGTCGGACGACGTCGCTGGTGGTGCCACAGTTTTCGCTGCCGGCGCCGTGGTCGTAGCCGGTGCGGTGGTGGTGGCCGACGGTGTCGGAGTCGGGGTAGCTGTCTGCGTAGGCGTGGTCGTGGGTGAAGCAGTCGGCGTGGCGGTTGGCGTCGGAGTCGGCGTAGCAGTCTTCGTCGGCGTCGGCGTCGGAGTCGGCGTCGCCGTCACGGACGGTGAGGCGGTCGCCGTCGGACTCTGCGTTGGTGTCGGAGTCTGCACCGGCGGTGTGGTGGTGCCCGGCGTCGTGGTGCCCGGCGTCGTGGTGCCCGGTGTCGTGGTGCCCGGCGTCGTGGTACCCGGCGGAACCACAACCGGGAGTGGCTCATGCTCTTCGTGCTCTCCACCGATGACGGCGCGGTTGGTGCCGTCGGCTACCGGAACGGCCCATACCGGAGCCGCAGACGTTCCCGTACCAACGCCGGGCTGGTAGTTGACCATCGAGATGGTCTGCAGCGGATCAATCTGCCGCATGGGCAGGTAGGTCCAGCCGTTGGGGTTGGTGTGCAGGCCGTTCACGATTGTCTCGAAATGGAGATGGCAGCCTGTGGACCAGCCGGTAGTGCCAACTTGGGCGATGACCTCGCCAACCCGGACGGACTGGCCTTTGGTGACGCCGATGGCCTGCAGGTGGTTGTAGGTGGTGACCAAGCCGTTGCCGTGTTCGATCTCCACGCGGTTTCCGCCACCCCACAGGTGCCAGCCGACGGCCCGGACCACACCGGCGTCGGCCGCGTAAACCCGCGTTCCGCAGGCGGCGGCGTAATCCTGGCCCCAGTGGAACTCGCCGGCCAAGCCCGTCAAGGGGCTGTAGCGGTAGCCATAGTTGGAACTCAGGTTGAGGACCTCGAGGGGTGCGTACAGTGCACCGGCAGGCGGACGGGACAGCCCGGCGGAAGCTACCGTGAGGCTTGTGGAACCGTCTTTGCTGACGGTTCGGACCATAGCGCGGTCAAAGTAGACCATGGGGGTGCCGGGAAGTTGTTCCGGAGGTTCGGGCATGGGATCGATGACGAGCGTCTCGGCCTCCGGCGGCACCAGGGTGCCCAATGCCGTGGGCCCGACGACGCCCTGCGCCAAGGAAGTATCAACCGTGCTGGCGGGGACCGCATTGAGCGGTTGGAAGCCGAAGGCGAAGAAGGCCAGAACTGCGAGGCTTCCCGCGATGAAGACGCGATGGAATCCTTCGGCACGGATCAGGTCTATTGCCCGGTCTGAATCATGATGCTTGCCCACAAAACACTCCCCAAAAGCCAGCGGCACCAAACCCCAGCCTGGCGTGCAAGCACCATTGTTGCGGGAATCACATCAGAAATAAAGGCTTCGCGGGTCCTTGCCGCGGAAAGGTTCCATCAGTTTTTGCTCAAGATGTCTTGAGTGATCAATGGGAACTCCGTGTTGGCCGTTGGATAGTCGTTTTTTGATCTTGATACTGCAGGTCTCGTGCCCATGTTGGATCAGCGGGATTGCGGAAGGCCAGACCAGCCCGGGGATCCTGGGCGCCCCGAATCGGGGAACTGTGAAGTCGCTCGGACAGACTTACTGGCTGGCCACCTTGCGGATCATGTCTTGAGTTGGGGGTGCTGAGTCTGCGGCCTGCTCGCGCCGAGCATGCCTGTTGCAGCGTGGCAATTGTTGTACTCGTAGTACTGCTGTTCGCGTGAGACCACTGCGACTTCATGGCTGAGGAGAAGCCTTGCGCCGGCGTTTGCCTGCAGGAATTTCATGGCAGACATAAAGATGGCAACGTGGGTCGGATGTGATTCCGCCCACCTCTCCATGTCCTCCAGGCTATGCCAGAAGCTCAGTCCGAAGCTCTGTTGAAGCACATTGCCGTTTCCGTCGCTGCTCGTCATGTACCTGTTGGAGTAGCAGCCGATTGACGCACCTTCCGTTGTCAGGAAGTCCATACCAGCTTTGAGTTGGGGTTCCACGTCGCCGAAATAGGAGGCACGTTCCGCGTCGTCGCAAAGGCTCCAGTTTTGACCGGAGCGAATGATCGCCAGGTTGTCGTGGGGTTCCACCCTGACGATCCTCGGGTTCTCGGGGACGAATGGGTTGCCGGCAGGCTCGAGGGCTTCGGATTGAGCAATCGGCAGACGGTCGCGCATGCTGCCCCAGTACCCGTGTTCCTGGATTTCCCCGCTGAATCCTCCGGTGGCCATCCGCGCGACCCCTTCCGGGAACGTGTTGGAAGAATACAGGGTCTCAAACCCGCGTGCTTCCGGGGTGACTGCTTCGATCCAGCGTCCGTAGCCGGCAAGCTTCAGGCCAGCACCGATGACTGCATCACGGTGCTTCTCGAACCAGCGCCTGTAGGCCCCGGCGTCGTCCCAATAGGCAATGATTACCTGGTTGTCGAAACCTTGTTCGTCCGTGTGGACGGCATGCTCTCGGGATATTGGTCCGTTTTCCTGGGCACACAGCTCCCACATTCCAGCGGAGGCTGCTTTCGCCTCCATGGAGAGCGGGTGCCTGCTCTGCACGCCGAGGAAGGCGCAAACAAGACTGCTGACGCCTTCCCCGAATCGCACGGAATAGGACGGGTAAGGCGGTGTGTACCTATCACCTACCCGCTTTGGGCGCGTCCGTTCAACCATGAGGTGTGCCGGGATCGAAGACTCCATAGCCGATTCCTGCCCGCTGGGATCAGGTGCCATCTAGAGTTCCGCCATGACTGGAAGCACTGGTTCTTCTGCGTGGCGGAGCTGTTCAGTACCGGGGGCTGAATCCGTTGGCGGGGCGGTGTGGATGACAGCCCGCCGAGGAGCCTTGTTGAGCACCAGCTGCGTGGCATCGGGGCGGGAGTAGTGGCCTGCAGGGTCGGAAATAGCCTTCGATGCTGGGATAAGACCCAAATCTATCTCAGCGTAGATGAGGCCTTCCTGGTCTTCCGGGAGGGACTCGTGGAGTTGCTGGCCGTCGGGTCCGAAGATGCGGGCATGTCCGCCTCCGGTTTTCAGGAGCGCCTTCTGCATGTCGGTGGTGCACATTTCGTCCACCATGTCCTGGGACACGGTGGCACACGGGGCCAGGACGAAGCACTGGCCTTCCACGGCATAGATCCGCGAGGCGGATGTGTTGACCTCCGGGCCGAGTGCGTGGGCGCCACCTTCGTATAGGGAAAAGCTCGGCCATGCGGCGACGTGGACCTGCTCGTTCTGGGCGTACATGGCGTACTTCGACAACGGCTGCAGGTGCTCCCAGCAGCAGAGCCCGCCGACCCGGCCCAGCCTGGTGTCCCAGACAGCGAGGTCGCTTCCATCGCCTTCGCCGAAAATGGTGCGCTCGACATACGTGGGCTTAAGCTTGCGCCGCTGGGAGATGGTCTGCCCTTCACTGTCGATGAACCATTGAGCGATGTAGAGGCTGCCGTCGTGGCGTTCGCTCAGCCCGACGCTGACCACGATGTTATTGTCCTTCGCGGCCTTCGAGATGCGGTCCGCCTGGGGAGTTCCGTATTCGAGGGAATTATCGAAGTAGCGTTTGGTGTATTGCGGTAGCCACAGGGCAGGCGCATCGAGCCAGGCGTACCATGGGTAACCCGGGAGCCAGGTCTCGGGGAACGCAATGATCTCCGCGCCGTTATGGGCCGCCTCCTCGATCAGTGCAATCGTTTTATCTATGGTCATGTCCAAATTGAGGAATACCGGTGCTGCCTGAACGACGGCTGCTTTGAACTGTGGGTGGTTCATGGTGATCTCCTAAAGCATGTGATGCCAGTCATGGAAGTGGATGTGTTTCCACGGTATGACTCAATTCCGGGGCATTCTTGATCGAGAATCGCAGGAACGTTGACTGCGTGTATCACGTTGCATGCATCCCCCTCTGCCTTGCGAAACCAGCCCCCAGGTGGGCACAAGGCGACGGTAAGATGGGGCATGGCCAAGGTAGTGAGCACAGCGGCGGTGCCTCCTCGGAACAGTGTCTCGTTCTGGACGGAGGCCGTCTCTCATACTTTTGTTGACCTCGACTGCAAGCCGAGTGACGGCCGCGAGTCCATAGACGGCGAAATAGCTGTCCAGACTCTGGCGTCGCTTGATTTGGCCCGTGTACGCGCCTCTGCGCAATCCGTCTATCGCACACCAGCTGCCATCGAGGCTTCCTCCGACGACTACTATCTCGTCGGCATGCAAACCGAAGGCTCATGCCTGGTCACTCAGGATGACCGCTCGGCAGCCCTACACAACGGCGGATTCGCGCTTTATGACACCACTCGACCATATTCACTGCTGCTGACCGACCACTTTGAGCAACTTGTGATCCGCCTTCCGAGAACGGCTTTGGAGCGACACTTGCCCCAAGCCGCCAGACTCACCGCACTGGCAGTGAACGCGGACCCGGGGGCTGCACGTCTGCTGGTAAATACCGTGCAGTTCCTGGCGAACGATATTGACATTCTGCCCCCCGACGTCGCCTTGTCGGTCTCTCAGGGGGTGGAGCATCTGATTGTTGCTGGGTTGGGCGGCCTCGCCCAGGGAATCCCGGACGTTCACCGGATCTCCCGGCGCAAGCTCGTGCAAACCCATATCCTCGAAAATCTGGGCGACGATTCCCTATGTATCAAATCCATCGCTAGAGAGCTTCACTTATCTCCCAGCAGCATCCACCGCGCTTTCGCAGCGGACGGTGAGACAGTGATGGGCTGGGTCTGGCAGCAACGTTTGAACCGGATCCGGGAGACCTTATTGACCGGAACATATGACGGCACACTGACGGACTTGTTCCTTACGTGGGGATTCTCAGACCCCGCGCATTTCAGCCGGGCCTTCCGGCAGCGGTACGGACACGCGCCCTCGGAATTGCTGCGCCCGATAGCCGCCACGCATTTCACGCAGCCTCCGACCCAGTAACGGCCGATCGCTCGCTCGGAGCGCTGCGGTACGCGGTTCAGGGGCCAGAAAGTCCGCCAGTCCGATTCAGCCCAGGTTTTCCTTCAGCAGCGCCCGGTGCTCGACGGCGGCCGTTGAGTGGAGCGCGCGGCCGGCGTCCGTCAATTCCAGGAACAGGGAGCGGCGGTCGTCCACACAGGTTTGGCGAGACACCAAGCCTGCTTTTTCGAGCCTGTCCACCACCTTGGATACGGCGCTCTGCGTCATGGGAGTGCGCTCCCCCAGTGCCTTCATCCGGCACGCCGATTCTTCGCTTTCAGCCACGAGATCCAGGATTTCGAACTCGTTCAGGCCGATGTCGAACTTGGCTTCCAAGGCGCGGTCAATCGCTCCTGCGGTGCGGAAGTAGGAGTTCTGGATGCTGCGCCACTGCTCAACCAGTTGACGGTCACGCGTCGTTGCCATGTGGCGATTCTAGTTCATTACGCGATTTGAATCCACGTCATAAAATTCTGCGTCATCCAATGACATGTCATCGTAGTCCTTGTCATTGAATGACGCGTCATATAGATTGAAGCGCATGACATCACCCACCACCCTCAAAACTTCCGCTGAGCCGCCTTTGGTTTCAGCCGTTCATTGGACCCGCGCCCAGTGGTTGCTGCTAATGGTTGTTTGCACCGTTTTGGCCCTCGACGGGCTGGACGTTTCCATGGTTGGCGTTGCCCTGCCGTCCATCGGACAGGAACTCAATCTCGGAACCGATTCCCTGCAGTGGATCGTCTCCGCCTACGTCCTCGGTTACGGGAGCCTGTTGCTCCTTGGCGGCCGACTCGCGGACCTGTTGGGCCGCCGTCGCATCTTCCTTATTGCTTTGACCGTTTTCGCCGCGGCGTCGCTCCTGGGCGGACTGGTGGACGACCCCGCCATCCTGATCGCCACCCGCTTTATCAAGGGACTCGCGGCCGCCTTCACCGCACCCACCGGCTTCTCCATCATCACCACCAACTTCGCGGAGGGACGCGAGCGCAACAAGGCGCTGTCCATCTTCACGACGTTCGGCGCCAGCGGCTTCTCGCTGGGCTTGGTAGTGGGTGGCCTCATGACCAGCCTCAGCTGGCGCTGGACGTTCCTGGTTTCGGTGCCGATCGCGGTGGTGGTTGTCCTCCTGGGCATGAAGTTCATCCCCAAGGACAAGCCCTCCGTTGAGGACAGCGGGCACGACGTTTGGGGCGCCGTCACCCTCGCACTGGGCATGCTTGGCCTCGTTTACACCTTGGTTTCAGCACCGGAACAGGGCTGGGGATCTGTGGCAACAATCGCCGGATTCGCAGTTTCCGTTGCCGTGCTGGCAGCCTTCGCGGTGATCGAAAACAAGGTCAAGCACCCGCTGATCCGCTTCAGCATCCTCAAGGAAGGCTGGGTGGCACGGGCCAACCTCAGCGCGGTGGGGTTGTTCGGGTCCTACCTGAGCTTCCAGTTCATCGTCACCATGTACCTGCAGTCGGTGCTCGGCTGGACCCCGCTGGGCATGGCGTTGGCCTTGCTACCTGCCGGCCTGTTGGTGGCTACCAGCGCGCCGTTCGCGGACAAGCTCATCGAAAAGTTCGGCGCCACGCAGCTGATCTTGGCAGGCCTCACCGCGATGGGGTTGGGCTACGTCCTGTTCCTCCGCGTCGGCACCACGCCCAATTACGTGCTGGATATCCTGCCGTCGGTGGTCCTGTTGGGAGTCGGTTTTGCGCTGGCCTTCCCGTCCATCAACGTACAAGCGACAGCCGGGATCAAGGATTCGGAACAGGGACTGGCAGCCGGCCTGATCCAGACCAGCACACAAGTGGGCGCCGCGCTGGTTCTGGCCGTCACCACAGCGTTGGTCAGCGGTCACGGCCAAGCCGCCGGAACCGTCAGCGCCCAAGCCATGCTGGAACAGTACCGGCCGGGACTGATCCTGAGTGCCGCCGTCGCCATCGCCGCCCTGCTGGTGGCAGCGGCTCCCTCCCGGCGCCGCGTGCGCTCCTGAACCCCGGAGTTTTTGTACAGCTAATGCCCTGATGCGTCGGTCTTCAGGGCATTACCTGTACACAATCTGCTCTGTACAGCTCCGCTAAATGGAGGTCTCATGGGACCTATGAGGAACTACCTCACCGAGTACAGGCACGAACTGCAGCGCACCTTCACGGGAACGTCGGGCACGCCTCCGGAGTGGGTGCCGCGGCTCGCAGACGGGAACGACGCCGGATATCACCTTCCGGGGTCGGCCGTCTGGGCGGTGCATGGTCACGTGGCCACCATTGTCGCCGGGATACGGGTCCTGCTGATGCAGGCCCTCCATCCCGGCGCGCTTGCTGGTGTGTACGAACACTCCGGCTTCCAGAAGGACCCCTTGGGCCGTCTCGCGAACACCGTGCGGTGGATCTTCACGGTGACGTACGGCTCCACGGAGGCCGCCGAAGCCGCGACCGCACGGGTCCGGAAGATCCACGAGCGTGTCCGGGGAACCTACCTTGACGGGCAGGGTGTGGAGCGCGAATACGCCGCCAATGATCCCGAACTCCTCCGTTGGGTCCACGTCACCTACGCGGACTCCTTCCTCACTGCCAACCGGATCTGGGGCAGGGCCATCCCGGGCGGGCCCGATGCCTACGTCCGCGAATGGGCAGCGGCGGGACGACTCATGGGAGTTCTGGACCCGCCACTCACCCAGGCCCAGGTCCGTGAGGAACTGGAGCAGTGGTACGCCTCGGGGATACTCCGGGCCGATGAGCGGCTTGCCGAGACGGTGTCGTTTATTCGCTACCCTCCCCTGAGCCCGCTCCTCAAGCCCGGTTACACCATCCTGTTCGCGGCCGCCGTCGCAAGCCTTGAGCCCAAGTATCGGGACTTGCTCGGCCTCCGGCCCGCCAGGCTTGGCCCCCTGCCCCTGCCAGCCATCCTGGCGGCGCGTGGCGTGTTGGGGATGGTACGGTTCGCCCTGGGCTCCCACGGCCCCAGCGAGCAAGCAGCGCGGCGCAGGCTGCAAAGGCTGGGCTACGCCGAGGCTTAAGTGCCTTTTCGCCGAGGGGTGGCTTTCAACCCTTCGCTCTTCGCCGAGGGGTCAGATCTCAACCCTTTGAGCCTCCCATAAAGGCGAAAGCCAACCCCTCGGCGGAGGACCCACGTAGTGTGGACTTCGCCGAGGGGCTGGCTTTCAATCTTTTGGTGCGTGCTTACTGCCGAGAGCTCACCCCTCGGCGCATGCCTTGGATGCGTCCTAGATCAGGTGATCCGACAGGTGGTTCGGTGTGCCGAAGCGGTGGGCCGTGATGGAAACGGCCTGCTCGCGGAGGAACGGCAGCATCTCGATCCGGCCCGCCTGGGTCACAGCACCGTGGTAAACCGCCACATCCGGACGGCCACCCATGGCTGCGCTCAGCGCAGCGAAGTCCCCACCGATCAGGCGGATCCGGCCGGCGTCGAAGTTGGCCGCACGGCCCAGCCACGCGGCGTCGTCTTCAACCCGGACGCTGACGCCCAGGTTCGCGAACACGGTCACCACAGCATCAGGAAGTACGACGGCGGAGCTCACCTTGAGGGCCGAGCCCGCCACTGCTCCGGCTGCTGCCACGCGCAGCAGGTCAGCGAGCCGCTCACCTTCGGAGAGGCGGATGGTGACCGGGAGGGAGCGGTAGCGGAAGACGTTGCGCTCTGCGGAGAGGGCGGAGACGTCCTTGCGGGTGCCGAACTCGGATTCCCAGGCTGCGGCGTCGCTGAAGAGCGACTGCTGCAGGGTCTGGAGTTCTTCAGCGGTAACGTCGGCGGACTTTGCAGCAGCGAGGAGCTGAGCGGCTGCACCCTGGAGCACCGTGCCGCGCTTGGCCTTGGCTTCGGCGGGGAGCCAGCTGCCGAGGCCGATCAGGTAGTTCGGTCCACCGGCCTTGGTTCCGGCACCGACTGCCGACTTCTTCCATCCACCGAACGGCTGGCGCTGCACGATTGCACCGGTGATGCCGCGGTTGACGTACAGGTTTCCGGCCTGGATGGTGTCCAGCCAGACGCCCATTTCAGCCGAGTCCAGGGAGTGCAGGCCGGCGGTGAGGCCGTACTCGATCTCGTTCTGGATGGCGATGGCTTCCTCGAGGGTTTCAGCGGTCATGACACCCAGGACCGGGCCGAAGAACTCGGTGAGGTGGAAGTAGGAGCCACGCTTGACGCCCGAGCGGATGCCCGGGGACCACAGGCGGCCGGTTTCGTCGAGGCGCTCGGGCTTAATCGCCCAGCTTTCGCCGTCGCCCAGGGTGGTGAGGGCGTTGAGGAGCTTGCCGTTGGCCGGTTCGATGATCGGCCCCATCTGCGTGGTGGCGTCCTCCGGGTAGCCCACGGTCAGGGAGCGTGCGGCGTCGATCAGCTGGTTGTGGAAGCGGGCGCTCTTGGCGACCGAGCCCACCAGGATCACCAGCGATGCGGCGGAGCACTTCTGGCCCGCGTGACCGAACGCCGAGTACACAACGTCCTTGGCAGCGAGGTCCAGGTCAGCACTCGGGGTGACGATAATGGCGTTCTTTCCGGACGTCTCCGCGAGCAGCGGCAGGTCCTGGCGGAACGAACGGAACAGTTCAGCGGTTTCGTAGCCACCGGTGAGGATGACCCGGTCAACGCTCGGGTGCGAGACCAACTGGGTGCCGAGCTCGCGCTCTTCGAGCTGAACGAGTGCCAGCACCTCGCGAGGCACGCCGGCTTCCCAAAGGGCATCCACCATGACGGAACCGGAGCGGCGGGCCTGCTTTGCAGGCTTGATCACGACGGCGGAGCCTGAGGCGAGCGCTGCGAGCGTCGAGCCTGCGGGGATCGCCACCGGGAAGTTCCACGGCGGGGTTACCACGGTGAGGTTGGCTGGGACGAACGTGGCGCCGTCGACCGTTTCCAGGTCCTTGGCGCGCTCGGCGTAATAGTGCGCGAAGTCGATTGCTTCGCTGACCTCGGGGTCGCCCTGGTCGATGGTCTTCCCGGTCTCCGACGCCATGACTTCCAGGAGTTCAGCGCGGCGGGCTTCAAGGATGTCGCCAGCGCGGTGCAGGATCGCTGCACGCTCCGCGGCGGGACGGGCGCCCCATGCCTTGCCATGTTCCACGGCGGTAGCGATGATGCGGTCCAGCTCGGCTGCGTCGGAGACCTTGGTGGACTCCACGATCTTGTTGCCTGCGGTGGAACCGGGGATGCGCTTGAGGATGTCGCGCCCCCAGGCACGGTTGGCCGGGAGGGCAGGGTCGGTGTCAGGCGTGTTGCTGAAGCCCTCGAGCGGGGCAGGCTCGGCCGGGAGGCGGCGGTCCTGCTTGCGGTTAGGGCCGGGAACTTCGTCCGTCATTCCGGCGAGGGAGTCCAGGAACCGCTTTTCCTCGCGCTTGAACAATGCTTCGTTCTCGCTGAGCTCGAAGACCGCGCTCATGAAGTTTTCCTGGCTCGCGCCTTCTTCGAGGCGGCGGATCAGGTAGGCAATGGCGACGTCGAACTCGCCCGGGTGGACCACCGGTGTGTAGAGCAGGAGGCTGCCGACGTCCTTGCGGACTGCGGTGGCCTGGCCGGTTGCCATGCCCAGGAGCATCTCGAATTCGATGGCTTTCGGTCCCTGCTGGGCAATGCCACGCTGCTTGGCGAGCAACCACGCAAAGGCGACGTCGAACAGGTTGTGTCCTGCGACGCCGATGCGGACCGCGTCAATGCGCTCCGGAGTGAGGGCGTAGTTGATGACGTTCTTGTAGCTGGTGTCCGAGTCCTGCTTGGTACCCCACGTGGCCAGCGGCCAGTCGTGAAGGGAAGCTTCAACCTGCTCCATGGGAAGGTTGGCGCCCTTGACCACGCGAACCTTGATGGGGGCGCCACCCTGGGCGCGGCGGACGGTGGCCCATTCCTGCAGTTCCTGCATGGCACCGAGTGCGTCGGGGAGGTAGGCCTGGAGGACGATGCCGGCTTCCAGGTTCTTGAACTCCGGCATGTCCAGGATGCGCTTGAACACCGCGATGGTCATGCTGAGGTCCTTGTATTCCTCCATGTCCAGGTTGATGAACTTGGGCTTAGGGAAGGACGCGGCAAGTCGGTAGAGCGGGGTGAGCTTCTCCACCACGTGGTCGACGGCTTCGTCGAAGGCCCACGGGGAGTGCGGTGCCACGGTGGAGGACTCTTTGATGGAAACGTAGTCCACGTCATCGCGGGCCAGGAGTTTCAGGGTGCCTTCCAGGCGACGCTGCGCTTCGTGCTCTCCCAGGACGGCTTCGCCGAGGAGGTTCACGTTCAAGTGCACACCGTCCTGGCGGATCTTGGCGATGGCCGGGCCGAGCTTCGCGTCGGTGGCGTCCACAATCAGGTGGCCCACCATTTCGCGGAGGACGCGGCGGGCGATCGGGATGACCACCTGCGGGAGGATTGGGGCCATGACGCCACCTACACGCACCGCGCTGCGCATGTACCAGGGCAGGAATTTGGGCACCTTGGGTGCCAACTCTGCAAGTTTACGGCCGGCGACCGACAGGTCCTCGGGGCGGATGACGCCGTCGACGAATCCAACCGTGAAGTCCAGGCCGTTGGGGTCTTTCAAAACGCCGGCGAGGCGCTGGGCGGAGACATCCACGGGGATCTTACCGGCTTCTGTGAGCCAGTGGCGGACCAAGGCGATGGCTTCCTGCGCCAAAGCATCGAACTGTCCGGAATCCTGGCTGCTCGGGGCGGTGGCATCCGGGATGGTGCTGGTCATGGGGGCTCCTTCTGGGACGGAGAAGTTTGTTTGTTTCCATCAGTATGGATCTACAATCACGTTAGGAAAAGCGATCTTTTCTGACGAATATTGATTACCCATCCCGATCTTTTGGAGGCCCCCGTGCTGGACGTCCGCAGGCTGCGTTTGCTGCACGAGTTGAAGATCCGCGGAACCCTCGCGGAGGTGGCCGATGCCATGCAGTACAGCCCATCTTCGGTGTCCCAACAGTTGACTCTCCTGGAGAAGGAAGCCGGGGTGGAATTGCTGCGCAAGGCCGGGCGACGGGTACAGCTGACGCCGCAGGCGGAGATCCTCGTGGCACACACCGCGGCGCTGCTGGAAACGCTGGAGCGTGCGGAAACCGAGCTCGCCGCCTCGCTTTCCATGGTGACGGGAACGGTTCGCTTGGCCGTTTTCCAGTCCGCGGCGTTGGCCCTGCTGCCGGATTTCCTCACCATCATGCGGCAGGAGTATCCGGAGGTGCGCGTGGAGATGACCCAACGTGAGCCCGAGACCGCCCTGTACGAAACGTGGGCGCGGGACTTCGACCTCGTGGTGGCCGAGCAATACCCCGGCCACGCTGCCCCGCACCACAGCGGGCTGGACCGCGTCACCCTCACCAGCGATGCCATCCGCTTGGCCACTCCCCCGGTGGGACTCGGCGGCGAAACGGTGTCGACCCTCGCGGACACCGCGTCGATGCCGTGGGTCATGGAACCCCGCGGCGCAGCTTCACGGCACTGGGCTGAGCAGGCATGCCGGTCCGCGGGCTTCGAACCCGACGTCAGATACGAAACGGCCGATCTCCAAGCGCAGATCCGGCTCATTGAATCCGGGAATGCCGTGGCACTCATGCCGGACCTTGTGTGGACCGGGCGAAGCCGGACGGTCCAACTGCTGGATCTCCCGGCCCTGCCAAAGCGCACCGTGTTCACCTCCACCAGGACAGCAGGCCGCATCCACCCCGCAACCGCGGCCTGCCGCGAAGTGTTGGAAAGGGTGGCAGCGGCGCAACAGCAGGACGCTGAACAGCACGCGGACGCGGGCTGAGGCCGCGGACGCGGACCAGCTTCAGGAAACGCAAAAGGCCCCAGTCCAAGGACTGGGGCCAACCGCGGAGAATGGGGGATTTGAACCCCCGAGGGCGTTAACCCAACACGCGTTCCAGGCGTGCGCCATAGGCCGCTAGGCGAATTCTCCTTGCTTCCGATTCGAAAGCAGATACTACTGTACCTGAGAATTTCGGCAACGTGTAATCGGGCTGAATGACCACCTTCGGAAAGCCTTGGAAACACGCCCGTTAACGGAAAAATGGACGCCCCCAACGCGCCCATTCTTGCGGTACATCGTTGAGCTGCCGGGTCCGGCCCCTCGCTCCCAGGCCCCGCAGCTCACAATCTTGAGATTGCCCCAATCGGTGTACATACCCATAGTCCGCTGTGATACCGGCTTTTGCAATGGTTGAGACCTGTTTGTAGCCGAAGTTTATTGACAGGATGTTCCCATGACGCAGCTCCACGCCTTGGTCGTTTACGTTCCTGAGACGCATATCGAAGAAGTCCTCCTGGCCATTGGCGACGCTGGCGCCGGGCGGATCGGCAACTACTCCCACTGCGCCTTTACGTCGCCAGGTACTGGCCGCTTCACGCCCCTGCCCGGAGCGCGGCCCTCCGTAGGTGAGGTGGGGATTGAGGAGCAGCTGCCGGAAACCCGGGTCGAGTGTGTGGTGGAGGAGGACATGCTCGACGGCGTGGTGCAGGCCCTGCGGGCCGCCCACCCTTACGAGGAACCGGCTTTCATGACGTGGCCGGTGAATGGGTGGCGGTGATTCACGCAACCCAGCCACCCGCCGTCGAGCCTTATCCTCAGACCTTCAGGCCGATTCGAACCCCAACCCAAGTTCGGGTAAGCTTGTCGACGGCCCCTCATGTGGCGTCATCCTGTTGAACTCCCCCAGGACCGGAAGGTAGCAAGGGTAGATGGGCTCTGGCGGGTGCATGAGGGGTCACTTATTTAAATGTCAGTCTCTATAGGTAGGTTTCACTTGTGACTGTTACAACTGCCCTGTATCGAAGGTATCGCCCGGACTCTTTCGCGGACGTTATCGGGCAGGAACATGTCACGGAGCCGCTGATGACGGCGCTCCGGAAGAACCGCGTGAACCACGCCTACCTCTTCTCCGGCCCCCGCGGCTGCGGCAAGACCACGTCGGCGCGCATCCTGGCCCGCTGCCTGAACTGTGCCGAGGGCCCCACCGACACCCCTTGCGGCAAATGCCCCAGCTGCATCGAACTGGCACGCGGCGGCTCCGGCTCGCTGGACGTCATCGAAATCGACGCCGCCAGCCACGGTGGCGTGGACGACGCCCGCGATCTCCGTGAACGCGCAACCTTCGCCCCGGTCCGCGACCGCTACAAGATTTTCATCATTGACGAGGCCCACATGGTCACGTCGGCCGGCTTCAATGCGCTTCTGAAGATCGTCGAAGAGCCGCCGGAACATATCAAGTTCATCTTCGCCACCACGGAGCCAGACAAGGTCATCGGGACCATCCGCTCCCGCACGCACCACTACCCCTTCCGGCTGGTGCCACCCGAGCCCCTGATGCAGTACCTCGAGCTTCTCTGCCAACAGGAGAACGTGCCGGTGGCTCCCGGCGTGCTCTCGCTGGTCATCCGCGCCGGTGGCGGCTCGGTCCGCGACACCCTGTCGGTGCTTGACCAGCTCATGGCTGGCGCCGGACCGAATGGCCTGGACTATGAACTCGCTGTGGCCCTGCTCGGCTACACACACGCTTCCTTGCTGGACGACATCGTGGATGCCGTTGCAGCCTCCGACGCCGCAGTGGTCTTCAAAGCCGTGGACCGCGTTATCCAAACCGGTCACGACCCCCGACGCTTCGTCGAGGACCTGCTGGAACGCTTCCGCGACCTCATCATCGTCCAGGCGATGCCCGAGAGCGCCCAGGCCATTCTTCGTGGAATGCCGGCGGACCAGATCGCCCGGATGCGCAACCAGGCAACCAACCTTGGCGCTGCCGAACTGTCCCGGGCAGCGGACGTCACCAACACCGCCCTCACCGAGATGACGGGCGCCACGTCCCCGCGCCTTCACCTTGAACTGCTGTGCGCGCGAATCCTGCTGCCCAGCGCTGAGCAGACCGAGCGCGGCATTGCAGCCCGCATCGACCGCGTTGAACGTCGCCTGAATTACACGGGCGACGGCGGCGCGCCGGCCGTTGCAGCCGGCCCGCCGGTTGCTGCGGCTCCTGCCCCTGTTGCACAGCCGACGCCGGCCCCCGCCTCTGCGCCCGTGGCACCAGTTGCCGTTGAGCCCGCACCTTCCGTGCCGGCACCCGCTGCGCCGGCTACTTCGCCGCAGACGCCCGCTTCGGCACCTGCCGCTCCCGCGCCTGCCGCTGACGCCGGGTCCCGCGACGCCATCACAGCACCACGAGTGTCCACCAGCGACTGGCCTGTTGAGGACCGCCAGGCTTCCGGTCGTGCTCCGCAGGCTGCTGCACCTCAGGCTGCCCCCGCCCCGGCTGATCGCGTCCAGGCCACCACCTGGCCCAGTCCTGTTCAAGCGCCGGCGCCAGAACAGTCCCCGGCAGCACCACCTGTTCAAGCCCCACCGCAGGCAGCCCCAGCGCAAGGGGCGCCCCAAGCTCCGCAGCCCGCTACCGCGGGAGGACCTGCTGGTTCTGGAGGAAGCGGAGATGTGGAGGCTCTGCGTCGCGCATGGCCCGACGTCTTGCAGACCCTGACCAAGATCAAGCGCAGCACGTGGGCGCTGGTGGAGCCTAACGCCCAGGTTGCCCAGTTCGACGGCCAGGTCCTGACTCTGGCATTCACAACGGGCGGCCTTGCGGGCGCGTTCGGCCGCGCAGACCACGCCGAGAACCTTCGCCAAGCGATCCACAAAACCCTTGGCATCGACTGCCAGATCGTGGCAGTCGCTGGCGGCAACAGCTCAGCGAGCTCTGAGCCAAACCCAAAAGCGCCTACTAGCCGGGAATCTCCGGCTGCTGCAGCACCAGCGGGCGCCCTGGCGTCGGCGCGTGCTGAATCCCCCGAGGCAGCAGCCGCAAACGTCACGTCGTCGCCTGCGGAAACAGCATCGGTGCCGGCACCGGTGTCAGCTGTCGACTCCGCGTGGGGTCTAGCACCTGCTGCCGCACCGGCAGCATCTGTTCCGGCAGCAGCATCCGTGCCAGCGAGGGCCACCCCTGCCCAGGCAGAACAAACCGCGCCGGTAACCACTCCCGCCCCAGTGACAACGACCGCGCAAGCACCCACAGTCCCGACGCCGGCTGCCCACATTCCGGAACCGGCTGTTTCAATGCAAGCACCGACCACGCCGACCCCCGCCTCAACGCCGACTCCCGAGCCCTCCGGCGACTACTCTTACCCTGACGACGACTGGGGTCCGCCGCTCGACGAGGACGCTCCGCCCCTGGACGAAGAGCCACCTGCGGATTGGGAGCCCCCGTCGGGTTATGGCCAACCAAGTACTGCACCCGCGGCGCCTGCAACTGCGGCACCGGCACCCAGTGTCCCCGCTTCCCCTTCGAGTGCCTCGGCGCCGTCAGCGGCCACCACGTCGGCCCCAGCAAGCAGCGCAACTACGGCTGCATCTTCGCTATCAGCGGGCACCGCCAAGCCCACAGCATCGTCCGACGACCCGTGGTCCAGGGCCGTCGAGCAAGCGCCGGGTACTTGGGTCGTGGGCACAGAGTCCAACGTGGGCAAGAAACCCGCCGAAGCGGCCGAAGAAACCGCAACGGCGCCGGACGCTCCCGACTACGAGCCGGCCGCAGCCCAGGTTCCGGAAGCAACCACCGGCACCTACGGCCACCCGACCAACGCGAAACAGAACCCAAGTTCAAGCTGGGACGTCGCACCGGCGTCGAGTTGGCCCGCAACGCAATCGATGCCCGAGCCCGTCAGCAGCGGCACCCCAGCCGGAAGCAGCAGCGCACCGCCTGCCTGGCCCTCCTTGGCGGCCCAACCCGAGGAGGCGCATGGTTCGGTTGCGACGCTGGAGGAGGCCGCGCCGTCGGGCAATCCGAATGGCCGCCAGAGCCTGTACCAGCGGTTGACCAACAGCCCCGAAGCCCAAGCGGGTCGTGTCCAGGCACCGGTGAGGACGCAGGCGAAGCCGGAGTCGATCGCGGACGACATTCCCAGCCCGGAAGATGAAACCATCGAAGAGTCCCGCGTCTTTGGGCGGGCTGCGGTGGAGCGTATTCTGGGCGGAAAGCTGATTGAAGAGCGCGCCTTGGACGGTTCTCCTCTGCAACCCCGCTGACTCCAGCATTGATTTCAAACTAACGAGGACATTGTGTACGAAGGTGCAGTTCAAGAGCTGATTGATGAGCTCGGCCGGCTTCCCGGTGTGGGCCCCAAATCAGCGCAGCGCCTGGCGTTCCACATTCTTGAGGCCGACCCTGAGGATATGAAGCGCCTGGTCTCAGCCATCACCACGGTCAAGGAACGCGTGAAGTTCTGCTCTGTGTGCTTCAACGTGACCGAGCAGGAAAAGTGCAACATCTGCCGCGACCAGCGCCGAGACCCGTCGGTCATCTGTGTGGTTGAGGAGTCCAAGGACGTCCTGGCTGTGGAGCGCACCCGGTCCTTCCGAGGCCGTTATCACGTGCTGGGTGGGGCCATCAACCCCATTGCGGGCATCGGTCCGGAGCAGTTGCGGATCCGGGAACTCCTCACACGCCTCAATGATGGCGCCATCCAGGAGATCATCATCGCCACCGACCCCAACCTTGAGGGCGAAGCCACTGCAACGTATTTGGCCCGCATGCTCAAGTCGATCGGCATCACGGTGACCCGGTTGGCTTCCGGCCTGCCGGTGGGTGGAGACCTGGAGTACGCCGACGAAGTTACCCTCGGCAGGGCTTTCGAGGGCAGGCGCAACGCCTTGTTGTAGTCTCGCAATCACTAACAACAACCGTGATGGGGGTCCCGTGCGAGAGCTTGTGTACTACGTTGCCGTCAGCCTGGATGGGTACATTGCCGGTCCGGGAGGGGAATTCGACGCGTTTCCGGTGGAAGGTGACCATATGGCCGCCCAAATTGAGCGCTTCCCCGAAGCCATACCCACAGTGGCCGCGGACGCCATGGGCATCGAACAAGGCAAAGCGACCTTCGACGCCGTCGTGATGGGCTGGAACACTTACGCCGTAGGTCTACCAGCTGGCATGACCAGCCCCTATCAGCATCTTAAGCAGGTGGTCTTTTCCCGGTCGCACACCAAGGCGGACATCCCGGGCGAGCACCCAAACCTGGAGCTGACCCACGAGAACCCGGTGGACGTGGTCCGCAGATTGAAGTCCGAGCCAGGTAAGTCGATCTGGCTGTGTGGAGGTGGCCACCTGGCTACGCAGCTTTCAGGTGAAATCGACAGACTGGTTCTGAAACGAAGCCCACTCCTGTTCGGCGATGGCATACCGCTCTTCGCGCCGGGTGCCTACCAGCCAAGCGCCTTCGAAGAGGTTACGACGACGGCGTACGGCTCCGGCGTCGTGATTTCCGAGTACGTGCGCCGAGGGGCCTAGCCAGAGCCCGTCGCCAGTCGCCGGGCCCTCAGCCGCCGGCCAGGTACCAGCACCAGGCCGGCCACCAAGGACTGCATCGCGAGGCCGGTCACGAAGACAGGAACCGAAGGCACCAGCCCGTCACTGGATTCGCCACCGAGGCACGGCACTTCGCGTGAGGGCCCATCGGCGGCCCACTGCAGGCCGGCCAGCAGCCAGCCAAGTTCGTTGTCCGTAGGCACCACGTCAGCGCCCACGCTTCCCAAAAGCAGGGCCGGGTTGGCTGCCGCAAGCCAGGCAACCCGTTCTGTGTGGGCCACTTCAACCGGGCGGAGATTGCCGATGCACTCGTAGGCAATGATCCTGCCGGTATCGTCGCGTTCCACGTTCACCGGGACGGAAGCCTGGTCCATCACCGTGGTCCCGGGAAGGAGCAGGATGGTGGCCACCACATTTCCAACGCACAGGAAAGCCACCACCAAGGCGGTCAATGCCGCCCCCGGCGCCGCTGCAGCAAAGCATGCCCGCGCACCCGCACCGATCAGTCCGAACAGGGCCACTTCCAGGATAATAACGACGACGGCGGCAACGGCCAATGCCGTCGGCCCGCCGACGCTGGCGCCCACCACGAGCAAAACACCACCCGCGGGCGCTCCCAAAGCGACTCCTCGAATACCTCCGGCCAGCAACAGGACAACAAGGCGCCCTTGGGAATGTCGGAAGCCCCACACCGCTCCCAGCACAGCGGCAGCGAGCGCAAGGAAGACCGCCGTGATCAAGTAGATGGCACTTGCAACCCCTGTATCGAACCATCCGTTGGCTTCTGCAAAAGAAACCACGGCCGCGGCCAAGCCCAAGGCGGCGGCAATCCCCAGTGCGCAGCCAAGCCAGAACCACCACGAGGTGAAGGATGTCCGGGCACTCCGCCATGCCTCCGCTGCGGCAGCCCCAAAGTTTCCGGCGGTTCGGGGCGGGGACCCGGCTCCTGGCATAGGGCGGGCCAAGCCGGAGGGCTGATCGTCGATCACACCGCCGATCACTTCGTATTCGGGCTCGTTGCCCGCCGGACCCGATGCGTCCGTGTGGTCAGATAAGCCGGCCATCGCCTGCCGAAGTCCTCATGAAGTGGATGGTACGCCGGGCACGCCATCACCGATACGCCGAAACTTCACGGGCAGATCCCAGCCGAGGGTGCCACCATGGGTGCATGGTCTCCCATCGCAGTGTTTCCGGTGTCTTTCGGCGTCCCCGTCCCATCAAGCCGGCCCCCGGCCAGGAATCGGTATGGGATTACCCGCGGCCGCCCAGAGTGGAGCCTCGATCCGAGCGGATTGTGGTGCGGCTTGGAGGTCAGGTGATTGTTGATACCACTGACTCCGTCAGGGTCCTGGAGACCAGCCATCCTCCCGTCTACTACGTGCCGTTGGACGCCTTCCCGGACGGTGCGCTGGTCCCTGTTGGGGGAACCACTTTCTGCGAGTTCAAGGGCGAGGCCAGTTACTTCACCATCACCGCCGGCGGGACGGTGGTTGAGCGGGCAGGGTGGACCTACCCAAGCCCCACACGGGGCTTCGAAGCGCTGGGCAGCAGAGTGGCGCTTTACCCGGAGCATATGGACTCGTGCGAGGTGGACGGCGAGCGGGTGACGTTCCAGGAAGGCAACTTCTATGGAGGGTGGATCACACAGCAGATCGTCGGCCCGTTCAAGGGTGGTCCGGGCACTGCCGGGTGGTAGTCATCGCAGGCCCTGGCCGCCATGTGGTCACAATTCCTGCAGGGACAGTGCGCGGCGATAAACTGGGCAAATAAGCTACGTTGGCGTGCTCAAATTTGGAATTTGGCATGCCGCGTTCGAACCCTATTGATGCAGTGAGGGTGCGCGCATGACTATGCCCACTACCGAAGTGAAGATCGAAGAGCTCTCCAACGAGGCTGCCATTACCAAGCAGCTGATCGTTCAGAAGTTCGGCGGTTCCTCGGTTGCCGATGCCGATGGCATCAAGCGGGTCGCACAGCGCGTCGTGGATGCGCAGAAGGCCGGCAACGAGGTTGTGGTTGTTGTCTCCGCAATGGGTGACACCACCGATGAACTCCTGGACCTCGCGGGGCAGGTCACTGATTCCGCTCCCGCCCGCGAAATGGACATGCTGTTGTCCGCAGGCGAACGAATTTCCATGGCCCTGCTTGCCATGGCCATCAATAAGTTCGGTGCCTCCGCACAGTCCTTCACGGGATCCCAGGCCGGCATGATTACCGACGGCATCCACGGCAAGGCGCGGATTATCGACGTCGACCCCCACCGCATCCGCACCGCGCTGGACAAGGGACACATCGCCATCGTGGCCGGTTTCCAGGGCATGAGCCGCAGCACCAACGAGATCACCACGCTTGGCCGCGGCGGCTCGGACACCACCGCTGTAGCCTTGGCCGCAGCGCTGGAAGCCGATGTCTGCGAGATCTACACGGACGTGGACGGCATCTATACCGCCGACCCCCGTGTGGTGACGTCCGCCCAGAAGATCGACCGGATCTCCAGCGAGGAAATGCTGGAGTTGGCCGCTTCCGGCGCCAAGATCCTGCACTTGCGCTGCGTCGAGTACGCCCGCCGTTTCGGGGTGCCGCTGCACGTCCGTTCTTCATTCAGCCAGCACGAAGGCACGTGGGTCATCCCGGGCGCCGACGAAAAGTTCAACATTCAAGAGGGAGTTGCCTTGGAGCAGCCAATCATCTCCGGCGTTGCACACGACCGGTCCGAAGCCAAGGTCACCGTAGTAGGCGTTCCGGATATCCCCGGCAAGGCTGCCGCGATTTTCCAGGTGATCGCCGATGCGCACTCGAACATCGACATGATTGTCCAGAACGTCTCCACCCACGGCACCGGCCGCACGGACATCTCGTTCACGCTCCCCATCGTCGAAGGCGCGGACGCCTTGGCCGCCCTGCGCGCCGCCGAGGGCCAGATCGGCTTCGAGAGCATCGAATACAACGAGCACGTCGGCAAGCTCTCCCTGATCGGCGCTGGCATGCGTTCGCACCCGGGCGTCTCGGCCACGTTCTTCAAGGCCCTCTCCGATGCCGGCATCAACATCGACATGATCTCCACCTCGGAGATCCGTATCTCCGTCGTCACCAGCGCCGACGCTCTGGATGACGCCGTCCGCGCCATCCACAATGCATTCGAGCTCGACGGCGACGCCGAGGCTACCGTTTACGGCGGCACCGGCCGCTAGCATCACCACGGGCAGCGCCCGCAAGTAAGTAGCAGATAAGGCCGTTCTGAGCTCTCGGAACGGCCTTATCTGTCACTCAGTTGGGTGGGACGGGGCCAGCAAAACATCAATGAGCTGCCGGAGTCCGTCAGCCATGTCCACATCCTTGTCATACAGCCACTGCAGCTGGAGCCCGTCGAAGGCTGCCACGGTCAGCCGTGCCAGCATGACGGCGTCGACGTCAGTGCGTACCTCGCCGGAGGACTGGCGCCGCTCGATGTCGACGGCGATGTCCCGCACCACTGTTTGGTACCGCTCTTTGAAGTAGCCGTGTGAGGCATGCTCAGGATCGTTGGCAGTAGCTGAGGCGACCGCGTAGAGCGTGGTCAGTCCGGGCTCGCGCACGTTCCGTTCGGCGATGGGCGGCATCAGGTTGAGGCCCACTTCCACCTCGCCGCCAACGGCGAGTGAGCGGCGATCCCGTTCGGCAAGGACTGCGGTCAACAGTTCCTGCTTGCCCTTGAAGTAGTGGAACAGCGTGGCTTCCTTGACGCCCACCAACTCGGCAACGCGCTTGAGTGCGGTGCCCTCAAATCCTTCGGTGGCGAAGACATCGGTTGCCGTCTGGATGATCTGCTCGCGGCGCTCGGCCCCCTTGGCGTACTGGCCCCGGGCCCTCGTCGTAGACATCCGTTCAGTCTATTTCACGGATCGAATATCGAGGGTCACTCGATTTTTTTACCAAAAACCTAGTCACACTAGATTTTTAGGGCTAAAGTCATTGCAGCGGCCCAACGGTGGGCCACCGTTCATCAGGAGGCAATGTGGCCCTCAATATCGATCAGCAGATGGCAGGCGCGGAAACCACCGCTCCGGGTTCCGGAAGCACCCCGCCTCAATCCGCGTCCCGCGCCTACGTCATCGGCATGCCCATCGCGAGCGCCGGCCTCTGGATGGCCGTTCTTGCACCCGCACTTGTGGTCCTCGCCATCAAGGTTTCGGAGATCACCACCCCGGATACGCGCGCCGGAGCACTCAGCCTTGTGGCTGGAGTCGGGGCAGCCGTCGCGCTACTTGCCAACCCATTCTTCGGACGCCTCAGCGACCGCACTACGTCCCGGTTCGGCATGCGTAAACCTTGGATCGTTGGAGGCTCACTGATAGGCCTGGCAGCACTCTTCCTGCTGGGTTCGGCCACGGAAGTCGGGGCAGTCCTCGTAGCCTGGGTTGTAGCACAGCTGGGCTTCAACGCCGCCCTGGCCGCCCTTGTCGCAACCCTTCCCGACCAAGCGGGCCCAGCGGAGCGCGGACGCCTTTCCGGCCTCATCGGCATGACGTTGCCCATTGGCCTCGTGGCGGCGGCCTTCTTCGCGCAGATGTTTGAGACCGCCCTGCAGATGGCCGTAGTCCCCGGGATCGTAGGCACCGCAATAGCCATTGCCTTCGCCTTCACCTTCAAGGACCGCGTCCTCACCGAAAAACCGGCTCCGCTGAATTTCAAGGAAATCCTGGGATCCTTCTACTTCAACCCCAAGGATCACCCCGGCCTGGGGTGGGCTTGGGTCACCAAGTTCTTGGTCTATGTGGGCTACTGTGCCGGTCTTCTCTACCTGCCATACTTCTTCACGGACCACCTCCACGTCGCCGAAACCCAAGTCACCAGCCTGGTGTTCCAAGCAACCCTGGTGAGCTCTGCGGGAACCGTCATCACCAGCCTCGCCGGTGGCTGGATCAGCGACCGCCTTGGCAAACGCAAAAGCATGGTCATCATCTCTGCCCTCATCATGATGGGCGGCTTGGTGGTTATCGCCACCAGCACCGACACCGGCCAGGTCTTGGTAGGCCAAGGAATCCTGGGCTTGGGCCTGGGCGTCTTCAGCGCCGTGGACGTCGCCCTCATCACGGACCTGTTGCCCAAAGACCAGTCGGAGAATGCCAAGACCTTCGGGGTGTTCAACATCGCCCAGGCCCTGCCCCAATCCCTGGTGCCTGCCATTGCCTTTCCTGTCATCGCACTGGGTGGCTACCCCGCATTGTTCCTCGGTGGTGCTGTTGTTGGCATCATCGGTGCCCTTCTCGTCACACGCATCAAAGGAGTCAAGTAGATGAATCCCGCACTTTCGGCCGCCGTCACGGCACCAGCAGCAGGAGCCCAGGATGCGGAAGCCAGAATTCAGGAACTCGCCCGCAGCCTGAGCCTGGAGCAGCAGGTTCAATTGCTGACCGGGGCGGATGTTTGGTCCACCCACGCCATCCCGGAGATCGGGCTGTCCCGCGTGGTCATGTCCGACGGTCCGGCCGGCGTCCGGGGCGAAGACTTCGATGAGCGTCACGACTCGGTCTCCTTGCCGTCGTCGTCCGCTTTGTCCGCGACGTGGAGCGTCGAAACGGCCCACCGCTACGGCCGGATCCTGGGACAGGAAGCCCGCCGCAAGGGCGTCCACGCAGTCCTGGGCCCCACCATCAACCTGCACCGCTCCCCGCTGGGTGGCCGCCACTTTGAGTGCATGAGCGAGGACCCGCGGCTCACCGCCACCATGGCCGCGGGGTACGTTGCCGGCGTGCAGTCCATGGGTGTGGGCGCAACCCCCAAGCACTACCTGGCCAACGAGGCCGAGACCGAGCGTTTCACCGCCGACTCCGTGGTGGACGAACGACCGTTGCGGGAGCTCTACCTGGCAGCCTTCGAGGACGCCATCACCGAAGCCCGCGCCTGGCTGGTCATGAGCTCGTACAACTCCATTAACGGCACCACCGCCAGCGAGAACACGCTTCTTGAAACACCGCTGTCCACCGAGTGGGATTTCGACGGCGTCGTCGTTTCCGACTGGACCGGCGTGCGCTCCGTCGAAGCCGCCAACGCACACCAGGACTTGGAAATGCCCGGCCCGATAGGCCACTGGGGTCCCAAGCTCCTGGCCGCCGTCAACGATGGCCGCGTCAGCCGGGAGGCGATCCTGGAAAAGGTCACCCGGATCCTGCGCCTCGCAGCCCGCGTGGGCTCGCTGGAAGGTTTCGAACCCGCGGTGACCCAGCTCCCCGCAGAACTGAACGGGGCCGCCGTCGCGCGTGAAGTCGCCGTCCGCGGCGCAGTGCTGGTCCGCAACCAGGGCCTGCTACCGCTGGATGCCAAAGCGCTCAGCAGCGTCGCGGTGATCGGCCACAACGCCGACGAAGCCCGCACCCAAGGCGGCGGCAGCGCCACCGTGATGCCCAAGTACACTGTATCGCCGCTGGAAGGCCTGCAAAAAGCACTGCCCGACGACGTCACAGTCACCTACGCCCGCGGCGCCAAGGTGGCAGAAGGCATCCAGGCCTTCCCCCGCACCTCACTCCATAACCCGGTCTCCGACGTCCCCGGAATCCGCGTGACCTTCCTCGCCGAAGACGGCACGGAAATCTCCGGAGAAGACCGCCTTGCCTCACACCTCATCTGGTTCGGCGTAGGAATTCCCGACGGCGCCGCCTCCATCCGCATGGAAGCGGCCTGGACGGCCGAAACAGCAGGCGTCCACCACCTGGGTGTTGGGACTGTGGGACAGATCCGGTTCGCTCTGGACGGGTCGGAAGTCTTCAACGGGGAACTTGAGGACGACACGGACGTTCTGGGCGCCGCCCTCTTCGATCCCCCCAAGACCGTCCATGCCCTGGAGACCACGGCCGGGCAGACTATCCGGCTCGAGGCCGAGTACCAGCTGCCCCAACAGCAGGTCATCCCGTTCACTGCCATCCTGCTGGGCGAGGAAACCGTGGTCACGGACCCGCAAGCCGAGATCGATGCCGCAGTGGAAGCTGCCCGGACTTCCGACGTGGCTGTGGTTGTGGTGGGCACCAACGCCGCCATTGAGTCCGAGGGCTTCGACCGCAAGGACCTGGACCTCCCCGGTTACCAGAACCAGTTGGTGGAGGCCGTCGCGGCGGCCAATCCGCGCACGGTGGTGGTGGTGAACTCCGGCTCGCCGGTCCTCATGCCATGGTTGGACAAGGTGGATGCAGTACTGCTGGGTTGGTTCGGCGGCCAGGAGTTCGGCAGCGCCATCGCAGACATCCTGCTGGGCATCGAAGAGCCGGGCGGACGCCTGCCCACCACCTGGCCCGCCGCGCTGGAAGACGTCCCGGTGTTGAACACCACGCCCGTAGACGGCAAGGTGGTCTACGCCGAAGGAATCCACATCGGCTACCGCGCCTGGCTCAAGCAGGAAGCCGACGGCGGCGCAGCCCCTGCCCTGCCGTTCGGCTACGGACTCGGCTACACCACCTTCGAACTCGGCACAGCCCACGCTCCGCAGTCAGTGCAGGCCGGGAAGGATGTTGTGGTGCACGTTCCCGTCAAGAACACCGGCACACGCACCGGCCGGGAGGTGGTCCAGGTGTATCTTGACCGCGCCGATTCCGCCGTCGAACGTCCCGTCCGCTGGCTGGCCGGCTACGCCGGAACGCACCTCGCCGCGAACGGAACCGAGAGCGTGGAAATACACATCCCCGCCAAGGCGTTTGCACACTACGACGACGGCTGGCAGTTTGAGCAGGGCACGTTCCGCCTGCTGGTGGGTCGCCATGCGGCCGACCACTTCCAATCATTGGACATCGAACTCCGGTAACACATGGCGGAATCACGCTGGGTGGCGGGTTTTTTTGCCCTCCACCCACGTGGTTTTCGCCACAAGCGGTAGAACTGGGGTATGGTATGGAATTTTCGTGGCATGCTGTACGTTGCATACCCGGTAACCCCCTAACACGAAGAGGCATTAAAAAGTGGCAGCCGATTACGACGAACTCCGTACCGATGTAAAAGAGAACCAGGAGCAGTCCCTCCAGGCTCTTCAATCCGCCAGCGCTCCCACGGCCAAGAGTGTCGTGCTTGAACTGGACGAAACCGATGGCCTCGACGCCAACGGCCCCGGTGGCGAAATCGTCGCCGAAGAACTGGTTATCCAGGTTATCCCGCAGGCAAACGACGAGTTCACTTGTCACTCCTGCTTCCTGGTTCGCCACCGCTCGCAGATCGCACGCGAAAAAGATGGCGTCGCCTACTGCACCGACTGCGAAGGCTAAGACAGCCCACCACCCCGGCGGAATCAACATCGTCAGGGAGTGCCGCCGTCGGGATTAAATTGCGGAAGGACCGGAGCAAGCGCTCCGGTCCTTCCGCAGTTAACAGCTGGCAGCTTCGAGTCCCTATGGCACCGCTCCCGGGCCGCCCACAGTCTTCTTGCGGCGGTGGTTGACCATTCTGAGCTGGAGGATCCGCGCGCCTCCAGCAAGGGCCACCAGCACGCCTCCGCCCACGGCCGCGATGAAGAGCGTGGTGCCCAGCGCGAGGGTCCCTTGCAGCCCGAAGAAACGGACCGTGATCATGTCCTGGTTCTGGACAAAGAACACAATCAGCATCACCAGGACCACCAAGCCAACGGCGACTGCCACCCACAAGGCGGCCGTGCGGGTTGGCCTTGCATGACCTGGCGCCGGTGGCGGGATCACCCGGTCCTGGGAACTGCCCCGGTCCGGGCGCGCGGAACTACCCGGAACCCCCGCTGCATCTTCTTGGAAACTCATTGACGACCCCCTCTTGCCCCGACATCACCCTGCTCTTACATACTAAGCATGCTGATGAGTCAGGCGATAGTCAGTGACGCACAGAGTAGTCGGTTGATGTAGGGCCTGGATCGTTGTTACGGACCGCGTAGTGATGGCCTTCAGAGTCGGTCTCGACGTCGAAGTTCTTCAGATCCGCCTCGGAAGCGGTCTCAAAATCGTCATGCCGGTGCACTACGGGGCTGTCCATGTCGCCGTGGGTTGCCGGTCCAAAAACGGACTGCAGCCGCTCGGTCACATGGACGAAACCTTCCATTCTGCGTCCCATGTTCTTCCACCTCCTCTCTTACCGGAGAGAAAGAGCGGCAGGGTCAGTGCGTGCCGTTCAGTGAGGTAATTTTACGCCCAAAATCCAATGCCGAAGAGGCATTTGATGACAATGTTCGTCGAAAACATGGGCATTAACTGCCACCTCGGCGGGGAGTAGCGGGGGTTTACCGCAGGGACTTGTCGTCCGGGTTGCGGGGCACTACGTAGGTGCTGCCGTCGGGGCGCCGGAGTGTCTCCCACTGCTGGGTTTCGGCCTGGCGCTGGGCGAGCAGCTTCCGGTTGGCTTCGGTCATTTCATGGTCGAGGGAACTGCTGTGCGCGGGGCCGAAAACAACCCTGAACTTGCCTGTGGCGCGCATGAACTTCCGGGTGAGGGATTCCTTGGCCACGCGGATCGACTCCTTTTTAGACGGTTCAATGAGTCCATAGTACGCTAATCATTAGTACACTAACTAATTGATCGGCGTGAGCGGATGCAAGCACAGGAGGCAGCCATGACGGCCACAGACCAGAGCACCCAGGAAGTCGACGACCTCCTTTTGGAGCGCCAACTGTGCTTTGCCCTCACCGTTGCCTCCCGCAGCGTGGTGGGCGTTTACAAGCCCGTGCTGGAACGCCTCGGGCTCACGCACCCGCAGTACCTGGTGATGCTGGCCCTTTGGGAGCGGAGCCCCCGCACGCTGAAGGACATCAGCGACAGCCTCCTCCACGAGCCCGCAACACTCTCCCCCTTGCTGAAGCGCCTGGAAGAAGCGGAGCTCATCACCCGGGAACGCGTTCCGGGCAATGAACGCGCCTTGGCCATCACACTGACGGAAAAAGGCGCCGCCCTCCGCGAACAGGCCACCGCCGTCCCCGGTGAAATCCGCGAGCGCCTGCAGCTCAGCCGGGAAGAGGTAGCCGAGCTGCACCAGGCCATGACGGGCCTGATCGCGGCAACCCGGCGGAACAACTCCCTCTAACGGATCAACCCTGCAATCCAGGCAGACCACCCGCGTGCCCCCTAGCCAAGCGCACTGCCCCGGTGGTGTTCTTGAAGCGAACAGAGAAACGGGCACCACAAGTGCCACGTAAAATGGACGCAACCTAGGAGATTCCATGCGCATGCGAGTTGTTCGGCCCCTGTTGGCAGCCCTGGCCGTCGCCGGCTTGGCCGCATGCTCAGGCACCCCAAGCCCAGGTTCCCCGGGTAGCACAAGCCAAGCCCCGTCGTCGTCCCCTTCAAGCACCAGCGCAAGCAGCAGCGCAACTCCCAGTGCGTCAGCAGCCACCGGCGCCGGCAGCGCCGAACTCTCCATCACGCTGGTGGAATCCCCCGAAGCCGCGCCCCAAACTTTCACGCTCGTCTGCGCGGACGGCGTCCCGGCCGCTGAAAGCAACCATCCAACAGCCGCCGAAGCCTGCACCTCCATCAAGAACAACCCCGCCATCCTGAATCCTGCCCCCACCAAAACGGACCAGGCCTGCACCATGCAGTACGGCGGCCCGGCAACGGCCAAGGTGACCGGCGCCGTGGACGGCAAGGAAGTCACCGCGGCCTTCAACCGCACGGACGGCTGCCAGATCGCACTGTGGGACGCCGCAAAGAGCATCCTCGGATCAGATGGCGGACTCTAGGCTGCAGCACCTCCCCCAGGAGCAATGGCTCGGGCTGGAGGCAGCCCACCACGCCCGGGTGGCGCGCTACGCGGACCCCTACCTGGCCAGGCGTTCGGCCGGGAAGAAGCACCCCGTTGAGGACTTCCTGTTCACTTACTACACGCAGAAGCCCGGCCAGTTGCTGCGTTGGCATCCCGGCGACGGAACGGTCCTCAGCGGCCCACGCGCCCTTGCGCGCGCCACATGGAAGTTCTACCGAACGCTCGACGACGGCGAGCTCACCTCACTCGGGCTGCCGGCGGGAACGCCGGCGGTTACCTTTGAGCGCCGCGGCTTCCTGGCCGACCGCTCCGAAGCTGTCCGCTTCGCGGGAATCATCCTCGCGGGCACGGCGAAGCGCCCGGCCCAGTTCGGCTGCTTTGGCCTGCACGAGTGGGCCATGGTGTACCGGCAGGAGAAATTTGAGCTGCGGCACGAATACCTGAAGCTGCGACTTGGTGGTGAAGGAACGGACACCGTGGTGGAGGAGAACCGTATCCGTTGCTCGCATTTCGACGCGTTCCGGTTCTACACTCCGGACGCCATTCCCCTGAACGAGCTCGAACCCACCCGTGAAAACCAGCGGACCATGGAGCAGCCGGGCTGTTTGCACGCCAACATGGACCTCTACAAGTGGGCGTACAAGCTGACCCCGGCGCTGCCCAGCGAGTTGGTGATGGACTGCTTCGAACTCTCGTGGAGGATCCGCGCCATGGATATGAAGGCCTCCCCCTACGATCTCGAAGAATGGGGCTACCCACCCATCAGGATCGAGACACCGCAGGGCAAGGCCGAGTACGTTGAATACCAGCGGGCTTTCGCGGCCGAATCCCAGGAGCTGCGGACCCGCGTGCTCCAGGCAGTAGATCCGCTCCTCCATGAGCTGAGTGGATTGGCCGCCTGAGCACCCGCCGCCACCAGCGAAAGGTCACTATGGTTTCCCCCACGAGCGAGTCACCCAACAGCGAGTACGACGTCGACCTCACAGTCACGCTGACTGAGGCACCTGGCGCTGAGAGCCACGAATTCCACCTCCGGTCCGTGGCCGGTGTCCTCTCCCCGGACCCCGACTCACTGGACTCAAACTTGCCGGACGCACGGGCGGCGCTTGCCGCCGTCGAGCAGTTTGGCGAGGAGATCTTCTTCCCCGAACCCCGGCCGGACCGGATCTGCACGCAGCAATACGGCGGCCCGCAAGTGGCAGTGGTGACGGGCTGGTTCCGTGGACGAAAAGTGCACAGCCAATTCAGCAGGACCGACGGCTGCGAGATCGCCCGCTGGAAGACCCTGGCATCCTTGCTGGGGAACACCGGGGGCTCATCCGGAAACGCCTAGGTGAAACAACAGTGGCCGGCGGGAATTCCGCCGGCCACTGCCGTTTCTGCATCAGTTACTGGATCAAGAATGAACTAGCCGGCGTTGTTGCTCTGCGTCGGCTCGTCGGCGCGGATCTTGCCGCCGTGCTTCTTGTCCTTCTTGTCCTTCTTCGGGTCTTCCTCGTCCGGAACCACTACGGTTCCGCCCGGGTTGACCAGGACGGTGACGAAGCTCGGCTCACTGGTTCCTGCGAACGTCAGGCGGCCAATGTAGGAGCCGGGCTCCAGGTTCTTCCAGTTCAGCGAAATCTGGCCCGTCTTGCCGTTGGCGAGGCGGATCGGATTCGGCGTCACGGTGGCGTTGCCCTGGTTGGCTCCCAGAACTGCAGCATCAACAGTGGCCTTGGTGGCCTGGTTGTTGGGGCTCGCGTAGAGGTTGGCGAAGACGTAGTAGTCGCCGGGTGCCGGGTTGGGCACGGACAGGGTTTCGCTGGCGGACGCCGTTGCGGCCGGCAACTGCTGGCCGGACGGGGTGAGCACCAGCATGTCAAAGTCCGCAGCCTCGTTGGAAGAGATGACCGAGAACTTGGCCAGCGCACTGCCTTGGCCAACCGTCACTTTCTTGACGTAGTTGGAGGCATTGGTCTGGCCCGCGAACGGGCCGGGAACCAGCTCGACAGCCGAGGAATCAGCCTTGGACAGTCCATCAATGGTGACGCCCACCGGGAGGTTGGTGCCGGAGGTGATGTTGATGGTGGCGGAGCCATTGGGGCCCGTTCCCGTGAAGGCCAGGGCCTTGTCCGCGATGACGGACTGCGGCCGGACGGCGATCGGAGAGGTGACAGTCTTGTTGGCGCCCTGCCAGCTCAGGGAACCCATGGCGAACTTGCCCAGCTCGGCGTTTTTGTTTTCGAACTGGACCTTGAAGGTCTTCTTCTCGCCAGGAGCTCCGAAGGTCAGCACGGACGGCGTGACCTTGACGTTGACACCTGGAACGTTGACTGATGCCCGGTAGGTTCCCGCGGTCAAGGCGGTGAGCGTACGCGTCACTTCGATCTTCCCGGCGAGGTTGCCGAGGGCGAAGGAGGGCACGTTCATGTCGCGTGGGGCCGTGGTGCCAAGCCCTTCCATGCCCAGGTCCATGCCCGTGCCCTGGATGAACTTGAGGTAGTCCTCGGTGGTGGCGTCATACACAAGGCCGGGCGAGAGGACCTTTGCGGGGTCAACCTGGCCGGCGCCGGTGGCGAAGACGTCCTTGTTGACGGCGCCGTTGGCCAGCTTGACCGGTCCGGCGGTGGTCATCATTGCGGACTTCACGATGGCCGGGGACCACTGCGGGTTCTTGCCCAGGATCAGTGCGCCGAAACCGGCAACGTGCGGTGAGGCCATGGACGTGCCGGAAAGGAAGCCGAAGTTGTCTCCACCGGTTCCGATTGGCGAGACACCAGCGAGGATCGCGACGCCGGGAGCGGACACGTCAGGCTTCAGCAGGTCCGAGTCGGTTGCGAGCAACGGACCGCGCGACGAGAAGCCGGCAATCTGCGGCTGCGCTTCGGCGGGCAGGCCAGTGGTGTCGCGGTTGAGCAGGGAGACGGTGATGGCCGGGTTGGCTGTGACCTTGTCCTTGATGGTCTGCGTTGCCGGCGGGTTCACGTGGACCGTGGGGATGACGTGCTTGTCCGTGTCCAGCGACGAATCCGTCAGGTTCACCAGGATCATGCCGACGCCACCGCCGCGCAGTACTTCGGCGCTCTTGGCGGTGCGGTCAACCACGCCACGGTCGCAGACTACAACCTTGCCGGCTACTTTGGCCGGGTCCAAGGAGCCCGGAGCACACAGAGCCGCGTTGCCTTCACCGCTTGCAGCGTTGGTGGACAGCACGACGCCGGCCCCGCTCACCTCGCGGTTCATGATGGACGCTCCGCGGAACTTGCTGCCATCGGAGAACTCAACTGTGCCTTGGAGCTCTTGCGAGAACGAGGTCGCGGCAACCGTGGTCAGCCACGGGGCTCCGTGATTCACGGTGCTGGCGGTCGGTCCGGAGTTACCTGCCGAGGTGGCCACGAAGATGCCGGCCGAAGCCGCGGACAGGAATGCCAACGAAACAGGATCCGTGGTGGTTGTGGTGGAACCGGAGATGGAGTAGTTCAGCACGTCCACGCCGTCCAGGATGGCCTGCTCGATCGCGTCCACGGAAGCGGAGCCGTAGCAGCCGCCCGTGGCGGGATCGGTGTCTTCCCAGCAGACCTTGTAGACGGCGAGCTTGGCGGCGGGCGCGATCCCGCTGGTGGTTCCGAAGCTGCGGCCGTCTACTACGGCGTCCACGTTGGCGTTGCCCGCCGCGGTGCTGGCTGTGTGGGTGCCGTGGCTGTCCACGTCCACGGGAGAAATGACTTCTTCCGAAGCACGGTTTTCCGGGGGAACAGTCTCCAGGAACGCGTCTGCGAAGTAGTGGGTGCTGAGGACCTTCGAGTTGCAGGCGCTGCCGTCGTAGTCCGCGCCGGTGTCAGTTCCGGGCTGGCATTCGCCGACGAAAGTATCGCCGTCGGCCTTAAGCATGGCGATCTTGCCGTCTGCTGTGCGGTAGGGAACGCCGACCTGCGGGTTGCCCACCAGCGGGCCGACGGGCTCGCCGGCGAAGAACGGGTTGGAGGGAGTGTAGCCGGTGTCGATCACGCCAACAACGGTGCCCTTGCCGGCGTTGTCCTGGCCACCGTACTGGGTGGCCCAGGTGCCGTTGGGCCCGCTGAGCTTCAGGAAGTCCGTGGTGGAGTAGTCCGGGGCGTATTGGGTGTCCGGTGCCACCATGAGGACCTTGGGATCCTTAGCCAGGTTGATGGCCTGGTCTGCCGTCAGATTGGCGCTGAAACCGTTGACGGCGGTGGTGAAGTCGCGCTCGATGGTGATGTTTTCCTGGGTGGCAATGTCCTGCTGCTGCGTCTGCAGGTGCTGCTGGTATTCCTTCACCTCGGCGCTTTCGGCGTCGAGCTTCTTGCCCTCTTCCGGCTTGGTGGGTGCCAGGCCCGCCGTGCCGCCGTCGTAAGTTGCTGCAGGCTTTTCCGCCAGGACAACCATGTAGCGGCCATCCTTGTAGGCACTGGGGTCAAGGTTCTTCTTGGCCACGCCCGCAACGTTCCCGGGCGTCTCCGGCGTGGGAGCGGCCTGGGCCGGCATCGCCATCGAAGAGAGAAGCAACGGCAAGCCCACGGCCAGTGCCGCGGCCTTTCGAAGCCCCCCGCTTCTGACGAAGCTCTTTCCTTGTGATTTCACGAGTGGTTGCACCTTTCACTGAGGGAGGACCAGGCTCCATCGTCTGGACCTGTCAACTTTTAGTTGGTTGAACCTTTGACAGTTCTTGTCAAAGCCGCGCAACCAGCCGAGTCACAGAGTACCTAGTGAGAGCGGAATATGACATAGAGCACATTTCGGGAATTTTGTCTTGTCACAATCACCCCGGCCCTCCCCCAGCGAAGTGCTAACCCTTCGGCGTCACCTGCAGACGGTCAAAGGAGACCTGAACGCCGTCCGCGTCCAGGACCACTACGTCATCCCGCCCGTTCTTCACTTCAGAGGGAAGGATGAACTCCACAGTGTTGTCCGTGGTCGGGAAGACCCATCCAAGGCGGTAGCCAGTCTTGTTCAGGTAGACGTAATACCAGTCGCCATACACGAGACCGTTCAGCACCACCTTCTGGCCCGTGCGGTACTTGTCCGCAGCTCCCAAGTCAGTGGGCGGCGTGCCCAGTTCCTGGACAGTCAGCGCGGGCTCAGCCATTGGCTGTGGCGGCTGCACGGCCAGCACCAGCGGATCACCCTTGGCAGTTGTGGCTACGTCACGGGAACCGTTGCGCGCCGTCGCCTCGAAGGAAGCAGCACCGAGCGCTCCGGCAACGATGTCTGCCGCCGTCAGCACATGCTCACGTGTTGCGGTCACCGTGGCACCGGCGGCGAGCACCCCCGCCGAGATGCCTGCGTCAGGTGCTTCCAATCCGGTCACGGCGACATTGCCCGCATTGCCCACGGTGTACGTGTACGTCACCGGATCGCCGACGCTGGCGAAGCGGTCACCGTCGGTGTCGATCCACTGGGCAGAAACGGTTCCCTCAAGCCTGGGCTCGCGGACTTTCAGGTCCACTTCGCCGCCGTTCACCGTGATGGTCTTGGTGGTTTGGCCGGCCGAGCTGACTTCCCACGTGCTTGTCGGAACGAAGAACCCCTGCTCAGCTTCCTGTGCAGTCACCGTGTGGCGAGGGGTGGTGCACTGGTAGCTCTGGCCGGCCGGCAGCACGCTGTAGCGGCAGTTGCCCGGCCCCTCCGGAAGGAAGGGGCTGAAGTTACCGGCGGTCGGGACCACCTTCTCAACCAGCGGGCTCGTGTTCTTCACCGTGAAGGTGTACGGGACCAGGTCCCCTGCCGCGTACGGCTGGATCGCAAGGTCACGCCCGACGTCGGCACGCGCCCCGCTGATCCCGGCCGTCAGCAGGCCGTCGCGCAAAGCGACGGCAGCGCCGGTGAACGGCACCGTCTTAGTAAGCGACGGCGTCGAGCTGGCTGTGATGCTGAAGCTGGCTTCCGGCACGAAGTAGCCACGCTCGATGTCGGCTGCCGTGATCACATGTTTGGCGGTGGTGCAGGTGTAGCTGGCACCTGGGGCCAGGTTGTTGAACCGGCAATTCGGGGCAGACGGTGGCAGGAAGCCGGAGTCGAATGTCCCGGAAACCGGTACTGAATTGGCCGTGACGTTCGCGGTGCTCTTGACGTTAAGCGAGTAGCTGAGGACGTCGCCCACCTGGTAGGGGCTGGCCACGACATCCCGGGTGGGTGCCGTTCCCGTGATCGTCAGGCCCACCTGCGGCGCAACCGGCACGGTGGCGGTGAAGGTGAACTGCGAAACCCGGCCATTCGCCGTCGTAAATGCTGCGTTGAGATTCTGCGGGCCACTGGCGTTGGCCGGTGCCGTCAGGGCAACGTTGACGGTCACCGAGGCCCCGGGGGCGACGTCGGGAACCGGCACCGTGGTGGCCGACCATCCGCTGGGGGTGTAGACGGTGGCTGTTGCGCCGGACAGTGTGGCGGCTTCCTGGTTGGTCACTGTCACGGGCACCTGCTGGGTGGCCCCCGGCGTGGTGGTGACGGCCTGGACGGAGAGCGGAGCGCAAGCGTAATTCAGCCAGGCGTCGTCGAACTTCGCGAACGGCATGTTGTCCGTGTAGTTGCCTTCGTAAAGCACCCCGAACTTGCCCTCTTCCAAGCGGGTGACCGTTGAGTAAGCGGAGAAGCCGGAGCGGATGGTGCGGACGCCCGGCCAAGTGGCACCGTCGTCGCAGGAGACACGGGCCGAGACATTTTCACGTCCGGTCTTGGAGTTCGCGTTGGTGAAGATGAGTTTTTTCGCGTCGGCCGAGCCCTGCGCCGCATTGGGGAACATGCGTGCAATGGCCCCGTTGTTGGCGGGATCCTGGAGTTCCGTGTCCTGCGTGACCGGACCGTAGGTAGCGCCGCCGTCCGTGGAAATGGCCACTTTACGGTAGCCCTGGTTGGCATTGTCCCGGGAATTCAGCAGCACCCGGCCATCGGAGAGTTCCACGGTCTTGTTCTCGTCCATCCGGTCACCGACGTTGGCGCCCTTCTTCCACGTCACCCCATGGTCGTCGGAGTAGACGCTGTAGGCCTGCATCTTGTTGGTGCCGTCTGCCTGGCGGATATCACCGGCGTACTGCTGGATGAGGCGGCCCTTGTACGGGCCGTACTTGAGCTGGATGCCCTCGCCCGAGGATGCAAAGTTGGAGCGCACGTCGCCGGCCACCGGGCTGGTTTTGCTGGTTCCGGGTTTGGTGACATTCGTAATAAGCCGCGGCTGGCTCCAGGTGACGCCGCCGTCCGAGGACTCGATGACCGCCGAGGAAATCACTGACCTGTCGGCATCGTTGTTACCGAACTGGCTGCCGCCGAAGCCCTGGTCCTTGGAGTACACAAAGAAATTGAAGACCTTGCCGGCCTCGGCGTCGTAGACGTAGGAGGGGTCGCTGTAGCCGTATTTGGGACCGCTGGCGTCGCCCACGTGCCCGGCGGCTATAACGGTGACAGGTCCCCAGGTCTGTCCGCCGTCAGTACTGCGGCGTTGGACTATCGAGTTGGGGTTCGGAGCATCCGCTGCTGAGCCCGGACGACCGTCCCATGATGCGAGCACCACGTTGTTGCCCAGATACGTCAGGGCGGGGATCCGGTAGAAGAAGTTGGCGGCCGTGCGGTCAGCCGCGATGTTGGCCTCAGTGAAGGTACCCGGCGCTGCCGCAGGGTTGTTGGGTGGGATGGGGGCGGCGGTGGCCGGAAGAGCGAGGCCTCCAAGGAGGCCAAGGCTCAGTGCGCCGGCGGCTGCGGTGCGGGCGAGCGATGGTGCAGGGGGTATGGATTTCAAATCCAAGGTCCTTTCGAATCGGCGCGAGGGACGTTCGTGTTACGTGCTACGTCGAACGTCCTACAACCATAGGGTGTTCGCCGTCACATTGCTAGGGACTTTCGGGCGCACCTCCCCCCGCGCTGAAGCGGTAGCCTCAAGGGCACACCGCCCACCGCTTTTGAACCTGGAGTTGCCGTGAAAATCCTCGTCCCGGACACCATCGAATTGAACCTCGCCGATCTCACCACTTCAGGGGACCACCCGGTGGTGTACGCGGTGGACGAGCCCATCCCCGCCGAACACCGGGATGCCGAGGTCCTGGTGGTGTGGCGGAACACTCCGGAGAACCTCTCGGACGCCGCCGAGGAACTGCCGAAACTCAGGCTGGTCCAAACGCTCGCGGCAGGCCCTGATTCAGTCCTCGCGGCCGGCTTTGCGGAAACCGTCGCCATCACCTCCGGCCGCTCACTTCATGACGGCCCTGTAGCCGAACACGCATTGGCCTTGATCCTGGCCACCATCCGCCGGCTGGATGTCCTGCTCGAATCCCAGAAGGATGCCGTCTGGAACGCGCCTTATAACGCAGCCCAGTCCAACCCGAAGACCGAACAGCTCTACACGCTCGACGGCGCCCATGTCACCATTTGGGGCTTTGGTTCGATCGCCGGACGCCTGGCTCCCCTATTGGCAGCCTTAGGCGCAAAGGTCACTGGAGTGGCCAACTCGAAGGGCGAACGCTACGGCTTCCCGGTAGTGTCAACAGAGGAACTGCCGGAAGTCCTGCGCACCACCGATGTCCTGGTTTCCATCCTGCCCGCCACATCAGAAACCACGGACTCCCTCAACGAATCGATCCTGCGGGCCCTTCCGGATACCGCAGTTTTTGTGAACGTGGGCCGTGGCGCCACGGTTGACGAAGACGCCCTTCTTGCGGCGCTGCAGGAGGGCCGGCTGAGAGCGGCGGCCCTGGATGTCACCAAAGAGGAGCCTCTGCCTTCGGACTCGAAGCTGTGGGATGCGCCGAACCTGATCATCACACCGCACGTTGCCGGCAACCGCCCCAAGGGGTCGGCGCGACTGGTCACCGCAAACGTCACGGCACTCAAGGAAGGCCACCCACTGACCAACCAGGTGGCCGGCTGATACCTCCCCACTTTCTTGCGTGATTTCCTTGCGTGAAAATAATAAGCATGCTTATGGTGAGGTTTCCGGGGTGGCCAGCAGTGGGTTTCCATCCCGCGGACGCAGCATGAACAACGTGAGGAATCGCAATGTATCTGCACACCCAACTTCTCATCAACGAAATTGCCGTAGACGAACCTGATCCCGCTGCAGCCAACGCCCTCCAGGAGGGACTGGGGGGTCAGTTCGGCGAAATGCGGACCATGATGCAGTACCTCTTCCAGAGCATGAACTTCCGTGGCGACCCTGCCTCCAAGCCCTACAAGGACCTCTTGCAAGGGATCGGCACCGAAGAGATCAGCCACGTGGAGCTCATCGGAACCACCATTTCCCAGCTCCTCGATGGTTCTCCGCGATACCAGGGCAAAAAGTCCGATCCCGTGGACCAGCCTGGCGCTGGAGGAGCTACACCGCTGAAGATCGCCCTGGACACCAGCAACATCCATCACTACCTGGTAGGCGCCCAGGGCGCCCTGCCAGTAGACGCGGCGGGTAATCCGTGGAGCGGATCCTACGTTTACAACAGCGGAAATCTCGTCCTGGACTTGCTCTACAACCTGATGCTCGAATCCACGGGCAGGCTGCAGAAGTGCCGCATCTACGAGATGACGGAGAACAAGACTGCTCGTTCCACCATCGCGTACCTGATTGTCCGCGACCAGGCGCATGAGAACGCCTATGCCAAGGCATTGGAGAGCCTGGGAGTGAACTGGGGCAAGGTCCTGCCGATCCCCAAAACCAATGCGGAACAATTCCCTGAAGTGAAGAAGCTGCTGGACACCGGCCTCCAGAGCATCCAGTACACCTTCAGTGCCGACAATCTGAGCGAGGCCGGCAAGTTGTACCGTGGGGCGTCTCCCTCCAACGACGGGACCGAGCTCAGTACCGACGTCATGCCCGACGGATTCCCCATCACCATCTCCCCCGAACGCAAGGAAGAGTTCGCGCCAGGGCTGGACCCGGAACTGCTGGCGCTGATCCAGGCCACGGCCGAGCAGGAACTCAAAGACGCAGACAGCCCCAAGGAAGCCACCAACCCAAAGGCGACCAAGAAGAAGTAGCACCCGCAAAAAGGGTCCCCACCTCAATCGAGGCGGGGACCCTTTTGGTCGTCAGGAAATATCAGGCGTGCTCGTACGTCAGGCAATCGGCGGCTTCGCGACCCGGGCCGACCTTGACGTCATGTGCCTCGCACATGAGGTTGTTGTTGTGGACGCACTCCGAGCGCTGGCAGGCACCTACGTGGGCGAGGACCTTGGGAAGGCCGCCCATGGCATTGGTGTCAATGAAGGTGGCGCAGGAAGCATGGTCCTGGGTTCCACCGATAGTGATTCCAAAGGCGGTGCAGCCATCATGGTTGAATCCGCAGCTGCCAACGCTACAGGCGGATACTTCGGCAATGTGGTCGGTCATTGTTCCTCCTGGTTTGGATCCTGAACAGTACTGGGGCTGAACCCCGGGTGTACTTTCCAAACTACGCCGAAATCACGCCAGTTGACCCGATTGAATAGCGCATTTGTATGTGCCCTAATCCGCGCCATTCCGCCGAAAAACAGCAGTACCAAGGGTAGGTTTCACTTACTTGGGGTACGCAGAGCGTCACTGATTTTGGCTCGCGTTTCAGCGTCCAACGGAGCGGTCACACGGCTGCTCCGCCCAGCCCGGTCCGCCAGGATCTTCTGGATCACCATGCGGCCCAAACCAGCAAAAACTGCAGCGGCCACAACACCCAGCACCATGGATTTCGGTTTCTCAGCCATGCCGCAATCCTAGTGACGCCGGACACCCCCTGCCAGTGCCGGCGCCAGCCCCGCCAGCCGGCACAGCCAGCCCCCGCCGTCGAGCCTTCAGTTGGGTCTTTTGCGCCGCCGCGGCGGGGTGTCCTCGCGCAATCCGCCTGAATAGGGTATGTGAGCCACTCCCGGTAGAATAGGTGTGCAAGCTCGCGGAGCGCCCCCCACGCCGTTCAAACATTGCAGTTCACCACCGTGTTTAACCCTGTGTTCAAGACGCTGTTTGAATGCGGCTGAATGGCGTGAGACGGCACCTCCGCGGCAGCCTTATTTAAGGTTCACCCAACTCACGCACAGGAGTTACCGGATGCCCCGGATCGTCGTTGACGTCATGCCCAAGCCCGAGATTCTGGACCCCCAGGGGAAGGCCATCGTGGGTGCATTGCCCCGCCTCGGCTTCAACAGCTTCAGCGCAGTCCGCCAAGGCAAGCGTTTTGAACTGACCGTCGACGGCGAGGTGACCGACGCTATCCTGGCCCAGGCCCGCGAAGCTGCCGAGACCCTTCTGTCCAACCCGGTGATCGAGGATGTTGTCAACGTCGAGGTCGTCGAGGCCTGATATGACGTCGATTCCCCTGATTGGCGAGGCCGTGGCTGTTGCCGCGGAGCCCCGCCTCGCCGGCGCCAAGATCGGCGTCGTCACCTTCCCCGGCACCCTTGACGACCGCGACGCCGCCCGTGCAGTGCGGCTTGCAGGCGGCACTGCCGTTCCGCTCTGGCATGCAGACACCGAGCTGGGTGATGTTGACGCCGTGATCATCCCCGGCGGTTTCTCCTACGGCGACTACCTCCGCGCAGGCGCCATCTCGCGTTTCGCTCCGTTGATGTCCAAGATCATTGACGCCGCGAACTCCGACGCAAAGCTCCCCGTGCTGGGCATCTGCAATGGTTTCCAGATCCTGACCGAGTCACACCTGCTGCCCGGTTCAATGATCAAGAACGACCACCTGAAGTTCATCTGCCGCGACCAGACGCTGCGCGTGGAGAACGCCAACACCGCTTGGACCGTGGACTACACCGACGGCCAGGAAATCATTGTGCCGTTGAAGAACCAGGACGGCCAGTACATCGCCGACGAGAAGACCCTGGACGCCCTTGAGGCTGAAGGCCGCGTGGTGTTCCGCTACGTGGGCTTCAACCCGAATGGCTCCCGCCGCGACATCGCAGGCATCTCCAACGCAGCCGGCAACGTGGTGGGCCTCATGCCGCACCCGGAGCACGCTGTGGAAGCCGGCTTTGGCCCGGAATCGCTTGATGGAGCTCCCCGCGACACCGACGGCCTGGGCTTCTTCACCTCCGTTTTGACCAAGATTGTGGGAGGCGACAAGTGACCACGGAAACCACCAAGAAGTTCAACATTGACACCGTTGAGCACGCTGCCAAGACCCCGGACACGGAACTCCCGTGGGCCGAGCTGGGCCTGAAGCAGAACGAATTCGATGAGATCGTCAAGGTCCTTGGCCGCCGCCCCACCGGCGCCGAGCTGGCCATGTACTCCGTCATGTGGAGCGAGCACTGCTCCTACAAGTCCTCCAAGAACCACCTCCGCCAGTTCGGCGAGAAGGTCACTGAGGAAATGAAGAAGGACATGCTCGTGGGCATCGGCGAGAACGCCGGCGTCACCAACCTGGGCGACGGCTGGGCCGTGACGTTCAAGATCGAGTCCCACAACTCGCCGTCGTTCGTTGAGCCGTACCAGGGTGCCGCTACCGGCATCGGCGGTATTGTCCGCGACATCATCTCCATGGGCGCCCGCCCGGTTGCCGTGATGGACCCGTTGCGTTTCGGCGCAATCGACCACCCGGACACCGCCCGCGTCATGCATGGTGCCGTTGCCGGCATCGGCGGCTATGGCAACTGCCTTGGCCTGCCGAACATCGGTGGCGAAATGGTCTTCGACTCCGTCTACCAGGGCAACCCGCTGGTGAACGCCCTGGCCGTTGGCGTCATGCGCCACGAAGATATCCGCCTCGCCAACGCCTCCGGCAAGGGAAACAAGGTTGTCCTGTTCGGAGCCCGCACAGGTGGCGACGGCATCGGCGGAGCTTCCGTGCTGGCCTCGGAGTCCTTCGATGACACCAAGCCCTCCAAGCGTCCGGCCGTCCAGGTGGGCGACCCCTTCGCTGAGAAGGTCCTGATCGAATGCTGCCTGGAACTCTTCAAGGGTTCACTGGTCGAAGGCATCCAGGACCTCGGCGCTGCAGGCATTTCCTGCGCCACGTCCGAGCTCGCCTCCAACGGCGACGGCGGCATGGAGGTGGAACTGACCTCCGTCCTGCTGCGTGATCCCACGCTGACCCCGGGCGAGATCCTCATGTCCGAGTCGCAGGAACGCATGATGGCCGTGGTCACCCCGGAGAACATTGCCGCTTTCGAAGCTGTGATGGACAAGTGGGCCGTGGAGTACTCCTGGTTGGGTGAGGTCACCGACACCGGTCGCCTCATCATCACCTGGGAAGGCGAAGTAATCGTCGACGTCGATCCCCGCACCGTTGCGCACGACGGCCCGGTCTACGACCGTCCGTTCGCCCGCCCGGAGTGGCAGGACTCGGTGCAGGCCAACGCCTTCACCGGTTCCGTTGAGGATGCCGGCCGTCCAGCAGCTCCGTCCGAGCTGGCAGCAGCAGTCACCGAACTCGTGGCATCGCCCAACATGTGCAGCAAGGCCTGGATCACCAAGCAGTACGACCGCTACGTTGGCGGCAACACTGCCATGGCCTTCCCGGACGACGCCGGTGTGGTCCGCGTTGACGAGGAAACCGGCCTGGGCGTTGCCTTGGCCACCGACGCCAACGGCCGCTACACCTATCTGGAGCCGTACCAGGGTGCACAGCTTGCGCTGGCCGAGGCCTACCGCAACGTCGCAACGTCCGGCGCTGTTCCGATGGCTGTCAGCGACTGCCTGAACTTCGGTTCCCCTGAGGACCCGGACGTCATGTGGCAGCTCGCCGAGGCCATCCGCGGCCTGTCGGATGCCTGCATGGAGCTCGGCATCCCGGTCACGGGCGGCAACGTCTCCCTGTACAACCAGACCGGCACCACACCCATCCACCCCTCCCCAGTGGTGGCAGTCCTGGGCAAGCTCGACGACGTCGCCCGCCGTACGCCGTCGGGCTGGCGCGAGGACGGCCAGGCCATCTACCTGCTGGGCACCACCGCAGCAGAGTTGGACGGTTCGGAATGGTCAAACCTCCGCGGACACCTCGGTGGCCTGCCCCCGAAGGTCAACCTCGCAGCAGAGCGCGCCTTGGGCGAGATCCTGATCAACGCTTCCCGCGACGGCATGGTTGACGCAGCACACGACCTCTCCGAAGGTGGCCTCGCTGCTGCCCTGGTTGAGTCCTCGCTGCGCTACGGTGTGGGCGCCCGGATCGCCCTTGAAGAACTCATGGAGCGCGATGGCGTGGACCTGTTTACGGCCCTCTTCTCCGAGTCCCAGGCCCGTGCGATCGTGTCCGTGCCGCGCTCCGAGGAAGTCCGCTTCAAGGACATGTGCACCGCCCGCGGCTTCGCCCACCTCCGGATCGGCGTTGTAGACGCTGCCGGTGGAAAGCTGGAGATCAACGGCGTGGACGAGCTCTCCTTGGACGCTCTCCGCGAAGCACACGAAGCCACGCTGCCGAAGTACTTCGGCTAAAGACTGGCCAAGCAAAAGGCCCCTGCACGCGTCCACGAGGACGGTTGCAGGGGCCTTCTGTTGTCTTGCAAAGTAGATCAAGCCGGCCAGGTCCGCAGCCGGGTCAATTGCTCCGTAAACTCAGCCTCGGGCAAGGGCCTGCCAAAGTAGTACCCCTGGCCGCTGGCGCAGCCGATACTCCGGAGCGCCGCTGCTTCCTCGGCAGTTTCAATGCCTTCCCACACTCCTTCCAGCCCACAGGACCGGATGACTTCCTGGATGGCCGCCAGAAACGCGAGCTGGGAGGGGTCCTTTCCGAGGTCCTTCACAAACTGCCGGTCCACTTTCACCCGGTTCACGGGTAGTTTCCGCAGGTAGCCCATGGACGAATATCCGGCACCGAAGTCATCGATTTCAAGTCCCACACCCAGCCTGTGCAGGCTGGCCAGGGTGTAGCGGTCCAGCTCATTGTTCTGGATGATGGCGCTCTCGGTCAGCTCCAGGACCAGCGATTCCGGACGCAGGCTTTCCTCGGCAAGTGCTTCGCTGACGTCATCCACGAACTCCAGGCTCTGCAGGTCCGCGGCGGAGACATTGATGCGCATGGAGAAGTCATGCTGGGCCGTGGCCGGGTTGTCCCGCCACTGCCGCAACTGCCCCACGGCGGTGCGCAGGACCCACCTCCCCAGTTCCGCGATGAGTCCCGTAGCCTCGGCTACGGGAATGAACTGATCCGGCATAATCAAGCCGTGCACAGGGTGGTTCCAGCGGACCAGGGCTTCGCAGCCTTCGATCCTTCCCGTGGCCAGCTCCACGATCGGTTGGTAGTTCAGGACCAACTGATCTGTACGGATGGCCTCGCGGAGTTCACCCACAATCTGCCGCTGGAGCTGCCGGGCGTGCAGCGTGGCGGGATCGAACACCCTGAGCTTGTTCCGGCCCTCGCTCTTGGATTCCTCCACAGCGATATCGGCTTCCTGGAGCAGGTCCTCGAGGGTGTGGTGTGGCTCTGCTGTCCGCAGTCCCATGCTTGCACCGCAGCGGACGCTGTTGTTCCCCAGATCGATGTTCGGTCCCAGCGCGGCCAGGATGCGGTTGCCGACGGCGGCGGCCCGGTTTTGCGGGGTGGCGGGCAACAGCACCGCGTATTCGTCGGCACCCAGGCGGGTGACGACGTCGTTCTCCCGTACGGCCGACTGGATGCGCATCGCCACGGTGACCAGAACCTGGTCCGCCGCGGCAAGGCCGGCGGAGTTTTTCAGTGCCTTGAAGCCGTCCAAGTTCACTAGGAGGAGCGCAGGTTGAGCGGAACCGTGGGCCGCGGCGTTCCGTGCCGCAACGAAAGCATCCACCAAGGCCAGGCGGTTGCCGAGTCCGGTGAGTGCATCAGTGAGCGCTTCGCGGCGCTGCTCATGGCGGACGTGGTGGAGCTCTTCCATGAGCGCCTGGACGTGCCGTTCCAGTTTTTCGATGCGGGAGTCAGCGTCAGCGGGGACAAGTCGTCGGGGCTTGGTGCTGGTCACGATTCTTCCAGGCGTCGCAGCGTGGTATCAGCGACAGCCTGCGGCTTGGCAACGGGATTGCGGCGTTCGTCCAGGAACAGCCGGTAGGAGGCGATGTCCATCCTGCCGTCGGACTCCACCCTCTTGCCTGCGCGGTACACGTGGGTGATCCAGGAGCCGCCGAGGATGGCCTCGATCCAGGCGTCGCATTCGGCCAGCGGGAGGTGGACGCGGGTCCCGGTGTTCCTGCGGTGACCGGCGATGGACACCGTGATGCAACTGCCCAGCAGGCCCTTGTCAGCTGTGAACCAGGCCAGACCTTCCACGTCGGCGACGATGGTCAGGTTGGCGCTCCCGTCCTCCACCGATTGGACGGGACCCATCCGGACTGACCGGCGGTCCGCATTCAGGGACGTCGGCGTTCCGGCCTTGTAGGGAGGGCTGGTGATGTTTTGCCGGAAGGCGGACAGCTCCTGGGTGTGCTGGATCTGGATCCTGGTGGTGAGTTCGTTGAAGGTCATGATCGTGCCTCATCCGCGATAATGGCCGCCTGATGGCGGTCGGCTCCTACAATCCGGTTTCTTCCTTGCGCTTTGGCGCTGTACAGGGCTGCGTCCGCCACTTCGATCATGAATTTCATGTCAGCACCAGCGGGGATGCTGGAGGTGACTCCATAGCTGATGGTGGGAAATGCGACGCCCTCGGGCGCCGGTGTGGCTGCCATCCGGCGGCTGATTTCGGCTGCGATGTCCTCTGCCCGGTCCTGCGTGGCCCCGGGCAGGAACAGGATAAATTCCTCACCGCCGTAACGCCCGATGAGATCGGTGGACCTGACCGAGGCACCGCAGGCTTCAGCGAAGGCCTGGAGTGCCTTGTCCCCGGCCCCGTGGCCGAATTCGTCGTTGACGGCCTTGAAATGGTCAAGGTCCGCAAGGACTACGGCTGCGCCGGATCCTGCGGACTGCAGGCGGTTGAGTTCCGTGGTGGCCATGTCCAGGAAGGTCCCCCGGTTGAGGAGTCCGGTCAGGTGGTCGCGGTCGGCCCGCTCCTTGAGTCCCTTGATGAGTTGGTCGCTGGTGAGGGCGGTCATGCTGAAGGACACAGTGACCAGGAGCACCATGGATATCAAGGCCGAAGGTGCAGGTCCAAAGTAGGTGGTGAACGTATGGCTTGACGGGCCTTCAAGCGCAAAAACCAGCCACCTGCCCAAGTAATAGCCGGCAAGCAGGCCTGCCGCGACGGACAGGGCTTTGTGGACCTGGGAGTGCGAGGACTTGATGAACCACAGGTCGTAGGCGGCCAAGGCAATGCCCACGGTCATCATCGCCAGATAAACGAATCCGCCGGACCACACATTGGTCCCGGGACTATCCAGGAAGGACGCGACGGCGGTGACGGCGGGACCGATGGCCAACTGCCATGGTGCAGCTTTCTGGTCCCGAAGGGTCTTTGCGCCTGCCCAAACGCTGAACGCTCCGGCCACCACCAGGATGTTGCCCACGGGGTTGGCCCACTGCTGGTGAGGGGTGCCGTTGAGCAGGAAAGCTGCGTTGCCCACCATGAATTCCAGCAGGGCCAGGCTCCACCAGCCTGCATAGGGTGAGCGGGTGCGCTGGAAGGAGATACAGAACAGCACCAAGAGCGTCACCGTGACCACGCCTAAACCAACCCGTACCGAGAAAGCATCGAGCACCGTGTCCAACCCCCTCAGCTGGTCATCCTGCGGCTTTGAGTTCAGTGTGGCGAGGCTTCCTCAACCCCACTGCGGCATTTGCTCAGGATTTGCTCAAGATCAGGGGTGGCACCAACGGCGGGAGAAACGGGTGTTTCCTCAACCAACCCAGTGACCGTCGTCGTGGTATTCGGCCTCCAGCCCGTGCGGCGTCTTCTCCCACTTGTGCGGGCTGGTGAGCATTTGCCAGGCCGCCCGCCAGGCAGCTACTGAGTGCAGCACCCAATAAAACGGGTTGAGCAGGGCGAAGATCGCGATCCTCCATCCGTGCCGGCGGAGGGTAGCGAGACCGGAGACGATGATCATCATGGCGTTGCCGAACAGCATGGACACCACTCCGCCCACCAGCAACCATTCGGGCAGGACCAGGCCAACAATGTCGTAGCCGATGTAGGTGACCACGGTGAAGCCCACCACCAGCGGGTAGGCCAGGAACGCCAAGGGTGTGCCAAGGATCAGGCCGAGGAACCCGACGGCGCCGGCAACACCTGTGCTCTTGATGTATCGCACCGTGTTCCGGGTGTTGACGGCCGAGGTGACCATGTAGCCCTTGATCCAGCGGGTGCGTTGCTTGATCCACGCCGGCACCTGCGAGCATGCTTCTTCCCACGTAGTGGAATTGATGACGCCCACGCGGTATCCGTCCACGGCCGCCCGCAGCCCCAAGTCGGCATCCTCCGTGACGTTCCATGGGTCCCACGCGCCGACTTCCTTCAGCAGCGAGGTCACAAAGTGGTTGGAGGTCCCACCCAGCGGCAGCGGGATCCCCGAGTTGTCCAGGCCCGGGAGCATCGAGTCGAACCAGTGCGTGTACTCGATGGTGAACATCCGGGTGAGGACGTTCTGGTCCGCATTGAAGTAGTTCAGTGCAGCCTGCACGCAGATCAGCGGTTTGCGTCCCGGGTTGAGGTGTTCCCGTTCAAAAGCGTCCTGCTTGAACGCGGCGATGGACGCACGCAGCTGGCCGGGTTCGGGGCGGTCTTCGGCATCATAAATGACCACATACTCGCCGCGGGCGAACGTCAGCCCGTAGTTGCAGGCCCTGGGCTTGGTCTGCGGCTCACCTTTGGGCACGATGAGGATTCGGACGTATTCCGGTGGCCGCGAAGCCTTCGCCGCGGCGATGGTCTCGGCGTCGTCTTCTTCAAGGAGGACCAGGACATCCAGCTTGGAACGTGGGTAGTCCAGCTGGCCCAGGTTGGTCAGCAATTTGTCGATGATGTTCGCTTCCCGGAATACAGGAACCAGGATCGTGTAGACAGGCAAGTCGCCATCGGGGACCCGTTCCTCCGCCAAGGGAGGCAGTCCACGAATGGCCCGCTCCTTATCCCTGGCTTTGGCCACGGCGGCGTCACGCATCCTGTCGAAGGGGCTGCGGAGACTGGCGAGCGTCTTGAAGCCGATGCTCACCAGGAATACAACGTTTGCTGCTGCCAGCAGGACGATCAATGCCGTCAGCGGAGAGAGCACGAACGCAGTGATTAGTCCCGTGAGCAGGACCACCGGGAGGTAGCGCTGCCATGGGGTCAGGGCGGTACGCGCGGATTCGCCGGGCCGCTCTTCGGCAAGGCGCTCGGCGGATTCGTAGAGGAGGTGGCGCCGGAAGGAACGCTGGATGGACTGGTTGATGTCCCAGTCGGTGGTGGTGCGGAATTCAACAGATGCGGCGCCGAAAAGACGCGCCGCTTCCTCTGCGATGGCCGTTGACGGAGCCACCGCAGTGGCCACCGTCAGTACGTCACCGTCCATCTTCCATGGCAGCCACTGGGGCTCGCCCACATCGCTGTACCCCAGCACCTCCATCAGCTGGTCGTCCACCGGTTCAGCCACCAGGTCCACCAGCGGCGCGTCCCAATGCTGTGCCAGGACTTCATAAATCCGACGGCGGTCCAGCCCGGCCTCCAGGATCAGGTGCCTGCCCAGCAGCCCACCTTCGCTCGCCGCTCGATCCAGCGCACGCTGCAGCTGTTCCGGGGTGATGAGCCCCGCCGCAAGCAGCGTCTGGCCAATCGACTGCCGGTTGAGCGTGGCGTCCGCCAAGCGTGAAGGTGAAGTCATCAGTGGGAGGACCTTTCATAGATCCGGTGGGTGGGAGTCGAGAAAGCCACGGAGTAGCGGACAGTGAACGACGGGTTCGCCACGATCGCCTGGTACACCAGGTCCGTGGGCCCCGAGTCCCGTGCCCCCGTTCCGGCTTCAACGTTGACGAACACCCACTGCGCATATTTGGCGGGATCCTCCAGCGCCGGAGCAAAGTAGTCTCCGGAGGCGCGGTTGTAGATCTCCTTAAGGGGAATGCCCATGACAGGAAGCACGGCGTTGCCCCTGGCGCTCTCATCCATGAGGATTCCGCCGGACTCGTAGTGCTCGTTGAGCCAGCGCGCCGCTGCCGTGGAATTGGTGGTGGACTCCGCTGACATCCGCCCTTCCGCCAGGACGGCGAGCCGGCCCGTGGGATCCTCAGCCCACCAGAGGTCCTGCACCACGAGTCCAGCCAGCATCGCGCCGATCAGCACCGGCTTGATGCGGGCCGGGCGGGTGAATTCCTCCACCACCACGGCTACCAGGATGGCCACCAGGGGCAGCGCCGTCAGCGCGAAGCGGTTGTTCCACCACGTTGACGGCAGCGAATGGTCGTTGTTGATGGCCGTCTGCCCCAGGAAGAGGCTCAGCACCGCAAAAGCGTACGCACTGCCGGTCACCGCCACCAGTAGGGTGCTGTTGGCAAAGCCCCGCCTGAAGACCAGCACGACGGCGCCGCATGCCGCCAGCGCGAGGACCACCACGCCGACTGTCTCCAGCAGGGACCAATGGAAAGTAGTCAGCGTGAGTCCCAGGTTGCCCTTGGTGGGCAACAGGCCGCCGTCGGTGATGTTTTTCTGCTGCGCGTAGGCGGAGTACTGCCCGAACATGAACTCCAGCGGGTTGCCGTAAATGGCCCAGTTGTAGGAAATCCACCAGAGGACCGCCGCGGCCGGGATCATCACGTAGCCACCGGCCATGATGAATGCCTCCCGCCACGCACCGGTGCGGCGCTTGGCAACGATGAGCACCAACAGTGTTCCAGTCATCACCAGCGCCCAGCCTTCGTAACGGGAGAGCACTGCGGCGGCGGACGGAATGCCGGCGAAGACGGCCAACTCTCCGGCACTCATTCGACGGCGGCTGGTGGCCCAGTGCGCCAGGCCAGCCATGCCGCCCACGATGCACATGATGAGTACCGGCTCGGTCAGCGCTGTGGTGTAGACGTAGAGGACGGCCGGATTTGCGAGGACCACCAGTGTGGTGGCGAGCCGCCCGGCCCTGCCCAATCCGAGGCGGGCTGCGATCAAGTACAGGCCGGTGGTGGTGGCGGACAACGCCAGGATCCCGAGGATTCCGGCCGCCCAGCCCGTGCTGAATAGCCACATGTTCAGCACGAACGGAGCCAGCAACAGGTGCGGCATGGGCAGCCAGACGGTGCCCAGCTGCTCAAAACCGGGCGCTTTGCTGTCGAAGATCCGCCGGGCGATGGTCAGGTGGCTCTGGGCATCCGAATAGTCCAGGTTGGTGCCATGGCCGATCGTGTACAGGCAGGCGAGGTAGCCGACCAGCAGCGAAACCACCGCGACAACCCTGGTGCCGGGAACCTTGCGCCCCACCACGGGGGCACCGAGCCGCGCCCAGGCCCACGTGACCAGCCCGGTCACAGAACGCAGCAGTGTCAGCGACCGCACCGCAGACTGCCGGTGGGCAGCCCGCGGACGAGCGGCGGCGCTAGTTGCCATGACCCGGTTTCGTCGGTCCTGTGGCGTCTGCAGGTTGTCCCGCCTTTTGCTCAGCATCCACATATGCCCGTGCTGCCTGGGCACGACGCCGCAGGAGCACTGTCCGGGCTGCGAACGCCAGGCCCAGGACCACCACTGCCCCGCCGATCCACCAGGCATAGGGACGGTAGTCATCGGTCACGGCCTTCTGCGGAACCAGCACGTTGCTCTCCAGCAGAACGGGAGTTCCCGACGGCTGGGTCACCAGGAGGTTCCGGGACAGCGATGCCCAGCCGCCTTCAACTGCACCCACATGGGAGGCCAATGAAGACTGGAGCGTGGACGCAGCGGCAGCATCTTTTTCCGGTGCCCAAGCACCAAGGAGCAGCAGATTCCGGCCGCCTTGCTCAAAAGCCTCCAACACGCCGTACGGAGCCGAGGCGCCCACGCCGTATTCGACGTCGTCAGGCGAGATGGTGCGGAACTCCGCCAAGCGCAGCGGTGCAGAGAGCCTATTTGCGACGTCGGCGGTGGCACCAACCACCAGCCCGGACTCGCTGGAACCGGCCAGGGCGTCGAGGCCCACTACGCGGGGATCCAACAGGGAAGCACTGTCACGCTGCAGGGAAGCCAGCAGCGTCGCTGCGTTAACGGTGTTGGCTTGGCCGTTGCCATCGCCGAACGCTACCGGAACGCTCTGTCCGAAAGCCTGGGGGAACCGTTCGAAGCCGGCTTTCGTGGATCCGCCACGGACAGCGGTGAGGGTGCTGCCAGCGGTGTCCAGGGTGACTTCCATGGGCATGACACCTGCGGGCCCGGTGCAATCGCCGCCTGCCGGGAGGGCGGCCAGACGGATCCGGAGGCCGTTTTTCGCCTGTAGCTGGCCCGCTGGAACCTCAGCATCCACCGTGAAGGTGTCTCCGCCGTCGAGGTTCTTGGAACTGAGCAGGTAGTCATTCCAGAAGACCGAGAGCTGCGCCTGTGCGTTGTCCGGGACGGCCGTGTGCGTGCCCTTGAGCTGGACTTTCACCGAGGAGACCGGGCCTCCGAACTGCGACTGGGTGACGCCGACAAAGGATTCCGGGGTGCCGTAGCCGGAGAGTTTCAGGGTGGTGCTGCCCAGGTCCTTGAGGCTCTGGACCAGGCCCGGTGCGGCAGGCAGCGCCGAGGTCAGGCCGGTCACGGAGGAGGTCACGGCCAGTGCGGTTTTGTCGCTGGCAAGCGCGCGGGCGGCGGTGCGGAGTTGTTCGTCGTGGCCGCTGAGGATGAGCTGCGGGAGGTCGGCTGCCGTGGCCAGTTTGGTGGCGGTTTCACCCTGGTCTGCGATGACGCTGAGGATCCGGCTGCCGGCAGGGAGGGTGGCAACGCGCGCCACCAGCTCGGCTTCCGGAACCACTGCGACGGCGGCGTCCGGATAGCGTTGGGCCATGGCGGCCGAGGCGGTCATGATGGCGGCGGACACATCCGCGCCGGGATCCGCGGGGACGGGAAGCACGACGGCGGGCACGGACGCCGGGAAGAACTCGCCCACCGTGGTGGGTGCTTTGGCGGTCCCGCTGAAGTCGACCATCATGTTGTTCAGGGTTGCTGTGGCATTGGAGACCACACACATGGTGTGGGTTACCGGTATGAACTGCAGCCCCACCGTAAGTTGCTGGCCAAGAACGTCGGCATTGCTGACTGATTCGTCCAGGGGAACGATGGCTGCAGCGTTCGCTTCGAGGATGACCCGGCCGTTGACCGTTGCCCGGACCGTACCCTCAGGTTTCCCCGAGACCGCGATGGTCCCCTTCACCCGGGTGGGCTCCAACCCTGCCGTCACGGGCACCACTATCAGCTGCTCAGCCTGGCCGGCGAGCGCTGAAACACTGGAGGATGCCCGGACAGCCGTTCCCTGGCCCGGAGTGGCATCTGCGTGTGAGGGATCTGCCGGTGAGGCGGAGGCAGATGCAGCGCCAACACCCAACGCACTGACGGTGGCCAGTGCAAAGCTGGCGGCGCAGGCGAGCAGGATGCGGACCGGATGAAAGGGGGCGCGGGTGCGCGGGCGTAGCCGGGCAGGGGTTTGGGGCACGATGTCAGTCCTGAGTAACTAGCAGCGAATGAGTCCGTCGGCCGTTTTGGGCCAACCTCATAGACACTGCCGAACGGAACTCAAGGCGCCTTGCTGCATTGGCTCAAGATTTGATCAAGTCCGCATGGCCCACGTCACCTGACCTGCGGCGATAATGAACCATGTGGATCGGGTGGATTGAGTTCGACGTCCTTTTGGGCGATGTCCATAGTCTCAAGGAGAAGCGCTCCATGGTCCGGCCCCTCGTAGCCGAGCTCAAACGCCGCTTCGACGTGTCAGCTGCCGAGACCGGGCTCCAGGACCAGCATCGGCGTGCACTGATTGGAGCCGCATTGGTGGCCCCGGATCACGCCCACCTTCAGCAAGTGCTCGACGCCGTTGAACGGTTCGTGGCTGCCCGGCCGGAGTTTGAGCTGCTTAGCGCACGGCAACGGGAGCTGCACAGCGAGGACTAGTACCCGATCACTGCCAGGCGTGTGGAATCCAGGTGCGCGTCGATGGCTTTGTGTGCTTTGTCGAGGCTTCGGCTGCGGAGTGCGTCAACGATCAACTGGTGTTCCCGGAGGACGTCCCCGGCCCGATCCGTGCCCTGGCTGACGGCTTTGACGCCGATCCTGAGTTGTTTCTGCCGGAGTGACGCGTAGAAATCAGCCAGGACGGGGTTGCCGCCAGCACGGACCATGAGGGTGTGGAACTCGGTATCCAGTTCGATGAACCTGGCGGGATCGTCCCGGGCTTCCTGCTGCTGGTCAATCACGCGCTGGAAGGCATCAATCTGCGCATCAAGCATGGTTTCCACCGCCGAGACGGCCCATTTCTCCACAACTGACCTGGCCTGCAGGATGGCACGGACGTCGGGATCAGAGATGGGTGGCACGTAGGCGCCCTTGTGCGGGATCCGCTTGACGAATCCTTCAGCTTCGAGGCGCAGCAGTGCCTCACGTACGGGCGTTCGTGAAGTACCCGTGGTCTTGGCCAGGACTCCCTCGTTCAGGAATGTTTCTTCCTCACGCGGCAGGGCTGCAATGTAGCTTTTCATCCACTGGTAGGCCACTTCTGGCTGCGACTGTGCAGTGGGGGTCATCTGGATCATGCAGAGCCTTTCTCGCGTAGCCCAGTATACGAGTTGCATTCAGCAGCGTGGGGGACATCAAAAAAACTTCTGCTTCAAATATAGACAGGTTGTATACAACGCGTCTACAGTGATCTTAGTGACTCCGCTCACGCATCGGAAATACCCCAATTTTCCTGGGAGCCCGCGGCCCGCCCCACCGGAAGCTACGCGGCTCCCAATCGCAAAGGATCCCCACAATGACCGATATGAAGAAAGCAGAACTCAGGCAACAGAAGCACTCCAGCTTGCCTGTGGTAGCTGCTTCAAGCCTGGCCGGCACAGCCGTGGAATGGTATGACTTCTTTCTCTACGGCACGGCAGCCGCGCTGGTGTTCAACAAGCTCTACTTCCCCACCGATGATCCCCTGGTGGGCACCATGCTGGCACTCGGAACGTTCGCTGCGGGCTTCCTTGCACGCCCGATCGGTGCCATAGTCCTGGGGCATCTGGGCGATAAGCATGGCCGGCGTGCCACGTTGGTGGCCAGCCTGATGCTCATGGGGGTCGCAACCACCCTCATCGCCTTCATTCCGTCGTACGCAGCGATCGGCCTCGCAGCACCTCTGTTGCTCCTGCTGCTCCGCTTGATCCAGGGGTTTGCCTTGGGTGGCGAATGGGGCGGAGCTGTCCTCCTCGTCTCCGAGCACAGCAATGAGAGCGCACGGCGCGCGTTCTGGGCCTCCTGGCCCAATATGGGACCGCCCTTGGGCAACCTGATGGCCGCCGGCGTCCTGGCCATCCTCGCCGCCACCATGCCGGAGAGCGAGTTCCTGGCCTGGGGCTGGCGGATAGCCTTCGGCCTGTCCGCACTCCTGGTGGTCATTGGCCTGGTCCTGCGGCTCTACGTTCAGGAAACCCCGCTGTTCAAGGAAGCACAGCGGAAGCGCGAGGCCGAGGGCAACAAGGAACGGAAGATGCCCCTGACTATCCTGTTCCGCCGTAACTGGCGCGAAATCCTCATCGCCACCGGCAGCCGGATGGGCGAGAACGCAGGCTTCTACATCTATTCGCTGTTCATCATCACCTACGTCACGCAGATCATGGGACTGCAGAGGCAGACAGGCCTCACCGCCGTCATGATCGGGCAGGGCGTGGCTGTCGTCGCTATTCCCATCCTTGCGCTGTACGCGGACAAGGTAGGCCGGAAACCCATTCTGATCGGAGCGTCGATTGCCACCATGGTGTGGGCCTTCGCGTTCTTCGCCCTGCTCAATACCGGACAGACCTGGGGAATCATCGCGGCCGCCGTGGGCGGACTGCTGATCTTCGCGGCATACAGCTCGGTCATCGGCGCCTTCTTCTCCGAACTCTTCCCCACGGACGTCCGGTACAGCGGAACCTCGGTGTCCTACAACCTGGCATCGCTGATCGCCGGTTCGTTGTCACCGATCATTGCCTTGGCCCTCTACAGCGCTTTCGGCACCGGCTATGCGATCGGCATCTACCTGGCCGCCATGGGCCTGATCTCCATGGTCTCGGTGATGTTTGCCAAGGAAACCAAGGGCCTTCGCCTCAGTGACCTGGACGACGAACCCGCAAAGGAAAAAGTATGAAAATCGCACTCGTCCAGGTAGCCAGCCCGGACTCCGAAAGCCGCGAAGACCGCATCCACCGCGTCGAAGACATCCTTCGGAGTATCAATGGCGCCGAACTGATCGTCTTGCCGGAGCTGTGGAGCGCAGGCTACTTCCACTTCGACGAATACGAGGCCTTGGCGGAGACAATCACCGGCCCCACGGTGACCATGTGCTCTCGTGTAGCCAAAGACCTCGGCGTCTACCTTCATCTCGGCAGCATCATCGAGGCGGGCGACGACGGCCGGCTCAGCAACACCTCCATCCTGCTGGGCCCTGATGGCAACGTGGTCCACACGTATCGGAAGATCCATGTATTCGGCTACAAGTCCAAGGAGGCGAGCCTGCTGACAGCCGGGGCCTCGCTTCCCGTGGTTCGCCTGCCCTTTGGAGCGGTTGCGGGCATCACCTGCTACGACCTCCGGTTCCCAGGATTGTGGATGGAGCTGAGCAACCGTAGCGCGGAGATCGTGATCGTTCCCGCTGCCTGGCCGGCGGCCCGGCGTGAACACTGGCGCCTGCTCACCACGGCCAGGGCACTGGAACACCAGATCTTCGTGATCGCCTGCAACGCGGCAGGCACCCAGGAAGGTGTGGACCTCGGAGGGCACAGCAGGGTGGTGGATCCCGCGGGCAACGTCCTGGCCGAAGCGGACGACGCGGAATCAGTGCTCCTGGTGGACATCGATCCCCTGCAGGTCCAGGCGGTCCGCAGCGAGTTCCCCGTCATCGGAGACCGCCTTGCCGCCTACGACACACTCACCGTTTAGAACCAACATCGTTGAGAAGCATTCAAGGAGACGGAATGGAAACAACAAGGCAAGTCCCCCTCACCTTCCGGGTAGTGGGCACAGAGAAGACCATCGTGGTCACGGATTTCCACGCAGTGGTGGCCGGTTACACAGGCCGGGATCCAAAAGCAGTCCAGCACCACATCGATGAACTGGCTGCCATCGGTGTAGCCCCGCCGCCGGAAGTGCCCATGTTCTACCGGATGGACTCGGATCTTTTCGAGACTTCCGGCGAGCATGACGGCTCGAAGAACCTGACCTCAGGTGAGATTGAACCCCTCTACATCCGGCACGACGGCCAGTACTACCTCGGCATCGGATCCGATCACACGGACCGCGACATCGAAGCCCGGGACATCGGCGATTCAAAGCGTGCCTGCCCCAAGCCTGTCGCAGGTGAGGTCATCGCCGTCGATTCCTTGGAAGACCTCGACCTCGACCAGTGCATCGCACGCTCGTGGGTGGACGGCGAGTTGTACCAGGAGGGTTCACTGAGCGGCCTGCGGAAGCCGGCCGACGTCGTCGATCGCCTCCTCGCCCGCACCGACATCGGCGACGCCGACTTCATGTGCCTTGGGGGCACCCTGCCACTGCTGAACGGGAAGTTTGTTGACGGAACTTCCTGGAAGGTGGAGCTCTCCTTCCCGAATGGGACCACCATTGAACATAACTACAAAATGAAGAAAGGCTCACTCTGATGAGGACCGGAAATGAGTATCTGAAGTCCCTGAACGACGGCCGGACGGTGATCCTCGATGGCGAGGTAGTCGGCAACGTCCTGGAACACCCGGCCTTCGCGAAGGTTGCCCGGACCATGTCCGAGCTGTTCGACATCGCAGCCGATCCCGCCAACGGAATGCAATTCCACTCCGAGGAGATCGACGGACCGGCCAACCGGACCTTCGCCGCTCCCCGCACGCAAGAAGAGCTCGTCCTTCGCCGCCAGGCCATCGAAAAGTGGGCCAAGCACACCCACGGCTGGGTAGGCCGCAGCCCCGACCACGTGGGAACGTTCTTCGCCGCGTTCGGTTCCCACCCGGACGTCTTCAAGAATGAGGAACGTGACTTCGCCGGGAACGTTGAACGGTACTACAAGAAGATCCTGTCCGAGAACCTGTACCTTTCCTACGCGATCATTCCCCCGCAGGTTTCCCGCGCAACCACAGCGTCCGGTTGGGAAGGCGAATACCTGCAGGTCGGCGTCGTGCGCGAAACCGAGGAAGGCATCATTGTCCGCGGTTCGCAGATGCTTGCCACGGGCGCCGCGATCGCCGACGAAGTCTTCGTCACCTGCATCAAGCCCTTGGGCCCGGACGACGTGGACTTCGCCGTCAGTTTCGCCATCCCCGTGGCCACCGACGGCCTGAAGCTCTATTGCCGCCGTCCGTTCGCACCGGCCGCCACCAGCGACTTCGACTACCCCCTGACCAGCCATTACGACGAGCCCGACGCACTGGTGGTCTTCGACGACGTCCTCATTCCCTGGGACCGCGTGTTCATCAACCGGAACATCGATACCCTGCGCCGCCAGTTCTTCGACACCGGGGCCCACGCCCTGGGCAACTGGCAGGCCCAGATCCGGTTCTCCACCAAGCTGAAGTTCATCGCCTCCGTGGCCCGCAAGGTCACCCAGGTGAACGGCACGGACAAGATCCCCGGTGTCCAGGAGAAGCTCGGCGAACTCGCCGCAATCGTCCAGTCCGTTGAGTCAGCGGTTCTCGCCGCGGAATACACGGCAACAACGGACGACGCCGGCATGAGGGTTCCCGGAAAGAGCGCACTGTACGGGGCCATGGGCCTGCAGTCCGAGACGTACCCCCGCGTGATCTCGATCCTGAGGGACCTCGTGGGCGGCGGCGTCCTCCAACTGCCCTCCAGCATTGCCGACATGACCAGCAGCGTGACCCGGCCGGACATGGAACGCTACGTCCAGTCGCCCGGCGTCAGCAGCGAGGAGCGAGTCAAGCTCTTCAAGCTCGCCTGGGACATCATTGGTTCCGAGTTCGCCGGCCGTCACCAGCAGTACGAGATGTTCTACGCCGGTGCGCCCTTCGTGGTCCGCGGCGCCTACACCTACCGGAACTATGGCTACGACGCCTTGGTTGCGGAGCTGGACACGTTCCTGGGTTCCTACAGCATTGACGGCGCCACCGCATCGGAGGGGATCTGACCATGGCAAAGCCCGAATTCGAGTTCACCCCTGTTTCCTCGGTGGACTTCGCACCCTGCACCCCGCACGTCGAGGGCCTGTCCGAGGCTATCCTTGCTCGGGATTCTGACAACGACAGCGTTACCCGGATCCTCAAGTTCGAGCCCGGCACGGATACCTCCCCCAACGGCGTCCTGACGCATGACTTCTGGGAAGAGGTCTTCATTTTCGAGGGCTCGTTCGTGGACCAGCGCCTCGGCAGGACGTTCAAAGCCGGAGACTGGGCTACCCGTCCTCCTGGAATGGAGCACGGCCCTTGGGTCTCGGAAAACGGCGCCAAGATGTTCGAAGTCCGGTACTACACGGACCGGGTCCCAGCGGAGCGGAGCAACTGACATGAGCCTGGCACCAGCCTTCACCATCCCCGATGCCATGGGGATGCGCCGCGCCATGGGCCGCTTCCTCACTGGCGTCGCGGTGGTTACCACCCAGCATGAGGATGAGCAGTACGGGATGACCATCAGCTCGCTGACCTCCATCAGCCTGGAACCACCCATCCTGATGATCTCGCTGAACTTCGGTACCCGGACCGGCGAGGCCTTGATGGAAAGCGGCAAGTTCGCGGTGTCCATCCTCGGCGCGAAGCAGGAGTCAGCGGCCCGGCGGTTTGCCGTCCGCGGCGGGGACCGCTTCGGCGACGGCGATTTCGACGTCACTGATAGTGGCCTTCCGGTCATCAAGGGCGCCCTCGCCCAGGCGGACTGCAGCGTGGTGCAGCAGTACGACGTCGGCGATCACCAGGTCTTCTTCGGTCAGGTCACCACGTGCCGGGACCGGGACGGTGAGGTGCTGGCGTTCAAGGCGGGACGTTTCGGCTCGTTCAGCGACTTCGGCCACGCAGAGATCCCCTGGATGTTCTAAAGAGTTGTGCTTAAGCAGGTGGTGCCGGGCTCAACGAGTCCGGCACCACTTTGTTGCATCTGGCTGGTGATGTTCAGGCTACTCGATGGTCAGCTCGCCCATTCGGTCCCAGCCGCTGCCTTCGAACTGGCGGCTGATGATGTGCGGAGTCTCCACGAGGGCCTGGGGCATGTCGGCCATGGCCTTCTTGAAGTGTTCACTGTTGACGTGGGCCTCAGCGGCATCATCCTGAAAAGCTTCCACCAACACGAACTCGTTGGGGTTTTCCACACTGCGCGACCAGTCGAACCACAGATTGCCGGGCTCCTCGCGGGTCGCCTTGGTGAAGTCGGCCACCAGGTCCAGCCAGCGCTCGGACCAATCGGGCTTGACGTTGAACTTGACCACAATAAAGATCACGGGCTGCTGCCTTTCGTTGCACTACAGATCTGTTCCATCTTTTCAGAGTCAAGGGTCCACAGTCACGGGCCGGCCAGCGTCAACGCGTAGCCAGTGAAGGCACGCCCGGTGTCCTCGAAACGTCCCTGCCCTGAGAGAAACCACCCCGCAGCTTCGTAGAGGCGACGGGCTCCAGTGTTGGCAGTCAGCACTCGCAACGTCAGCTGGCCAATCCCCTTGGCACGGGCTTCGTCCTGGGTGGCGGCAAGCAGACGGGTTCCCAGCCCGGAACCCTGTATATCCGGTGCAACCGCCAGCATTGACAGATGAGCAGACCTAACGCTTTGGTCATTGTCTTCAGGCACCAGCAACGAAAATCCGATAATGTGTCCGTCGTTGGCTGAAGCCACCACCAGGGCAGCCCACTCCCGGCCCAACTTCCCAATAGCTCGACCCTCGATTTCCTCCGCGGAACGACCCACGTCTCGATGGGCAATGGCTGCACCCCACAGCTGTGCGCAGGCCGCGGAATCGTCAGGCTTACCAGCTCTTATGGTCACGGGCTCGAGTCTGTCCATGCCGCCCAGTTTTGCACGCCTGCCTGCGCAGCCATGCTTCGGCTTAAACCCGACGACGGCCGCCACCTTAGGTGACGACCGCCGTCGAATGCTGTTTTTAGCTTGGTTGTACTACTTCGAAGTGCCCTGCGAAACGGAACCCTGCAGCTGGCGCTGGAAGATCACGTAGACAATGAGCACCGGAATGACGGTGACGCTAACGGCTGCGAACAGGGCGCCGTAGTCCACTGCATAGCCCATCTGGCCAGCGAAGGCCGCGAGTTCCTGCGAGAGGACCCGCGGTCCGGCGGCGTTGATGGACACCGGAATCAGGAACTGGTTCCAGAGGCCCAGGAAGTTGAAGATGGCAACCGAGGCGAGGCCCGGCTTGGCCATCGGCAACATGACTTGGAAGAACGTCCGCCACTCCCCTGCGCCGTCAAGGGCTGCTGCTTCGGTGATTTCGTGCGGCAGGGACTTGAAGAAGGAGAAGAGGAAAAACACCGTGAACGGCAGCGCGAAGCCCACGTACACGAGGATCAGGCCCGGCAGTGTGTTCAGCAGACCCATGTTCTTCAGCACGAAGAACAACGGCACCATGGCAAGGAAGATCGGGAACGTCAGCCCGGCGAGCATCAGGTAGTAGATGGCCCTGCTGCCCCGGAAGGTGTACCGGGCCAGGACGTAAGCACACATGGCACCAAGGACCATCACGATGACCAAGGCCACAGCGACCACGATCACTGAGTTCAGGAAGGCGCTGCCGATGCCCGCTTCGCTCCACGCCTTAACGTAGTTATCCAGCTTCCATTCACCCGGCAAGGCGAACGGCGAGGCAAAGATCTCGCTGGACGTCTTGAAGGACGACATGAAAGTCCACAAGAGTGGAAGGATGACGATGAGCGTCCAGACGGTCAACGCAGTGTGCGAAACAGCTCCCACCACTTTGTCGCCCGGGGTGGTTGCCGGTTTCCGCGGCTGGAAGTGCAAGGACTTCATTTCCGGAGTTGAGACTTTGGTTGTCATTACAGGCTCACATCCTTATCTCCGCCGGTGAGCCGGTTAACCAGGAACACCAGGCCGGAGAAGATCAACGTGGCAATGGCAAGCACAACACCCATGGCGCTGGCCAGGCCGAACTGTCCCTTGCTGAATGCGGTGAAGAACAGTTGCTGCGCCATCACCAGCGTGGAGTTGTCCGGGCCGCCGCCTGAGTTCAGCGCCGCCATGTAGACGAAAGCGTCCAGCGCGAGGATGCCCATATAGATGTAGGCCGTCTGGATGTTGTCGCGGATCAAGGGAATGGTGATGGACACGGCGGTGCGGAAGCGACCGGCGCCATCAATCCTTGCGGCCTCGAAAAGTTCGGCCGGGATGCCCTTGATGCCTGCCACGAACAGGACCATGTAAAAGCCAACGAAGCCCCACACAATCACAAACATGGTGGCGATCATGGCCGTGTTCTTATCGCCAAGCCAAGCGAAATCCTTGAACTGGTCGAACCCGAGTCCGGTGAGGATGCCGTTGAGCAAGCCACCCGAAGGATCGTAGATCTGGCCCCACATGATGCCGATGGCCACTGCGGGAATGGTGTACGGGAAGAACGAGACCACCCGGTAGAAGCTGGAATTGCGCAAACCCTTGATCTGGCCCTTGCTGCTTCCACCCACCGTCACCAGTGAAGCGAGCACGAGGCTCAGGACGATGGTGATGATCGGGAGGAAGATGACCAGGACGATGTTGTTCGACATGGCCTTCATGAAGATGTCATCGGTAAAGATCTTCACGTAATTCTCGAGGCCAATGAAGTTCTGGTTCGGCGAGAAGCCCGACCAGTCCGTCAGCGAATACCCGAAGGCCTGAATAAAGGGCCAAATCACGAACAAGAGATAGATCGCCAACGGCAGTCCAAGGAACACCGCGAAGAAACTGACCTTGTCCCACGTCAACGGCTTCCGCCGCCGCTTAATGACCTGCGGTGGAGCCGGCGCCGGAACGACGGCGGCGGTCAGGCCGTCGTCGTTCCGGCTCTGCTGAGTTTTCACTGACGTCACTTCACTTCGATCTTCTTGACCGAGCTGTCGTTACGGACCTTGTCGGTGATGTTCTGCAGCGCGGAGGTCAGGGTGGCAACATCGGACTTGCCGTCCAGGAAGGTGTTCCAGACAACCAGCTGGTCCTTGTTGGTGCCGTAGAGGTCGATGAAGTTCCAGGTGTAGATGTCTTCACCGGCATCACTGAGCATCTTCGTCTGCGATACCAAAGCAGTGGAGCCAAATCCGTCAGCCGGGACAGTGTCCTTGACGATGGTGGGAGCCAACTTGGTCTTGGCGAAGTTGGTGGCAGCTTCCTTGGAGAGCATGATGCGGAGCAGTTCCTTGCCACCGGCGGCGTTCTTGCCCTGCGAGGGGACAATGTACGGCTCGCCTGCTGCACTGTGAAGTGCAGTCTGGGGCATCTTGGGGCTGGACGTCACGGACGGGGCCGGGGCACCCATCATGTTGAAGCCTGCCTTGGTCTGGTCCTTCATTTCGTTTTCGATCCAGGAACCCGAAGGGTAGAACACGGCTTCCTGGGCGTTGCTCCACTGCGCCTGTGCTGCGGTGAACTGTGTACCCGAGCCGCCGGGCTTGAAGAAGCCGGCCTTGACGATCTTGTCCAGCGCGGTGAAGACAGACTGGATGGCCGGGTGCGACCAGCAGTCGGCCTTGAGGTTCTCCAGGGCGAGGCGGACTTCATCCCCTCCTTCCTTGATGGCGGAGGCAATGGCCAGTTCCTGGTAGTACGTGGCAGCTTCCTTGCCCCATACGAACAAGTACTTGCCCTTCGCTTTGGCCTGCTCGCCGAGTGCGTACATCTCGTCCCAGGTCTTCGGCACTGTCCAGCCGTTTTCCTTGAGCAGCGAGTCCGAGTACCAGACGGCGAAGACCGTCAGTACGTAGTTCAGGGCCGCAAGCTTGCCGTCGAATGTCCCCGGAGCCAGTACGCCTGTGTACAGGGTGTCCTTGATGACCTTGCCCTCAAGGTTCTTCGCCTCCACGACACTGGTGAGGTCTTCGAGCTGGGCAAGGATGGTGCTGAAGCCAATGGCCTTTGCACCGGAGTTGTCGATCAGGTCCGGCGGGTTGCCACCGACGAAGCGCGGCTGCAGCTCCTGGGCAATGTCCGTGGACGGAGAGATCTTGGCGGTGGAGCCCTCGTGGGTCTTCTCGAAAATCTTGCCTGCGAACTCGACGTAGTCGATGCCGTAGCCACCCTTGAAGATCACGGCGTCGAGGGCGGCTTTGTCAGCCATGCCGAACGGGTTGGTGTCGGAGACGGTGCCCGTGGGACCGGTGGTAGTGGTACCGCCGCCTGCGGCACATGAAGCAATGGTTCCCCCCATGGGCACGAGCACGGCTGCTGCGAGTGCTCCGCGCAGGAATCCACGGCGACCGACGGACTGGTGCTGAACGTTCATTTCTAAACCCTCCAGTGACTCGTAGTGTCGACTGTGCGGCGGAAAAGCCGTTCAGTCAGACAGTCTGGGTTGACGCTCTGGCAGCATCAACCTTCTGTGACATAATTCACCACGAATGATCGAAAATCAATATTTCGCGGTAGTTTCGATCAACATATGTCAAAGCGTGATCTTTCTATGGTCCCTCGGCGAGGGCTTTTCCGCACTCCGTGATGGCCTCCCGGGCCATTGCCTTCTGCCCCTCGGATCCCAGTCGTTCCGCCCATTGTTCGGCCAATTGGAACTCCACCATGGCCTCCGTGAGCCGCTTTTTACCGCGCAGAAACGTCCCGAGGCTAACGTGCAAAGCAATCATCCAGCGCTTGGTCCGCTCATCGCGTGCTGTCGAGGCATATTCGAGGGAGCTTCGCATCCAAACCTCGGCGTGCGCGGCATCTGCGAGCGAGAGCATGTGCAGTGCATCGACGGCCAGGAATTCCTCACCTAGGTGGTCCGCCAGCTCGGCAGCTTGTTCCAGGAGGGGAACGGCCATGGCGGGGCGTCCACCGGCGTTCAAAACCCGCCCGCGCTCCAGGAGGATGCGTACGCCCACGGTGGGCTCGTCGTCGTCGATGTCGTCCAGAAGCGCATCGGCTTCCTCAAAGCGGCCTTGCAAACCAATGGCCCGCCCAAGCTGGGTTGCCAACTCAGCACGTTCGTCGGCGTCGTACATTTCCTCAATCATCGCGGCGCGGAATCTGGCTTCCGAGGCAGCAGGATCGCGAAAGTTCCATAGGTGGTCCAGTGTCTTCTGATCCAGCATCAAACCGCTCCTGACCAGCCCGTAGCTGAGGTCTTTAGGTATGCAGTATCAATCTAGCCCCATGTCAGCGCCGTGGGGAGGGTGTGCGCGGGCGTGTCAGTTGCCCTGCGGCTTTGCGAGCCGGGCCCAGCCCAGTTGCTCCTGCTGCTTGCGGCTCAACGTAGCCACCACCAGGTCGTAAGAGTCCTCCACCATGTCCCTCACCATATGGTCGGACAAGGCACCATCCAGGCGGACACCATTCCAATGGGTCTTGTTCATGTGCCAGGCACCCGTGATTTCGGGGTTCGCCGCCCTGAGCTGCTCCGCCAATGCGGGCTCGCACTTGAGGCTCACGGACCAGTTGTCCGGATCCATCGTGGAAAGGGCGAACATCTTTGCCTCGTGGCGGGCACCCCCGGCGACGGCGGCCCGCACCTTGAACACGGACGTCTCAGGTCCGAACGGGAAGTCTTCAAAGGCGCCTGGAAAGCCCAGGCAGATGTCGCGAAGGGTGGAAACGTCCATGGAGCGAGCCTACTGGCGCTCCGGGCCCGGGGCCACGTCTACGCCGCTGCCTATGCCACGCCCAGGAAGTCCTCCAGCAGCACTACTTCCAGCCCCGCAGCCAACTGGGCCGCGCGGAAAGCAGCGAGGTCGGCGGCGAATTCGGCTCGGAAATGCATGAGCACAATGTCCCCCGGGCGCAGGGAGTTCCCCACCTGATAGTCCATCTTGCCCGCGTTGGCCTTGGCTTCCCAGGTGACGATCGCCTTCATGCCCGATGCCGCCACGGCTTGCCGCATCACGTTGGAGTAAGCCCCTCCAGGCGGCCTGAAGAGCGTGGGCCGGCGGCCGTAGTGCTGGAACGCGTACTCCTGCATTCCCACCATGTCGTTGACCTGCTGCTGGTAACCCCACTGCCGGACCATGTTGATGTTGTGCGTGACCGTATGGTTCTCAATCAGGCTGCCTTGGGCTTTGAAGGCGTTGAAGAAAGCTGGGTTGTCCGCCACGGTGTCCTTGGTGAGGAACAGGGATGCTGGGTAGTCGTACTCCGTCATCAGCTTCACAGATTCCGGCGTCTTGATGTTGCCGTCATCGATGGTCAGGAACACCACCGGGTGCTTGGTCTCGATCTTGCTGATCACTGGCGCCAAGCCGCCCACGATCGGCGGGAGTTGGTAGTCCGGAATGAAGGTGCGCCGGATGCGCTTGGTGGGGGTGGGCGTTGTGGTTGGCGTCGGGGAAGCGGACGACGTCGGAACCTCGCCTCCGACGCCCAATGCACCGTTCTGCCCCGGCGCCTCGGGCGACCCGGCGGCGCCAGTGGGCGTTAGCGCCGGCGTCGAACTTTCCGCTGCTTTACAAGCTGTCAGGCCGGCCACCACGGAAGCGCCAAGGATGCCGAAAGCGGCCCGCCTGCTGGGAGTGGAAAATGGCACCGCAGAATGGCCGCCGAACATGGCTGTCCCCCAAGACTCAAGAATTGATTCAGCTGAAATCTAACAGAGGAATCGGGCCTGGAATCACAAGCCGTAGTGCCAGCCTTCGCGCGCCGGGCAGGAGTTCACTACCACTTCGAGGCCCGCGTCCTTGGCGCGCTGGGTAGCTTCGTCGTCGAATACGCCCAACTGGAGCCACACGGCCTTGGCGCCGATCTCGATCGCCTGGTCGATCACCGCGCCAACCCGCTGGGAGTTGACGAAGCACTCAACAACGTCGATGGGATGCTTGGCTGCCGGAATGTCCGCCAGGGTTGGGTACCCTTTCTCGCCGTGCACGTCCTCGCCCTTGAGATTAACGGGAATTATTTCCATGCCCATTGTGTCCCTGACATAGAGCGAGACCTCATAGGCGGAACGCCATTGGTTGGTGCTGAGGCCCACGATGGCCCAGGTGCCTTTTGTTCGCATCAAGCGTTCCACGACGGCAGGATCGTTGACATGCATCATGCCCCCAGACTACCCCGCCACCGGCGGACATCTTGACCGAATATTCTGCATCTGTTGACGCCGCTGAGGCGGCAAAAGGAGCTCCGATCCAGGTGGCGAGCGTCTATCGGTGACCCTGCTTCAGCCACTTCTTCCACTTGTCCACCCCGGGCTGGAACTGTTCTTCGGTGTGCCTGTCAGACAGCGCCGGAAGCAGCGCTCCCTGCTTGCCGCTGAGCCCGGGCTTTACCGGTTCTCCAGTCTCGGTTTTTGATGCTTCAGCCGTAGGGGAACCCGCGCCCTGCCGCCCGAGCCGGTTCTCCTTGGCCTGCGGCCCCGGGGCGGCGCCGTCAAGTAATTTGTTCGGCTTGGCAGTTCTTGGTTGGGCAGCGCTTGCGTCGGCAGCGCCCGGCTGCGAAGCGCCGGTGTCGGCAGCGCCGGTGTCGGCAGGCTTTGGCGCAGGCACTGCCGGGACGGCGTTGGGCGCCTGTGCCTGTGCCTGTGCCACGTTTTCAGCGGAAGCAGCCGCGGGCACGGGGATGGATGAGGCTTCCGGGGCAGGTGGAATCGCTGCGGGGTCTACAGCAGGAGCCGGCTCCGTGGTGACCCTGGGAGCGTCAGGCGATGGCAGTTCGGGCGCCGCGACTGATGGTCGGGGGTGGAAATTGTTGATGAGCTGGTCAATGAAGGAAGGGTTCCGGGTGAATCCCGAACTGGCCGCGGCGACGCCGCTCACCCCAAGTCCCATTGCAGCCACTACCGCGATGCTGACCACCGTGGTCCGGTGCTTATGACGCCAGCGACGCTTGGACAGTTCATCGTGCGGGCCGGCGATCATGGCAGCGAGTTCCGCGCTGGGAGCGGGAGCCGGAATGTTGGCCAAGGTACCCAGCGAAACCAGCGCCTGGCGGACGTCTGAAGCGTCGGCGAGTTCGGCGTCGAGCAGTAACTCGTCCACGATCGCTTCGCGTTCCATATCCCTGTATGTCATGGCGACACATATTCCTTTACTGCCGAATGCTCACGGAGCGCAATGAGGGCCCGGCGCTGTAATTGCTTGACTGCGCCAGCGGATTTCCCCATGATCTCGGCTACCTGTTCAACCGTCAGCCCGGCCACGATACGGAGATGCAGGACCTCCCGCTGGTCGTCACGCAGATCGTCCAGGAGCGCCGCAACCTCATATGGCGCCAGTCTGGACAAAGCTTCGGCCTCCGCAGAGCTCGATTCGCGTGTGTCCCGTTCGGGCTCGAACTCGTGCTGTATCGGCGCCCGGTTTTGCTTCCGATGCTCATCCACCATTCGCGCATGGGCCACCGAGAAAATGAAAGTCCGCAAGCCATGTTCGCCGCCGCTGAGCTCGTCGAGCCGCGGCAACACGGCCAGGAACACGTCCTGCGTACTTGCTTCAGGATCGGGCACGCCTTTGGCCGTCAGGTATCCGAGAACCTGGCCCGCGTAGGCCTGGTAGACGGCGCTGAACAGTTCCGCGGTATTGCCCTTGAGCGCATGAAGCGCTTCGTCGGTCAATGCGTCGGTCACAATTGTGGGACTTTCGATCGGCGGCAGGTCCGTGGCTTTCCAGCCAGGTTGCCCGCGTTGAACGACGGACAACCCCACCAAGGGTATCTGCTCTGCCGGGTCATCCCCAGGGAGGACCCGCTTGTCCGGAAAACTACTTTGGACAGTCTATTCCGGACAAGGAAGAGCCGAGCTGGAACATGATGGGGGACAAATTCCAGCTCGGCCCTTTCACAGACGTAATCGACGACGTACGCCAAAGGGTTACGCGGGGTACAGAGTTTTTTGAAAACTTTTTGAGGGCAGCTGTCTTTATTTTCCTGCTTTACGTTCTGGTGGGTCGGTGTCCGGGGAGTGGTGGGGCTTTGGAGTGGTAGGTGTGTCCGGTGGGTGTGGTGATGTGCAGGGTGTGGGTGGCTGCGGGCAGGGGTGTGGCGGTCCAGCCGGGGTTTTCTTTGGTGTGGTTGCACGCTTCGCACAGCCCTGCGCCGTTGGCGAGGGTGGTGGTTCCGCCGGAGTGCCAGGGCACGATGTGATCGATGTGCCGGATGGGCGCGTCGCAGTACGGCGTCCTACAGGTGTGGTCCCGGGCCTGGATGAATCGCCGGTGTCGGTGCGGGAAGAGCCGGGCTTTGGAGTCCATGGCCAGCAGTTCCCCGCTCCCGGGTGCGGTGTAGAGCCGCCGGACCCAGACCGCGAAGTCCTGCTCTTCGTCAGCCCGTGCTTTGGTCCCGGCCCCGGCGAGGGGTTCTTCCGCACCGATCAGGGTTCTGACCCACTCCGCGGGGACGATGCCGTAGCCGTGGAGGCGGGCCGGTTCGGAGTCGCCCTGGAACAGGGTCCGGTCGGTCATGACGAGCTGGAGTTCAACACCGGCGATCCCGCTGGGTGTGCCGGTGAGGCGTTCGGCCAGGGTGTCGGCCATGACCTGCCCGCGGCCCCGGGGATCACCACTGGAACGGGCCGCATCAGCGGCCCGGGTCAACGCCGCATAGGCGGCCACCCCTTGGGCGACCGGCAGCAGCGCGGTCAGATAAGTCATGGTGTCCGGCGCCGGGCGCAGACTCACCGACCGTTCCGTCGCGGCGTGGCTGGCCCGTTGCGCCACCGACCGTGGATCACGACGGTACGCAGCCGCTTTCACCGCAGCGACCAGGGCCCGGTCACCGAAACCCTCGAAAGTCCCGGTATCAGGGGCAAGTTCGGCATCCACCGCAGCCCGGTCCTCCACCGACAAACACGCTGTTTCCTTCACCAGCAGCGTCGCCCGCCACTCGTTCAACTGGCCCTTGCTCAGCGCCGCCAGGGTGCGCGGCATCTCCATCACCAGGGCCTTCGCCAAGCCCAACAACCTCGCTCCCCGGTTGGGGGATTCCCGCCGCGCCAACGCCACCTGCGCCCCCACGCCCTTGCCACGCTCCGCCGCGGGCACCCCGGCCCCGGCCTGCTCGGCCCGCTGCGCCAAATCAAACGCCACAGCAATCTGCGCCTGCAAACCGGAGATAGCCGACTTCATCTCCTCCAACACCCGCAACTGAGTAATCAAATCGCCGCTGATAGTGCCGGACTGAACTGAACCGGACTGAACTGAACCGGACTGAACTGAACTCCCAGACCGGCCCACGCCCCGGGAAACAGCAAGAAGCGGCACAGCAGACACCCCCGCCGTCTTCGCCTGCCCTTCCCGGATCTGCTCCATGCCCCAACTCTCCCAGGAGGCACCGACATTATTGGAGGCTTCGCCCAACCCAGTGAGCGAGCCACCGCGAACCAGCCTTCGTCGCGCAGTTTTGCCACTCGGGAGCAACTTACACGGCAGGGTTCAGTGTTGCGCCGTGCTGCTAGTCCGGCGCGTCCGTAGGGGCTTCGTAGCCTTCGGGAATCATCGGCACTGCGGCGTCCAGCGCTCCGGTGTAGACACGCGCTGAGCTAAGGCGGCCGCCGCCACCCTTACCGCTTAGTTTCACGTGCAACCTTTTTGCGGTGACAACGGGCATCTGGTGAATGCGTCGGTGCCCCACCGTCTGCCCCTCAACAAGGCCCGCTCCCCCAACGCCGTCATCCCCAAACACTGCGTGCTGAGTGATCCGCTGCCCCGAACTCAGGTCCTCCACGAGCTCCAGGTGGTTGAATGTCACCGCAGCCGGGAAGCTCAGGGTCGCTCCGCCGTCGTGATGTTCAATAGTGGCCTCAACCGCGCCGGAGAAGCGACGGTCCAGCTCGGCCTTCCACTCCTGGAGCGTCGCGACGTCCTGCTCCGGAAGCAGCCCCCGCGTGTCTGGAGGAAGGTTCAGCAGGAGGTTCGCACCCATTCCCACCGATTGGTAATAAATCGCCAGCAGGTGTTCGGTGGATTTGGGCTCGTCGTCCGGGTGCCAGAACCAGCCGCGGCGGAGGGAAACATCGCACTCCGGCGGTAGATAGTGTTCGATCCCCAGCCCGGAGCTGGACTCCGTGTACTGGGTGTCGGACGTGCGGTCAACCACGTAGTTCACGGGGTCCGACGCCAGCCCATTCTCATTGCCTACCCAGCGGATGGTGGGCTGGCCCATGTTGAAGATCATGGCGTCCGGCTGGTGCTCCACAACAACAGCGATGATCCGTTCCCAGTCGTACTCGCGGCCCACTGAACCCGCGCCGTCGAACCACAGTTCCATAAGCGGGCCATAACCGGTGCAAAGTTCCGTGAGCTGCTGAACGTAGAAGTCGTCGTAGGCTGCGGGATCGCTGTAACAGTCCGCGTTCCGATCCCAGGGTGACAGGTAGAGCCCCAGCCCGATGCCATGTTCTGCACAGGACTCGGCAACGTCGCGAACAACGTCCCCTGAACCACCGCGCCACGGCGAGGACGCGACGGAGTAGTCTGTCGTCGCCGTGGGCCAGAGGCAGAATCCGTCATGGTGCTTGGCAGTGAGGATCAAGTACCTCGCGCCCGCCTCCTTGGCCGCACGGACCCAGCTGCCGGCGTCGAGTTCTGTCGGGTTGAACTTCGACGGCGGAATGGTGCCGTCGCTCCACTCCTTGCCGGCAAAGGTATTGATGCCGAAGTGGATGAAGGCGCCGAATTCGAGTTGCTGCCACCTGAGCTGCGCGGGCGTAGGCGTCAGGCGGGTCACTGGACGGCTTCCTGTCCGTGGATCAACCACTGCGCGGTGCGGATGATGGCATGATCGCCTTGTTCGGTTCGTAGCCCCGCGATGTCGGATCGTGTCACGGACGCTCCCTCAAAGAGGCTGACGATCGCGGCCGCGACTCCCCTCAGGGACGGCTCCGACAGTTCCGGCCGGCCCCGCCGGACAACGCCTTGTACGTGCGCAGCGTATTGGGCATAAAAGGACCGTAGAGCACCAGCCGCCTGATCATCCGAGGCAGCCAGTGCCCAAATCTCCAAGTGCATCCTCACATCAGCCAACTCCGAATGCTCCAGAAGCAGCGCGGTGAGCAGACGGTAGGAATCCTCCCGGGATAACGTGCCTGACGCGTCTGAGCCGAGGTCGAACCCGGCTGTCTCTTCGAGCCGCCGCAGCGAGCGCTCCAGGGCTCGCTCAAGGACCGCGCGGATGAGGTCTGAACGGGTTGGAAAGTAGTGCTGCAGATGTCCGAGCCGAACCCCTGCAGCAGCGGCGAAGTCGCGCATTGCAGCGTTCGCGTTGCCCATGGTGACCAGTACTTCTTCAGCAGCGTCAAGGAGCGCAGCCTTTCTCAGGGCGCCCTTGCTTTCGGTCATGACCTCAATATTGTCACACCGTGTGATTCAAGTTCCGCGAGCCGGGATGCGGGATCCGGCGCAGATTCGGGGAAGGAAACACCGGGCCGCGCGTCCTCCGCGAGAACTGCGCGCAGCCCCAGCAATCCGCCCAACGCGGTCAGGTGGGCCTGGCCCTGCGGATCTGAAATGACGGCCGTTCGTGTTCCTGCGGGCCCTTTCACGTCAACACGGATGTGCGCCGTGCCGCCCGCACCGGGCGAGTACAACAGGGAGCGTCGCAGCGGTGACCACCGTTCCCCACTGCCCCAACGGAACAGTCCCACCGCACGTGCGGCGAGCAACGCCGTCGTGGACGCATTGGAGCTGAACCCGATCCGGGTTGCCACCGATCCGGCGCCAAGCGTGAGCGGCAAAGTGAACTGTTCGGGCGTGTCGAGCCGCGCCACTTTGGTGCGGTGCCCGGCAATGTCCACCCAGCGGGTGTCGCTCAAGGGACGCACGACGGCGGCCTTGCCGCCTTTGCGGACTTCAAAGTCCAATCCCAGCCGATCCATAAAGTCCACTGAATCAACTCCAGCGCGGTCGTTGATGTCGTAGCGGATGGCTACATCAATCTGGTTACTGCCGCCCGCGTCCTGGGCCAAGGCTGCTGCCACGATGTTGATCACGCCGCCCATCCAGCCCGAGCTCAGCAATACAGGAGCAGTTGGCCGCAGGAGCGTTGCCAGGGTGGCTGCCCTGGTGACGCGGCTGGTCCAGCGGGTGACGTCGACGTACGGAATGCCGGCGCTGACGGCAGCACGGAGAACCCTGTCGTCGGGGTCGTTGACCGTGCTGATCACCGCCCTGACCTTGGCTTCGAAGGGTTCCGGGCGGCTGAGGTCCCACCTTTGGACGGTCACGTCTCTGCTTGCCAGGTGGCTGCCGCGGTCCGGATTCCTGCCTGTGAGGAGCAACGGCCATTGGGTACCGGCGAGTCGCGTGAGTGCCGTACCGACGGTGCCGTAACCCCCGACGATCAGGATGGGACCGGTGGGATCAGGTTCAAGGAGATCGTTCATGAAAATCACTTTAGGTCATATGACCTAAAAATTCACAAACGCTGGAACCCTGTAGCTGCCACACAACCGGGAGTAGGCTGCAAGCATCTGCCCGGAGCACGACACCCGCGTACGCAAAGGAGAGATCATGACCCTTCCTCCCACTCACGAGCCCGAGCCATTTCCCCCGGACCCGGGGCCGGTGCCACCACCACCGGACCCCACCACACCGTTTCCACCCAGCCCCATTCCAGATCCAAACCCCACGCCCGGGCCATCGCCGGTTCCCGACCCAGGCCCGGTACCACCACACCCCGACCCGACGCACTAGGAAGGGGTATTAGTCAGTAGGCTTATGTTTGATCAGCTCGGTTGACCGCTGCGAACGAACAGGAGCCCCCATGACGGCACACGAGGAAACAGCGCCCGTTTCCGTCCGCAAGCAACGCAAGCCCGACCCCTGGAAGGACTCCCTGGGCCGCGCATCCGTCCGGGCAGCGCAGATACTGCTCATTCTGACCCTGACGGTGGTGGCGATCTTTGGGCTGCTCCAAATCCGCCTGCTCGTCATCCCGGTGCTCATATCCCTGATCCTGGCGGCGGCCATAGGGCCGTTCGTCAACATGCTTCGACGGCGCGGCTGGCGCGGCGGCCTGGCCACCGGCGTCGCTTTCCTGGGCCTCCTGATAGTGCTCGGTGGGGTCATCACGGTGATCGTCCTGTCGGTGCGCAGCCAGTGGGACGAACTGATCAGCCAGGCCGCGGCTGGACTGGATGAGTTGGAGAACTTCCTGCTGACCGGGCCGTTTCCGATCGACCGGGAGCAGTTGAACCAGGCCCGTGAAGCGGCAGTGGAATTTGCCCAGAGCAGTCAGGTGCGTTCAGGGGCGGTTACCGGGTTATCGGTGGTGACCGAGTTCCTCGCGGGCGCCAGCCTGGTGGTTGTGATCCTGTTCTTCTTCCTCAAGGACGGCGCCAAGATCTGGGAGTTCTTCATGCGACCCTTCTCCGGCCTGAGGGAAGCCAAGCTGCGCCGGGTTGGAAAGCGAACCATGGAGGTCCTGGGTGGCTACGTCCGAGGCACGGCGATCGTGGCGTTGGTGGACACGGTAGCGATCGGCACGGTCCTGCTCATCCTCCAAGTGCCGCTGGCCATACCCCTGGCCATCATCGTGTTCATTGGAGCCTTCATCCCCTTGGTGGGGGCGACGGTCGCCGGGATCCTGGCAGCTTTGGTCGCGCTCGTCGCCAACGGGCCCATCGTGGCGCTGATCGTCGTGATCGCAGTGATAGCCGTCAACCAACTCGAAGGTGACTTCCTTCAGCCCGTGGTCATGGGCAAGTCCTTGGAGCTGCACGCACTGGTCATCCTGATGGCGCTGACAGCTGGCACCATCCTCGCCGGGATCATCGGCGCCGTGTTGTCGGTTCCCATTGCGGCGGTTGCCTGGGCCATTGTGCAGGTGTGGACGGCAGAAGATCCGGACCTGGAACCCATGAATCCGGACCTGCCACCGGCCAACAGCCAACCGGCCTAGGGCCGCGGAAGAGGGCCGCGGAAGCCAGCGATTATCCCAGCGCCCTCTTGATCAACTCCACGATCTTTGCCTCGACCTCCGCCGTGATTTCCTTGAGGGCGAACGACGTTGGCCACATGTCGCCCTCGTCGAGCTTGGCATTTTCTTCAAACCCGAGCGTGGCGTACCGGGCCTTGAACTTGTGGGAGCTTTGGAAGAAGACGATGTTCTTTCCGTCCTTGGCGTAGGCCGGCATCCCGTACCAGGTCTTGGGCGTGAGTTCGGGCGCATGCTCCTTGACGATCGCGTGAAGCGCCTCGGCCATGGCTTTGTCCCCCTCGGGCATCTCAGCAATTTTGGCCAGGACGTCAGCCTCGCCGTCGGCTTTGGACGCCTTCTTGCGCGGTGCCTTCTTCAGTTCCTGGGCGCGCTCCTTCATCGCCGCGCGTTCTTCCTCCGTGAAGCCGTCGTAGGACTTGGTCTTGTCAGTGGTTCCACTATCAGCCATGGTGGTTTCCTTCGTCTCTGCTGCGTGATCGTGCGGTTAACCCAAAGCTACGGGGCCGGCGGGCCGGAGGCTTCTCCGAAACTGCTCAGTTGGGGTTGCGACGGGTCGAAGGGAAGCCGTCAGCTGACGGCGGTCAGGGCGTCGTCGTATATCGCCAACGCCTGGCGTACTTCTTCGGGGGTCACGACGGCGGGCGGCACCACGTGCACGCGGTTGTCGGCGATGAAGGGCAACAGCCCGCGATGGAGCAGGTCCGCTTTCAGTTTGCCCATGAACGCTGCACTGACCGGCCTCCGGGCCTGGCGGTCCTCCACGAGCTCGAGTGCCCAGAACACGCCGCGTCCCCGGACTTCACCGATGACGTCGTGCCGATCAGCCAAAGACGCCAGGCCGGGCTCGAGGTGGTCGCGGCCGATCCGGGCGGCGTTCCCTATGATGTCTTCTTCTTCAAATGCCTCGATCGAGGCAACAATCGAGGCCGCAGCCAAAGGATGCCCGGAGTAGGTGAGTCCGCCGGGGAAGACACGGTCATCGAACGTGGCTGAGATTTCTTCGGAAATGATGACGCCGCCCACCGGGACGTAGCCCGAGTTGACGCCCTTGGCGAAGGTGATGAGATCGGGCCTGACATTGAAGGCGTCCAGGGCGAACCAGTCACCTGTGCGTCCGAAGCCGGCCATGACCTCGTCCAGGATCAGGACGATTCCATGCTGATCGCAGAGCGCACGGACGCCCTCGAGGTAGCCGGGCGGCGGGAGCAGAATGCCGGCCGTCCCGGGAACGGTCTCGAGGAGCACAGCGGCAACGGACTGCGGCCCTTCCAGTTCAATGGTGCGGCGCAGGTGCTGCAGGGCGCGCTCCGCTTCCTGTTCCGGAGTCTCGGCCCAGAACTCGGAACGGTAAAGGTACGGCCCAAAGACGTGGACGTGTCCGCGGGAGTATTCGTTGGGGATGCGGCGCCAGTCTCCCGTGGCCACGATGGCTGCGCCGGTGTTGCCATGGTACGAGCGGTAACGGGAGATGACCTTGTCCCGCCCTGTGTGCAAGCGGGCCATGCGGATGGCATTCTCGTTGGCGTCGGCGCCGCCGTTGGTGAAGAACACCTTGTCCATAGTTGACGGCGCGTGGGACAGGACCTTCCGGGCCGCCAGGGCGCGGGTGTGATTGGCGTGCGCGGGAGCAACCGTGGTGAGCGTGTCCAGTTGCTGCTTGATGGCTTCGATGAGGCGCGGGTGCTGGTGGCCGATGTTCGTGTTGACCAGCTGGCTGGAGAAGTCCAGATACGTCCTGCCCTCGTGGTCCCAGACAGTGCTACCGGAACCACCGGCTATGGCCAGCGGTTTCAGCGTCTTCTGGGCCGACCAGGAGTGGAAGACATTGTTGGTGTCCAGCGCGGCGACCTCTGCGTTGGAGCTGGGAACAGCCAGGGCGGTCCGGGTGGGAGACATTGGAGGGTCCTCTCGAAAGGGCGGGCGGGCTTCCCCTTCATCTTGAGCTTTTGAACAGAGCAACACCCCAGGACATTTGTATAGTTGGCGGGATGTGGAACTACGTTTTTCCAAGGAGTGCCTGAGTATGCCGCCAACCATTAACACCATCCTTCGCAACAGCTCACTGAACCTGAGGCTGGTGACCCCGAAGGCAGGTGATCCTGCGGTGGAAGCGTCCGTGTCCTGGGTCCACAGTTCCGACCTTGACGATCCCACGCCGTTCCTCGATCCCGGGCAGCTGCTGCTGACAGACGGAACGCAGTTCCCGGTGGGCGACGGTCCCGTGGCGCTCTACAACGACTACGTGTCGCGGTTGGTCAAGCATGGGATCAGCGGCCTCGGTTTCGCCACCCAAGTGATTCACGGGGTGCTGCCACCAGGCCTGGTAGAGGCATGCCGCAACCACGCGTTGCCTTTGCTGGAGGTCCCCGACAGGACGCCGTTCATCGCTGTCATTCGATTCGTTGCAGATTTGCTGGCGAGGGAACAGAACGCACGGTCCGAATGGTCGCTCCAAGCACAACGGGCCATCGCGCGGGCTGCCCTGCGTCCCGACGGACTGCGCTCCATCCTGGCCGAGCTCGAGCGGCAGCTGCATGGCTGGGTGGCGATGTTCGACGCCGCGGGAAACCATATCCTGATGCCCAACAACCGTCCCGTGCCGTCGTCGATCATGCCCGGCGTGATGGATGCCGTACGGAAATCCTTGGACCAAGGCTCGCGATCGGTCTCGCAACTGACGGTCGACGGCGAGCAGATCACCTTACAGACGCTGGGCCGCCGGCATCATTTGCGCGGAGTGCTGGTCCTGGGTGCCATCGAACCTTTGGATCCGGCCCGCACCGACATCATCAACAGTGTGATCGCGCTGGCAAGCCTCGCCCTGGAGCAAACGCGCACCCTCGATACCGCACGCCGCCACCTGCGTGCAGGCGTTTTCGAGCAATTGCTGGCAGGAAGCACGGATGTTGCCGAGCGCACGGCCCGCCAGGTCTGGGGCAGGCTGCCCGCCGACCCCGTTGTGGTGACCATGGCCCAACCTCCCGGGCAAGGACAGAACCTCCTGGAGGCGCTGGAACTGTTGTCGGACGACCACCGTGGCGCCGTCTTCTACGCCCAACGGAACGAGAACATCGTGGTGCTGGCAGGTCCGGCACTCCAACAAAAGGTCACAGTCCTCCTGGAACGGTACGGCGCTACGGCGGGCACGTCGGTGGAGACGGACTTCGTTCACCTCGCCAAGGCGTTGAAGGAAGCAGAGCGATCACTGCAAAGGGCTCGGGAACTCACCCGCCCCCTAGTGGCCTTCGAGGAAATCTCCCGGGGCGGGATGCTGGGCCTGCTGCACAGCGATGAAGCCGGCTCCGTTGCCCGGCGACTCATTCAGCCGTTGGCCAAGCACGACGAAACCGAACAGACCCAGCTGCTGCCAACAGTTTCGGCGTGGTTGGCGAACAACTGCGTCTGGGATCGGACGGCACGGCAGTTGGGGATCCACCGGCACACTCTCAGGAACCGGATCGATACTGCGGGCACCGTCCTGGGACTCAACCTGGACAGCCTGCGCGACAGGCTGGAACTGTTCGCCGCCGTCGAGTTCCTGGAAGAGCGTTAGCCCCCACTCCCCTCTAGTTCTGGGGGAAGCCGAGGTTGATGCCGCCGTGGCTGGGGTCGAGCCAGCGTGAGGTGATGGCTTTTTCGCGGGTGAAGAACTGGAAACCCTGCAGGCCGTAGGCCTTGGAGCTGCCGAAGATGGAGTCCTTGAAACCGCCGAAGGAGTAGTAGGCCACTGGCACGGGGATCGGCACGTTGATGCCCACCATCCCCACTTCAACCTCGGTCTGGAAGCGGCGGGCGGCGCCGCCGTCGTTCGTGAAAATGGCCGTGCCGTTGCCGAAGGCGCCCGAGTTGATCAGGTGCAGGCCCTCTTCGTAGCTCTTGACGCGGACAACGGCCAGGACCGGGCCGAAGATTTCCTCGGTGTAGACGGGGGAGGTGACCGGGACGTCGTCGATCAACGTGGGGCCGAGCCAGAAGCCGTTCTGGTCGCCGTCCACCTCAATGCCGCGTCCGTCCACCACAACCTTGGCGCCGTCCTCGATGGCCACGTCGATGTAGGAGGCCACTTTGTCGCGGTGCTGGCGGGTGACCAGTGGGCCCATGTCGCAGTTGCGGCGTCCGTCGCCGATCCGGAGCGTGGACATGCGGGCGGTGATCTTCTCGATCAAGGCATCGGCGACAGGCTCGACGGCGACCACCACGCTGATGGCCATGCACCGCTCCCCCGCAGAACCGAAGCCGGCGTTGATGGCGGCGTCGGCAGTCAGTTCGAGGTCGGCGTCGGGCAGGACCAGCATGTGGTTCTTGGCACCGCCAAGAGCCTGGACGCGCTTGCCGTTGCGGGCCGCGGTCTCGTAGATGTACTGCGCGATCGGGGTGGATCCAACGAACGAAATCGCCTTCACATCCGGGTGCTCCAGCAGTCCATCGACGGCTTCCTTGTCTCCATGCAGGACGTTGAAGACCCCATCCGGAAGTCCCGCCTCGGTGAAGAGGGCAGCGAGCCAGTTGGCCGCCGTCGGGTCCTTTTCGCTCGGCTTCAACACCACGGTGTTGCCGGCGGCGATGGCGATCGGCAGGAACCACAGCGGCACCATGGCGGGGAAGTTGAAGGGGCTGATGATGCCAACGACGCCCAGCGGCGACTTGGTGGAGTAAACATCGACGCCGGTGGAGACATTCTCTGAATGCTCGCCCTTGATGAGGTGCGGGAAGCCGGTGGCCAGTTCCACGACTTCCTGGCCGCGCGTGATTTCCCCGAGGGCGTCGGAGATCACTTTGCCGTGCTCGGAGGTGATGATCTCCGCGAGTTCACCCTTGCGCTCGTTCAGCAGTTCCCGGAAGCGGAAGATGATCTGCTGGCGCTTGGTGATGGACATGTCGCGCCACGTCGGGAAAGCCTTGTTCGCCGAGGCGATGGCCGACTCGATGTCCTCGGCATTGCCAAGGTTGACCAGCTTGGTTTCCCGGCCAAGGGCGGGATCGAAGACGGGGGCCGTGCGGTCCCCGGCCGACGGCGCCTCAGCGCCCCCGATCCAGTGCGGGACCACCTGGAGTTCGTTGATTTCAGACACTGCGTACTCTTCTCTGCCGACGGGATCGATGTGAAGCATCTGGTTCAACCGTAGGGAAGGGACCGGCAGTAGGGGGCACGACATTGAGCGAAAATTCACCAGCAGGGTCGACATATGTCGATCACCAGTTACGCGACGGAACGGGGAACTCAGTCCCTGATTTCCATCGCAGGGGAGCAAGCCCCGAAGGAGTACAGGTTCTCACTGGACCTTCCTGAAGGCTTCTCCACAAAACCCAGCGCTGACGGAAGTATTTCCATTACCACTTCCACGGGAGAGACCCTGGGTAACGTCGAAAAGCCTTGGGCTTACGACGCAACAGGCGCAGCCGTTCCTACCAAATTCTCGATCGAGGGTTCAACCCTGGTGCAAACCGTTGAGCACACCTCTTCGACGGTCTACCCGGTAGTGGCCGATCCGAGTATTCAATGGGTTCCCTGGCCTGTATTGGTGAGCGGTATAGAAATCAAGATGTTCTCATCGATTGCGGTTGCTATCGGAGCCGGTGGTGCGTGGGCTGGTTGTATGTTCAGCAAGGTCTCCGGAGTTGCTGCCAAGATCGTGAACCAAATCTGCACCGTTGTTGGCGTGGGCGGAGTTGCAGGTGTCGTCAACTACGTGAGCAACACCTATGCGAACTCCAGCGTCCAACCGCTAGGCTGCTACGGAGTGTACATAACCAATCCGGGATGGGGCCTCCGGTCAATGCCCGCCCGGGACTGCGGCTTCTGATGAAACCGGCTAACGAAAGAACGCAATGACATGAAGTGGTACCGATACGTACATAGTGTCCTATTTGTCGCTTCCTTCATCCCACTCGTGCTCTCCCTATGGCCTTTCTGGCAGGGAATCATGCTGCCCTTGATCGTGCTGATCCCTTTCACGATCAACGAAATCGCGATCGACCGGCGTGAGAAAAGGGCGCAGGAAAAAACCCCTGCCCAGACCGGCCGGCAATCCACCTTGGCCCACGCCTACCGCGACTAACCCGCGGCAAAGTCACTGAACCAACGAAAGGCCGACGCCGGGTCACCCGGCGCCGGCCTTTCCCGTTCCCCCGGCCAGGTCCGGCATGGTTCCCGTCAGCGAACGGTATGAGCGATCCTCGCTGACGATATAGTCACTCCGGAATTGAACACCTCACCAAATATTCTTCGTAGGAGGCGGCTCCGGTGGAAGATAATCGCTAGCCGGCGGAAAGTGAGCCGCCGGACGTCATCACGGCGCTCGTTCAGCCACACCTGTTGGTCTCTGAGGCTGGCGCGATCGACGGCGTTGAGCTCTGTTCTGCCAAGAAAGTCGTAGTACTTTTCCATTTGGACGTGCATCTCTGTGAGGACGGTCAGACCTCGCTCCCGACGCACATCGCGCTCTTGGGGTCCCAAGATGTATACAGCTTGAGACGCGCCGACCAGGGCCCCTCGCAGCACCGTGAAATGTGACGAGGGGTAGAGCTGCTTCGCTTTGATGGCGTCGAGCGCGAGGCGAACCGCGAGCTCGCTTCCGCGCTCAGGTTCTTCCACTCGGTGAGCCCTGAGTCGCCAACGATCGAGGTCGGCCGCTGTGTCGAGCATTTGGGTCAGAGCTGCGCGCTGTGTTTCGGTGATCCCCATGGTTGGCACCATGGTTGCAAGTTGAGGTCTACAACGACTGCGTGGTGGTCAGGGCCCGCGACTATCGACGAGGTGAATGGATCAAGGAAGTTCAGATTCCGCTTTTCTAACAGGGCCCAACTCCCCCAATCGTTCCCGCCCGGTTAACCTTCGTGCCACCCAGCTTCCCTACTGTGATCCCGCTGGGGGGATCGGAATCGACAGAGGGAAGCGCTATGTGCACTGGAGAAGAAATGACGACCACCCACAGCCAGAGTGTGAAACTGGCCGATGCTGAACTAAGGAGCATGGGGCTGAGCCGCCGGCGCATCCTGCAGTCGGCCGGCATCATAGCCGCAGGCACCGCTGCCACGGCTGCCACGGCCCGGCCGGCGATGGCGAACCCGGGCGGGAACGACCCCCAACTGAAGTGGCTCGTGGGTGACCACCACGTCCACACGCAGTACAGCCACGACGCGAAGTACATGGTCAAGCAGCAACTCGATACCGCCCAGTCCTATGGCGTGGACTGGCTGGCCTTGACGGAACACAGCAACTTTGGCCATGCCAACAACGGCGGCGCGGTGAACACCAACAAGGAAATCCAGGCGCAGCGCGCTGCCCGCCCCGAGCTGCTGATTTTCCAGGGACTCGAGTGGTACATCCCGGGTGCGGAGCACGCTTCGGTGCTGGTGGCACCGGGGCCCAACGAAGTGAACCTCCTGCGCACGTTCGAACTGGTGTGGGACGGCAAGCTGAACCAGTGGGAAAAACCGACGCCGGGAACGGCCCAAGTGGAAACCTTTGAACGCAAGGCTGTGGAAGCCATCGCCTGGTTGGCCAACCAGAAGCGTTCCGGCTACATCAAGGACGTGGTGGCTTTGGCCAACCACCCCATGCGCCTGGGCATCGATTCCCCGCATGAGCTCCGCGCTTGGCGCGACGCCGCCCGCGACGTCATGATCGGCATGGAAGGTGCACCCGGGGCCCAAGGCTCGGGGGTCAGCCAGTTCTCCAGGGCCGGAGACCAGCGCGGCGAGTACACCAACAACCCCACCCAGTTCAGCTTCCCCGGTTACCCGGCGGACGCCTTCCGTCCCTACGGCGGTTTCGACTGGGCCACGGCAACCGTGGGCGGCGTGTGGGATTCCATGCTCGCCGAGGGCCTGCCGTTCTGGATCACATCCAACTCGGACAACCACCTCACGGTGAAGGACACGTGGAAGACCGGCCCCTACCCGGCAGAGGAGCCTTATCTCAGCCTGCCCAACGAGTTCGACCGGTGGTCCGTCACCGGCAAACGGCCGGACCCGTTCGACTCCGGCGAAAAGCAGGGCGGCAGCGACTACTGGCCCGGACAGTTCAGCCGCCTGCACACCGGTGTCACCGAGCGCTCCTACACAGGCGTATTGGAAGCCATGCGCCGTGGACGCATGTGGGTGGACCACGGACACCTGCTGCAAGGGTTGGATGTCCGCGTCCGCGAAGTCCGCGGCAATGGCGCAGGCAACAGCAACGGACGCAACGGGGTCACCCTCGGTTCCCGGCTGCAGGTTCGGCGAGGCGCCGACGTCGAAATTTCCATCACCATTACGACGACGGACTACCGCAACTTTGCGGGGATTCTTCCGAAACTCGCCCATGTGGATGTGATCGGCGGCGCTGTGACCGGTGCTGTGACGGATCGCGACACGTTGAAGGCGCCGGGAACCACTGTGTGGAAGCAGCTGGACGTTTCAGGGCGCAGCGGCACGTTCACCATCAAGCACGTCATCAAGGACGTCCAGAAGTCCTGCTATTTCCGTCTTCGCGGGAGTGATGGAAACCGGCACGGCGCTGGATACTACGGCGCATCCGTAGACCCCGCCGGCCCCATCCGGCACGGTGACAACCTCGGGGATGCTGATCCGTGGACGGACACCTGGTTCTACGCCAACCCGGTGTTCATCGACGTCGTGTAGTCATCACTCCGATGCCGTGCCCACTTCGCCTTCCTCCGGATCATCGGCGGAGCGGACCTCGCTCCGGATAACGCCCAACTCCTCAAGCCGGGCCGACATTCCTGCGCCATCCGGAGCATAAATCCATGGCACGCCGGGTGTCGGCTGGCCGCCGGACTTTGAACGACCACCCGCAAGCACCGCTTCACCGGCAGAGAGTTGTCGGATGGCGATGGCCTTGACGTTCTCAGGATGCCGTTGGGCGAACTCCGAGTAGATGGCTTCATCATGTTGTCCGTCGTCGCCCACCAACAACCATTTGATGTGGGGGAACTCTTCCGCGAGTCGCTCAAGGGAGTTCCTCTTGTGCTCCTGGCCGCTGCGGAACCAGCGGTCAGGAGTAGGGCCCCAGTCAGTCAGCAGCTTAGGACCCGCGGGATACAAATTACGGGAGAGGAACCGCGACAGCGTCGGAGCGACGTTCCAAGCTCCGGTGGACAAATACAGCACGGGCGCCGAGGGGGCAGTCCGGGCAATGCGCTCGTACAGTACAGCCATGCCCGGGGTGGGCGTCCGCGCATGCTCGTTGAGGACGAAGGTGTTCCAGGCGGCCAGGAAGGGACGCGGCAGGGCGGTCACCATCACTGTGTCGTCGATATCGGAGACCACACCGAAGTCGGCATCGTCCGCGACGATCTCGATGGGAGCCTCCACGATCCGCGATTCCCCGGACCGGAGGGTGATGGTGTGCCAGCCGGCGTCAAGAACGACAGGAATCCGCGCGTCCACCACACCTCCACGGTCGGCGACCACCTCGTGAACGGTCCCTGCAATCGTCACCTGCACGGCTGCGTTTGCCACGGGCGCACTCGTGAAGTTGCGCCAACCACGCATGCTTTCCTGCAGCGGTTTGGCGTGGCCTGCCGCATCCCTGGGATCACTGCGGACTACGCGCGCCAACACCCGAACCCAGGATGTGGAGCCATAGCCGGTGTACGGGATCACGGTCTCCACCCGGCCACGCCGGATGGCAAGACGTGTCTGAAAACCAAGCCACGCGTCGTCGAGCCTCAGCGCGAGGTGGCGCCGCCCGCTGCTCTGCGGTTTGCCTTGACTATCAACGGCATGGGATTGGGGTCGCGGTTTCATGGGACGGGGAGACATGCGTCCAGTCTTCCATGCCCCCAGGGTTCACCGCAGTCCGGCATGCATGTAGCCATCGACTAGTGCGGTGGCAAAGGACTCGCCTGAACGATGATGTTCTTACCCCAAAGATCAGCCGTAAAGCACGTGATGACCATCAGGCGCCCTGGCTGCTTGTCCCAGATGGCGCTGTCCTTCAAGGTGTCCTTGTACTCGGTGGTGACCGCATCAATCCTGTAACCCAAGTGCCCTTCTGCCGTGGTGACGGTGAGTAGATCACCCGGCTTTGCGTGTTCGCTGATGTTGTTGAATGGAGAAGGCTGACCCTCCAGGCTGTGGCCAACAATGTAGGTGGTGTTCGTGGAGCCTCCGCCCGGCATCCCATAAGGGCTGAGCCAATAGGCATTCGATGTGTGCGGCGGGACGATTGCGCCAAGCCGGAGTTCCTCCGCGGTGGGAGTCAGCGGCACCACATTTTGGTCCAGCCCCACCGCTCCGTAGGTGATGTGCAGTGGCGGAGAACCGTCCTTCAACCCACCTTTCTGCTTCGGCTCTTGGGACGGTCCGGACGATACAGGTGGCGTCAGGGCTGGGGACTTCGCGGGTAAAGGGTCAGCAGCCGTCGAAGCCGGGGCATCTGACGTGACAGTCAGGGCGCCGCGGTTGGCTGAGGTTGCCTGCGCTGACCACCATGCAGGAAACAGGAGGGCCAGCAGCGCCGCGGTGAGGAGGGTGGCGAACGCCACCCTCCTCCACCGTTTCCTGCCTATCAAGGCCGAAACAAGCGTGCGGCGGTGCCTCCCGCGTTGGACGGGTTGACGCCGCACCCCGCTACTTCTCCTGGCTTCGTACGCGTCCGTTCATCAGCAGCCGGACTGCCAGGAAAAGGATGCCCGCCCCGCCAAGGACGACGAACGTTGTTCCAAGGATTGTTGTCCGGCTTACGGAGCTGGCCTTGGACACAGTGGCAGTGTCCACGTTCGTGCCCTGGTTGCGGCCGCCGGTTCCAGCCAAGGGAACCGCCTGATCCGTAGTGGTGGTCTGGGTAGTGGCCGTATCGGAAGGCCCTGTCACAGGTGCCGTCCTGGTAGCAGTCGCTGTTCTCGTCGGTCGACTGGTCTCAGTCGCCGTTTCGCTCGCAGTCGCCGTCGCCGTCGCAGTTTCGGTCGCCGTTTCGGTCGCCGTCGGCGTCGCCGTCGCGGTTTCGGTTGCCGTTTCGGTCGCCGTCGGCGTCGCCGTCGCAGTTTCGGTCGCCGTCGCCGTCGCCGTCGCCGTCGCAGTTTCGGTCGCCGTCGCCGTCGCCGTCGCCGTCGCCGTCGCCGTCGGCGTCGCCGTCGCCGTCGCGGTCGCCGTTTCAGTCGCGGTTTCGGTCACAGTCGGCGTCGCCGTCGCCGTTTCGGTTGCCGTTTCGGTCGCCGTCGGCGTCGCCGTCGCCGTTTCGGTTGCCGTTTCGGTCGCAGTCGGCGTCACAGTCCCGGGGGGTGCTGACGTCGTCGGAGTCGTGGCGCAGGCAGGGGTAGTGATCACGTTGGTGTCGAGGGCCACCTGTCCATTCCGGGCCAGGAGCCGCCCCTCAACCCTCGCGTTGGTTTGTGCAGTGATGGACGTCAGGGCCAGAACAGAACCCTTGAACCTCGAAGCGGTGCCCAATGTAGCCGAGCTGCCCACCTGCCAGAACACGTTGCAGGCTTGGGCTCCGTTAATGAGGACAACGCTGCTGGCTGACGCTGTGATCAGAGTCGAGGCAACCTGAAAAACGAACACAGAGGCCGGGTTGCCCTGACCATCCAACGTCAACTGTCCGCTGAGCGCCAAAGAAGACGTTGACTTGTACACGCCCTCCCTCAGCGTTTGGCCTACCAGGTCGCCGGACACGCTGGCCGTGAGCGGCCGGCCTGCGGCGTTGTTGTACGCCGTCGTCAGGTCTGATTGTGCCTGCAGAGCGACAGCGTCCGCTGCGTGCGTAGTCCCGGCAGCGATGCCAGGCGGAAACCCGGTGATGGCAGTGCCCGGGCTGAGGCCCAGGTCTCCCTGGAGAGTGCTCGGACCCGTGTTGGTCACGGTGGTGGCGGCCAACACTGAATACGGCGCTGCGGTGCCCAGTTGGACAGTCGTGGCCGCGAACGCGGGAACCTGTTGCAACATGATGGCTCCCGCAAGGAGAAGCACTCCTGATGCAGCCCCAATCGCGGTTCCTGTTCGGCGGCGGCTCGATCCAGTGGCTCGAACACGTGGGTCTTTTTGCGCAGAGCTGTGGCGCACGGCAGTTCCTTCCCCAGCAGGGCAAACGCCCCAAAGCAACTGCCCGACAGAGTGTGGGGGAGCTATACAGCGGACTGTACGCGCACACATTTAGCGTGCCTAGGGGGCCACGGAGCCGAAAGAAGCTCGGCGTGCAGGTCAGCATGCAGCCGAAAATACTGCCGGAAGAACATCGCGCCTGTTCAGACCATCAGCATGCTGATAAATAGGCGTTCATGAAAGAACAAAAGCAGGCGAATAATTTCTCCAAAATATTTATTAAAGTGCGGATTTTGGTCCTCCCGCCGTCCTTGTCCTATACGGCAGTGGTTGGAGCGCGACCTTCATCGCCATGTTGCTTGCGCGCTTCGGCAACACGCAAACGGTCCAGTCGATTCATCAAGGGCGCAGTTGTGGCGCCATGCACCACGATCGACAAAGACACCACCAAACCGACCAGCGCCCACAATTCGCGGGCCTCGGCCTCGAAGTTTCCATGGCTCAGCGCGAAGGCAACGTAGAAAAGGGACCCGATCCCGCGAATTCCGAAGTAGGAAATAGCCAGGCGTTCGCGGGGACCTGTCTTTCCGCGCATGAGCCCGAGCCATCCAGCCAAAGGTCGGACAACCAAAAGGAACGCCAGGGCGACCATCAGCTCCGTCCAGCCAATCCCCTCCAATAAGCCGCGGGCTATGGCGCCCCCAAGGAGGACCAGGATCACTACTGTCATGAGGCGTTCCAACTGCTCCACATAGCTGTGCAGCACTTGGTGGTACGCGTGGTTGCGTTCAGCGGATCGAATGGCCAGGGCGCAAATGAAAACTGCGACGAACCCATAGCCCGACACCATCTCCGTTGCTCCGTAGGCCAGGAAGGTCGCCGCCAAGGCCACAAAACCTTCAGAATGCTCGGATAGGCGAAGACTCTTGCGTTTGGCAGCGAAAAAGACCAAGCTCAGCAACTTGCCCGTACCGTACCCAATCAGCACACCGGCAACAGTTCGCCACAGAACGTCCACAGCAACCCACTCCCCCAGCCAACCGGCAGGGGAGGCCCCCACCAGGCTGATGAGAATGGCGAGATATACGAACGGGAAGGCGAGCCCGTCATTCAAACCCGCCTCGGAGGTCAGGGCGAAACGAACCTCGTCTTCGTCCGGGTCCTCCTCGCTGTCCGCGGGCCTGCCTACCTGCACTTCCGAAGCGAGCACAGGGTCCGTGGGCGCGATCGCGGCTGCCACGAGGATGGCTGCGGCGAGCCCCAAGCCCAGCACCCACAGCCCCAGGAGCGTCATCACCAGGATGCACAAGGGCATGACGATACCGAGCAAGCGCCACGTGGTGGACCATCCACGCCAGCGGAACGGACGGTCCAACGCCAAACCGGCCCCCATCAGGGAGATGATGACGCAGATCTCCGTCAGATGCGTGGTGAACTCGCCATACTGAACGGGGTCCGGGTCCGGCAGCTCGGGAAGCAAGGTGAACGCGAGCATGCCGCTGCCCAGGAAGACCATGGGCATGGACAGCGGCATTCGTTGCAACAACTTCGGCAAGACAGCAGCGGCCAACACCGCAACGCCTGCCGAAAGGAACAGGATGCTGGGGACTTCAAACACGAATGGTCTTCTTCCTGACGCGCCGTTCGGCGCATCCCAGAAGCCTAGTCCCGGCGACGCCGTTCTGCTATCCCGCCAATCGAGCCGGATACGCTCCAGCCAGTCCTAATCCAGCCTAGGCAACACCCAAGGCCGCGTCGATGAGGACCTCGGCCGCCTGGCGCGCTTGTCCGGCAGCGTCGGACGTTCCAGCGATGGCCGCCGTCGTCTGCGCGCCCTCCGCGAGGATTGCCAGTTGCGGCGCCAAGTAAGCCGGGGCGCCGGCCTCTACCGCCAGGCGGGCGACGTACTCTTGGAACGACTCCTTGTGCTTCCGCGCATAGTCGGCAACCTCGGGGCTCACGGCACCCAGTTCGGCGAAGCTGTTGATGAACCCGCACCCGCGGAATGAGTCCTGGCAGAACCAGCCGGCAAGGTAGTCGAAGATGGCAAGGAGGCGCTCCCGCGGCGTCCCGGCCTGCTGGACTGTAGCGTCCAGCCCTTCGGTCCAGGACTGGTGCCGATGCTCCAGCACCGCCATGACAATGCTGCTCTTTGACGGGAATTCCCCGTAGAGCTTCTTCAGCGAAACCCCGGCAGCGGAACGCAACTCGTCCATCCCAACGGCCTGGATTCCCTTGGCGTTGTAGAGCTCGTCAGCAGTGGCAACGATGCGTTCGCGGACCTCGGAAATATTCATGTATCCATTCTACTTGCAAAGAGAACGAGCGTTCTCTACTATTGAGAACACAGACGGAGAACGAACGTTCTCCACTTTGAGAAAAGGGACAAATCATGGGTTTCATCAAGGTTGGCACGGAGAACACCACGGACATTGAGCTCTACTACGAAGACCACGGAACAGGTCAGCCCGTAGTCCTGATCCACGGTTACCCACTGGACGGCGGCTCTTGGGAGAAGCAGTCCGCAGCCCTCCTCAACGCCGGCTACCGCGTCATCACCTACGACCGCCGCGGGTTCGGCAAGTCCAGCAAGCCCACCACCGGCTACGACTACGACACCTTTGCAGCCGACCTCAACACCGTCCTTGAAACCCTGGATCTGCAGGACGTCGTGCTGGTGGGCTTCTCCATGGGAACCGGCGAAGTCGGGCGCTACATCGGCACCTACGGCGAGGCCCGGATAGCCAAGGCCGCCTTCCTCGCCTCCCTTGAACCCTTCCTCCTGCAGACCGAGGACAACCCCACCGGCGTCCCGTCTTCGGTGTTCGACGGCATCCGCAACGCCGCGATCGAGGACCGCTATGCCTGGTTCACCAACTTCTACAACGACTTCTTCAACACCGATAACTTCCTGGGCAACCGCCTCAGCGAAGAAGCCCTGCGGAATTCATGGAACGTGGCCGCAGGCTCGTCCTGGTACGCATCCTTCGCCGTAGTGGATTCCTGGCTCACCGACTTCCGCTCGGACATCGAGAAGGTCACCGTTCCGTCGCTGATCATCCACGGCACCGACGACCGCATCCTGCCGATCGATGCCACTGGCCGTGAATTCACCAAGCGGCTTCCCTCCGCCGAATACGTCGAAATCGAGGACGCCCCGCACGGCATGCTCTGGACGCACGGCGCTGAAATCAACGAGGTCCTCCTCCGCTTCCTGGCGAAGTAGCCCTCACACCTCAAAACAAGACGCACGACGGCGGTAGGCCAGCTTTGGTTCCATGCGAACCGAAGGCGCCTGCCGCCGTCGTGCGTTGACGTAGTGCACATCACGTTCTATGCTTTATGAATCGATTCAAGATGTAACCTTCCTCACGCTGAATAACCACTTTGTTCAGTCCTGGATGGGAAGAGTTCTTGTTCCTTGCCAACGACGCCAGAGGAGTACAGCGACGTGACAGTCACGCACCGGAGGGACCTCAGCACCTCCCCCCAACCCGCAACGGGCCAAAAAGATCCCAAGAAGGCCGCCATGAGCGGTTGGATTGGAAGCGCGCTGGAGTATTACGACTTCGCCCTGTATTCACTGGCGGCCACGCTGCTGTTTCCCACCATCTTCTTCCCTACCGAAAATCCCACGGTCGGCATTATCGCCTCGTTGGCGACCTACGCGGTGGGATACGTTTCCCGCCCGCTCGGTGCCGTGATCCTGGGAGCCTATGGTGACCGGCACGGACGCAAGCAGGTGCTGGTTTTCGCGATGCTGCTCATGGGCTTCGCAACCTTCGCCGTGGGGCTGCTGCCCACATACGGGCAAGTGGGCCTCCTCGCCCCCGTCCTCTTGGTGATTCTCCGGCTGATTCAAGGATTCGCCGTCGCAGGGGAACTCGGTGGCGCCAGCGCAATGATCGTGGAGCACTCGCCTGATGCGAGGCGCGGCTTCTTCGCCAGCTTCAGCCTGCAAGGTACGCAGGTGGGATCCATTTTGGCCACAGCCGTCCTGATTCCGCTCGCTGCGCTCCTCCCGGAAGAGCAGTTCCACTCCTGGGGCTGGCGCCTGCCGTTCCTGCTCAGCGCCGTGGTGATCATCGCAGGCTACGTCATCCGCCGCCGCGTGGAAGAGCCTCCCGCCTACCTGGCACAGTCCGAGGACGCCGCCGCCAAACGACGCTTCCCGCTGGTGGACCTCCTGCGCACCCACCCCTGGGTTCTGGTCCGATGCATCATCATGACCTTCACCAACGTGATCGGCATGGCAACCCTCATCTTCGGTGTCTCCTTCGCTACCCAGAAGGGGTACGGCATCGGCTTCTCCAGTAGCGAGTTCCTCTGGGTAACTTTGGCAGCCAACGTGGCCGCAGTGCTGACCATCCCTCTGTTCGGCGCCCTGTCCGACAAGATCGGCCGGCGGACGCTGATGGTGGCCGGCGGCATTGCCGGCGGATTGCTGACCGTGGGCTACCTGTGGGCCATCGAACAGCGCAGCCTGCCCTTGGTGTTCCTCTGCGTGGTGATCGTGCAGGGCATCCTCTTCCAGATGTGGAACGCCACGTTCGCCACGTTCTTCCAGGAGCAGTTCCCCATGCGGATGCGGGTCACCGGCTTCGCGGTCTCCCAGAACATCGGGCTCATGATCGCGTCCTTCTTCCCCAGCCTGTTCACGGCGATCGCTCCCCCGGGATCAGCGAACATCCCCCTGGTCATCGGCCTGACCACCCTCGGGATCTGCCTCGTCTCAGCCGTAGCCACCCTCATGTCCTCTGACACGAAGGGCAAGTCACTGGAGGACCTCGAAGCCCGCTGACAGGTGTCCGTGCACCGAAATCCCCGGAAAGCTGCCAGATCGATGGCAACTTTCCGGCGATTTCGCGTTCTTCCAGCTAGGTCGCGGTTAGTCCTTGACCAGCCCTGTGGCAGCATGACATACAGCTTGCAAAGCCCACCAGCAAGGAGAACGCGACATGAGCACGCCCATTAAGATCGCTGTGACTGGCGCGGCCGGCCAGATCGGCTACAGCCTCCTCTTCCGGATCGCCAGCGGCGCCCTCTTTGGCGCCGATACGCCAGTGCAACTCCGACTCCTGGAGATCACGCCAGCGTTGAAGGCACTGGAGGGTGTGGTGATGGAGCTCGATGACTGCGCGTTTCCCGCACTCGACTCGGTTGAAATCGGCGACGACGCCGACCACATTTTCGACGGCGTCAACCTTGCCTTGCTCGTTGGCGCACGTCCGCGCACCCAAGGCATGGAACGCGGCGACCTGCTCAGTGCCAATGGCGCTATTTTCACAGCACAAGGCAAGGCGCTGAACCGGGTCGCCGCCGACGATGTCCGTATCGGCGTGACGGGCAACCCGGCCAACACCAACGCCTTGATTGCGATGAGCAACGCCCCGGATATCCCCGCCGAGCGGTTCAGCGCCCTGACCCGCCTTGATCACAACCGCGCCATTGGACAGCTCGCTAAAAAGACCCAAGTCAAGGTGGGGGATATCCGCAAAATGACTGTCTGGGGCAATCATTCTGCGACGCAGTATCCGGACATCTTTCACGCAGAGGTCGCCGGCCGGAACGCGGCCGAGGTAGTGAATGATCAGGACTGGATCGAGAATGACTTCATCCCCACGGTTGCCAGGCGAGGTGCCGCGATCATCGATGCCCGGGGTGCGTCCTCAGCGGCATCGGCAGCGTCAGCAACCGTCGACGCAGCCCGCGACTGGCTGCTCGGCACACCCGAGGGCGATTGGGTTTCCATGGCGGTCGCGTCCGATGGATCATATGGGGTCCCCGAAGGTTTGGTGTACTCATACCCGGTGACTACCTCGGGCGGAGACTGGGAAATTGTCCAGGGCCTGGACGTGAACCCGTTCAGCCGCAGGAAAATGGACGCTACTGCCGCTGAGCTTTCCGAAGAGCGGGCTGCCGTAGCTGAACTCGGCCTGATCTGACGTCCGTTACCGGCGCCGCGTTGGGGTGACCAAACGTGCAAGCTCGGTGCCGGGTGCGGCGAGCCGGTCCACGGTGCCGAAAATGAACTCCTGCATTGCTGCCGTAGCGGCGGATGGAGCGATGTCATGACGGCGTGCCAGGTTGACGGTTCGGCTCAGCGAAGGGTTGACCAGGCGGGTGCTGCGCAACCCGGGCCGGCCGATGACCACCATTGCTGGAACCACTGCCACTCCCAGTCCCCTTTCGACGAAGCGCAGCACGGCATCCATCTCAGCGCCCTCGACGGCGATCACCGGCTCCAGGCCTCTGGCGGAGAAGGCGGCGTCGGTGGACATCCGCAGCTCATAGCTGCGGTTGAATGCCACCTGCGGGATGTTGGCCAGTTCTTCCAGGGTGATTTCTTCCCGCGACGGCATTTCCGTGGCGGAGACAACCACCAGTTCCTCGGTCAGCAGCGGAATCAGTTCGGTGCCCTGCACGGCGGGGTCTGCGCCTCGGGTAACCACCAGGGCCAGGTCCAGAGCACTCTCATTCAGGGCACCAACCAAGGAGCGCGAACCGCCTTCGGTGATATGCAATTCAACTCCGGGATGCGCACTACGGAAAGCGGCCAGAACATCGGCCACGAGTGACACGCACAGAGTAGGCGGGGCGCCCAGGCGAACGCGCCCCCTGCGCAATCCCGTGAGCTCGTTCATCTGCTCCTGTGCAGTCTCTGCGTCACCGAGCATGCGCCGGGCTATGGGGAGCAGGAGCTCTCCCGCAGTTGTCAGGGTGGCCCCGGAAGGCCCGCGGTGGAACAAGGCCACTCCAAGATCGGATTCCAACGCCGCTATCTGCCTGCTGAGGGAAGGTTGTGCGAGGTACAGTTGCTCGGCCGCGCGTGTGAAGTGCCCCACTCTGGCGATTGCCTCAAATGAGCGCAAGTGTTCCAGCTTCATCTTCATAGCATAAATGCATCAAGCTGACTCAAATAATTCATTGGATACATGAAGCGGCTCCTTCTACCGTGGAAAACATGAACTCCACCACCACTCCAGAACGTCTTATGTCCACTTCGGTATTGGTTATTGGTACCGGTGGCGCCGGTCTGCGCGCCTCGATTGAACTCGCCGAGCGAGGGGTCCAGGTGCTGGCTGTGGGTAAACGTCGCAAGCACGACGCCCACACGAGCCTGGCCGCCGGCGGCATCAACGCTGCACTGGGCACCATGGATCCCGAGGACAGCTGGCAGCAGCATGCCGCCGATACCTTGCGGGAGTCCTACTTCCTTGCCGACCCCTCCATTGTGGAGACGGTAGCCCGCAACGCGGCTCAAGGCATCGAGGACCTCGAACGGTGGGGAATGCCGTTCGCCCGGGAGGAGGACGGGCGCATTTCCCAGCGCTTCTTCGGCGCGCACAAGTATCGCCGCACGGCCTACGCCGGGGACTACACCGGCTTGGAGATCCAGCGCACGCTGATGCGCCGGGCGGCAGAGTTGAACATACCCATCATCGACACTGTCTACATCACGCGCTTGCTCGTGGCCGACGGCACCATTTTCGGCGCCTACGGATTCGACATCGTGGACGGCACCCCTGTGCAGATCCACGCCGATGCCGTGATCCTGGCCGCTGGCGGACATACCCGCATCTGGCGGCACACCTCATCCCGGCGGGATGAGAACACCGGCGATTCCTTCCGCCTCGCGGCCTTGGCCGGTGCACGGATCCGCGACGCCGAACTGGTTCAGTTCCACCCGTCAGGGCTGTTGGAGCCCGACGACGCCGCCGGCACCTTGGTCTCGGAGGCAGCGCGAGGCGAAGGAGGCATTCTCACCAACGCCCTGGGAGAGCGCTTCATGGAACGCTATGACCCCGAACGCATGGAGCTTTCCACCCGGGACCGGGTCGCGCTGGCCGCCTTCACCGAAGTCGCCGAGGGCCGAGGGACCCAGAAAGGCGGCGTTTACCTGGACGTGTCCCACCTGCCGCGGGAAACCATCATGGAAAAGCTGCCACGGGTCTACCGCACCATGATCGACCTGCAAATGCTGGACATTACCACCACCAAAATCGAAATCGCTCCCACTGCCCACTACTCCATGGGTGGAGTCTGGGTTGCACCGGAGGACCATGGCACAGGCGTGAACGGCCTCTACGCCATTGGCGAGGCCTCTTCCGGGCTGCACGGTGCCAACCGCCTCGGCGGCAACTCCCTGATTGAGCTGCTCGTTTACGGTCGTATTACCGGCGAGCATGTGTCCGGCTACGTCCGTTCGCACACCCATATCGTCAGGGATCCTGCCATAGTGGGAATAGCCCGCAGTGAAATGCAGTCACTGCTCAATGACCGCGGAACAGAGTCCGCCCGGCGACTCCAGCGTGAACTGCGGAACCTCATGACCGAGCATGCGGGCGTGGTGCGCACTGAACAGGGACTGGAACAAGGACTGGCGAAATTGGCAGCGCTGGAGGAACGCGCCCAGCTGGTCACCGCCCACCCGGACATCGCAGGTTTTGATGACCTGGCCCACGCCTTCGACCTTCTTGGTTCCCTTTTGGCGGCACGAGCCACACTGGAGTGCGCGCTCGAACGACGCGAAACCCGTGGCGCCCACAACCGTGCTGACTTCCCCGCGGCAGATCCGTCACTGCAGGGCAACTTCATCTGGTCAACGGATGAGGGCGTCACGTTCGAAAGTCTGCCTCCGGCTCCGGATTCCTTCCGGGACCTGGCCGAAGCCGATGCTGACGACTCCGTGGCCGGCAAGCTTGTGGAGTAACAGTGGTCAGGGTCGGGTGACCTCTTCCAGTAGCTCCAGCACATGCCGGTATTGGGAACCCGTTGCCCGTGTCATGCCAAGTTCGCAGGTTCGGTTGCAGGAGGCGTGGGCTGCAGCGTTCAGGTCCACTACCTCCGCTGCTTGACGCGCGGTTGCCGATTCCGTCAGTTCCGGATGCAACATTCCCCTGTCACCGGCGAACGCACAGCAACCCCAGTTTTCCGGGATGTCCACGCGTTCCGCCACGGCACCGGCAACCACGCCCAGCGCCTCATTGAGACCCATTCGGGTCGAGGAGCACGTGGGGTGCAGGGCAAGGGATTGGAGCTTTTGGTGCTCGGGCAGCCGTGGCAGTATTTGTTCTGCGGCGAAGTCCACGGCGTCCACGATTCGCAGCGGAGCCTGGCCCTCCTCCGGGACGTCCGATTCCACCGCATGGCGCAGGCCTTCCGTGCAGGACGATGCGTCACAGACGATGGGCAGCTCGCCATCACGTGTCGCTTGCCGGAGCGCTGCCACGGTTTTCGCTTTCATGGTTTCCTGGCCGTCCGCCATCCCCTTGGAGGACCACGGCGTTCCGCAACAAAGGCCGTCAATCCCTTGCGGCACCAGAAGCGTGATGCCTGCCCGGGCGGAAAGCTGCTCGAAGCTGTACTGCACGCCGCGTCCGCCGGCTTCAGGTGATGCCACTGCCGGCCCGAACATGGTGTTGACGCAGGCAGGGAAATACACAGCGTCAACGTGCCCCGACTGCGCAGGGCGTTTCCGCGTTGAACCTCCGCCCGGAAGCTCCGCGGAGTAAAGGGGTACAGTATCTGTCCCCAGGACAGCGCGCGCCGCTTTATTGGGTGGCTCGATGACGGCGGCCGGAAGCTTGTCCACCACCGTCAGGGCAAGGGCTGCCCCTCGGGTGACCCCTTCCCAATGCTTGGCAGCAGCGTTCCACGCGCCGTTGGCGAGTTTGCCGGCGTCGTTTTTCCTCAGGCGTTTCACCAGCGATCCTGTGTTGATGTCCACCGGGCAGGCAGTTTGGCACATGCCGTCCACGGCGCAGGAGTCCACGGATTCGTACCCGTAGTCGCTCTCAAGCTCCTTCACCAGCGCCATGTCCCCAACCAGTCGCGCAGATTCGATGGCACGCAACGTGACGATTCTCTGTCGCGGAGTGAGCGTGATGTCCTTGCTGGGACACACCGGTTCGCAATAGCCGCAGGAAACGCAACGGTCCACTTCCTCCGCTACTGGCGGCGCTGTCTTGATATGCCGGAGGTGGGCCACCGGGTCCTCATCCATCACCACACCCGGGTTCAGCATGCCTGCGGGGTCGAAGAGCCGCTTGATGGTGCGCATGACGTCGTAGAGTTCGTCGCCGTATTGCCGGCGGACGAACGGGGCCATGACCCGCCCCGTGCCGTGTTCGGCCTTCAACGATCCTCCTTCGGCAAGGACGAGGTCCACCATGTCCTCGGTGAAGGCGCTGTATCGGTCCAGTTCGGACGTCGAAGCAAAGCCGTCGGTCAGCATGAAGTGGACGTTGCCGTCCTTGGCATGGCCGAAGATCACGCTGTTGCTGTACCCGTACTTGTCAAACAGCCCTATCAGGCCCCGGCAGGTACGGCCCAGCACGGGCACCGGCACCACAATGTCTTCCAACAGGGCCGTGGTGCCTTGGGGGCGCGCGCCGGCTACGGAAGCATAGAGTCCCTTTCGCAGCTGCCACAACTGGCCGCGTTCCTTGGCATCGGCGGTGAAGTGCGCGGGTGCTGACAAGCCCAGGCTCTGCAGAATACCCGAACCGCCGGCCTGAAGTTCGTCCAGCTGACCCGCGCTGCGTGCGGAGTACTCCACCAGGAGGGCGGCATGGTCACGGACCGCTATGTCATGGACGACGGCGGGCGTTCCCTTGAGCGTCTGGCCCACCTTGAGTGACAACGCATCCATCAGTTCAATGGTGGCCGCTCCTGTTTCCACCAGCCCGGGCAGCGCGGCGTTTGCTGCCTCAAGGTCCGGGAATACCAGCAGGCCCGCCGCAGCATGCTGGAGCCGCGGAATGGTCCGGAAAACCGCCTCAGCCACGAATCCCAGGGTGCCTTCGCTGCCGATGATCAGGTGCGCCATGATGTCTACCGGGTTCCGGAAGTCCAGCAGGGAGTTCAGCCCGTAGCCCATGGTGTTCTTCATGGAAAACTGCTGCCGAATCCTTTGGGCAGAGTCCGGGTTGGTCCGGACCCGCTCGGCCAGCTGCGCCAGGCCTTGGTAGAGATCCGGCTCAACGGTGCGGAGCTTTTCCCCGGCATCGGGCGCCCCGGTGTCTATGACCGTCCCGGAAGGCAGCACTACGGTCAGCGACTCCAAGGTGCGGTACGTGTTGTCCACGGTGCCGCAGTTCATGCCGGAGGAATTGTTGGCTACTACCCCGCCTATTGTGCACGCCGCTTCGCTGGCCGGATCGGGCCCGAACTTCCGGCCGTAGCGCGCGAGCCTCGCATTCAGGGCCCGAACGGTAACGCCAGACTGGACGCGAACGCGGGCGCCGTCGTCGAGCACCTCAATGTCCCTGAAGTTCCGGCGAACATCCACCAACACGCCATCGGTGACCGCCTGCCCGCTCAAGCTGGTTCCTCCGGAACGGAACGTCAGCGGCACGCCCTGGGCTGCGCTGGCTCGCAACAAACCTCCGACGTCGGAAGCCGACTTCGCTGTGATCACAGCCTGGGGAATCAACAGGAAATGCGAGGCGTCATGGGCATTGGCGTGGAGATCGATGGCCCGGGTACTTACTGCGGCGGGATCCGGCACCGCGGCACGGAAGCCAGCAAGGCTTAGTGAGGCCAACCAGGGCACCATCCAATTAGGTGTGGGAGCGGTCAAGTCGTGAGTTAATTGTCTAACAAGTACACATGGTGGTCAAGCTTGCGTTGTTGACTTGTCTGGCAAAATTGACTCGAAAGAGCCTTTCTCAACTCAAGGAGACCTTGTTGCCGGGCCGAGTTTCAGCCGTATCAATAGTCGATGCCGTCGCGGCCGATCTGCGGAGCCGCATCTTTTCAGGCGACCTGCGTCCCGGCGATACGTTGACGGAAACGGACGTCGCCACATCCTACGAAGTAGCCCGCCCCACGGCCAAAGCTTCGATCGAGAAGCTTGTACCCGAGGGTCTGCTGGAGCGGGGAACGCACAAAACCGCGCGCGTGGTGGAGCTCGGACCGGCGGCAGTGCGCGACATCTATCTCGCACGGGCCTACCTCGAAAGCGAGGTGTTGCGGCGGCTTGCCCTCAAGAAGGAAGTGCCGGAGGCAGCAGTCCAGGCCAACCGTGACATTGCTGCGCTGCGGAGCGGCACTCCTTTGGACGTGGTGGAACCTGACATGCGCTTCCACACCAGCTTGATTGACGCCGTTGGGAACCAGCGCATCAGCCGGATGTACCGTTCCTTGGTGGGTGAGGTCCGCATGTGCATGGTCCGGGTACAGACGCTGCACCTGTTGGACACCTCGTTGATTCACGCAGAACACCAGAAGATCCTGGAACTGATCGAATCCGGCCAGCCCGACGCCGCCGCCGCTCTACTCGACGAACACCTGGGCCGGGCGCGGGAACGTCTGGTGGACGCTATGGGAGGGAACTCACAAGAGGCCACCGCCTAGGCCAAGGGCGGCCCGTTCCACCGAATGATGCCCCATCCCACCGCGGCTTAGTCGAAGAAGCCGACGATGTAGCCGATGAAGAACAGCAGCGTCAGCAGGACGCCGGCACCGATGGCCGCCAGCCACAGGAACTGCGTGCCCTTTCGTGGGCCACCCTCGTCATGGCCCTGGGGGCCGGCGGTGGAGGCTTCGCCGGGAGGGGTCTCCCCTGGCGGCACCCCTCCACCCGGCTCCAAGCCGGTGATTTTGTCTTCGTATGGATCGGGGTTGCTGCCTGACACGTTCACTCCCTCGATAGCAGTGGCGGGTGCTGTGTTCAGGGTACTCTCATGGTCGTGTCCCGTGTCGAGGTCCGGAGCCGGTACAAGGACGTTGTGGCTGTGAGGTAAAGATCTTGACCGTCGGCCCCTCCGAAGCAGAGATTGGAGACCTTTTCAGGGACTTCGACGGCGGCCAGCAGCGCACCGCTGGGGGCGTAGACGCGCACTGACGAGCCCGCCGATGTCCACACGCGACCCTCGATGTCCACACGGAAGCCGTCCGAGGCCGAATCGTCTTCGAGCTCAACGAATGTGCTGCCAGTGCCGCACGAGCCACCGTTGACCGGGTAGACAGCAATCCGGAACGGCACTCCCAAGGCCGGACCCGCCGTGTCAGCCACATACAGGAGCGACTCATCCGGGGAGAACGCCAGCCCGTTGGGGTGGACCAGATCCGTGACCACGGGAGTCAGCTCTTCCGTTTCCGGGTCGAAGCGGAAGACGTAGCAACCGCCGTACTCCTGCTCACCTTCGTGCCCTTCCACCGTCCCGGGAAGAATTCCATAGGGAGGATCGGTAAACCAGACTGTGCCATCCCCAGCCACGACAACATCGTTGGGCGAGTTGAGCCGATGCTCACCGAACGCTTCAACGATCGGCGTCACCACGCCGTCGTGGTCCCGCTCAATGCGCCTGCGGCCGTGGCTGCACTGCACCACGCTGCCGTCACGGTCCAGCGTCCGCCCGTTGGTGTATTCGACGCCGGCGGCGTACTCGCGCGTCGCGCCGGTAGAAGGCGAGAACTCAAGGATCCTGTTGTTGGGAATGTCGCTCCAACGAACGGTCTGCGACTGCGGAATCCAGAGAGGACCCTCCGCCCAGACGGTTCCTTCAAACAACTTTTCCAAGGTGCCGGTGATCAGTTCATCCATGCCTTCGAGACTAATCGTTCGCGGGTTCCGAGCTGGGCTTCGCGGCCGGTTCGGCGGTGTTGCCCTTCCCCTCAGCAGGCATCGCCAGCACCGCAGCTACAGTAAGGACTGCGCTGACAAGCACAGCCACGAATACCGCAGTCGAGGCCGAAACGGTGGTTTGCGGATCGGGACCGCCGCTGGCGCCGTTGGCATAGATAGCGTTGGCAATGGCACCGAAAACGGCCACGCCAATGGAACTGCCGATGGAACGGGCAAACAGGTTGGTACCCGTGACCACCCCGCGTTCGTTCCATTTGACGCTGGTTTGCGCGGCAATGAGGCTCGGCGTTGCCACCAGCCCGAGTCCGAGTCCAACGATGAAGCACGCCACCGCCACCAGGATGACGCTGGGCGATGAGGCCGTGACGGCAAGGACAGCCGTGCCGATGACCGTAATCACGATGCCGATGATGCCTGTGTTCCGAAATCCGATCCGGAGATACAACCGGCCGGCTTGAGACGCACTGATGGGCCAGCCAATGGTCAAGGCTGCCAAGGCGAGCCCGGCCAAAAGGGGTGAGGTTTTCAGGGACCCTTCCAGGAACGTTGGGACGTAGGAAGTAAGCCCAAGCATGACGGCACCAACGCCGAAAGAGATCATCGCCGTCGTCGCCAGCAGCCTGCGGGAGACAACCCAAGGTGGCAGGACCGGCTCAGCAGCCTTCCTTTCCACCAAGAGAAACGCTGCGAACAACATGGCCCCGCCGGCAAAAACAGAGATGCTGATCGCGGAGTCCCAAGGCCATGCCTGGCCGCCCTGAAGCGCCCCCAGAATGAGCAGGCTCAACGAAACCGTCAGCAGCCCCGCCCCCAAATAGTCGATGCGGTGCCTGGTCCGCTCCACCTCCTCGTGGAAGGTCCGCAGGAGCATCCAACCCGCCAGAAGGCACAACGGGATGTTGATGAGGAAGATCCCGCGCCAGATTCCCAGCGATGCGAAAACGCCTCCCAACGTTGGTCCCACCACGGAGGAAACCGCCCACACGCTGGCCAGGTAACCCTGAACTTTGGCCCGCTCAGCCAGCGTGTAGATATCGCCGGCAATCGTGATCGCCACAGGTTGGACTGCCCCCGCACCGAGGCCTTGAAGGACCCGGAACGCGATGAGCGCCGGCATGCTCCAGGCCAGCCCGCAGAGAATCGAGCCAAGCAGGAACAGGCCAATCCCGCCCAAAATCATCGGCTTACGTCCCACAACGTCCGAGAGTTTGGCATAGACGGGCACCGAGACCGCCTGCGCCAACAGGTACGCAGAAAAGAGCCAGGGGAACGAGGCAAAACCGCCAATGTCCTCCACAATTGACGGCACCGCCGTGGCAACAATGGTGGCATCGATCGCCACCAGGCCCGTCGCGAGCATCAGTGCAATCAGAATAGGTCCCCGCCGGGATCGGAACCCGACTCCTTCTTCAGCCACTGTGCTCATGCGCGCTTACCCCCGCCTGATGTCCAGTTCCGTTGGTGGAGTCGCTCGAATCCGTCAAGAAGCAGGTCCAGGGCAAACTCGAACTCGAACTGGTCGTCACAGCCATTCCCCACCACAGACTCTTCGTCATGCGCTGCCGCCACAGCGATCCGAAATAGATTGGGATAGCTCTCCTCCATGTGCCGGGCCATCGCAGCCTGGGCTTCCGCCGTGATACGTGGCTGGTCCTTGGTGCCTTTCCCTGCCGAGGCGTCAAAGACCTCTTGGGTGAACCCCCACATCCGACTACCCAGGGCATGCATCACGTGGTGCGTCAGGTCCTCGGAGAATCCGCCCGCCAGGAACATGCCCACGAAGGAGTCCATGTATTCGAGGACCGCCGGCGTGGTGTTGGTGCGGGTTTCGATGACAGGGCGGGCCCAAGGATGTCGAAGGAGCGCCACCCTGGCCGAAAGCACCCGTAGACGGACCATGGTCTTCCACGGGGCATCGGGCACAGGTGGGTCGATCTCGCCGACGATGGTGTCCACCATGCCGTCCAGGAGTTCTTCCTTATTGGCGACGTGCTTGTAGAGCGCCATCGGAACTACGCCGAGTTCTTGGGCAAGCCGGCGCATACTCAGTGATTCGAGACCTACTTCGTCAGCGAGCGTGACGGCAGCTTGCAGCACTCGGTCGCGGTTCAAGGGCACGCGCCGCGCGGCCTCCGCCAGCTGGGTCATGTGTTCGTCCCTCCCCCTTCTCAGCCAAGGTCCGGGCATGGCCTTGACAGGTATACAGCGTACACCTAGTGTTTCGATCATAAAGGTGTACGCCGTACACCAAGAGCCTCGAGGCGGAGCCATGCGATCGAAAACCACCACATCTTTCCGGAGTCGCCGCATGGGGTGGGCCGTGCCTGCGGCGCTGATTGCCCTCAGCCTCATTCCTGTCGTCGCCGGCGCGGCGCGTCTTACTCAGCTGACTGGTGGCGCAGCCGTCACTCCGGAGAATGCCAGGTTCTTCGCCTCGCCCATCCCGGTGATAGCACACATCGTCACAGTCACGGTGTACAGCCTGCTGGGGGCTTTTCAGTTCGTCCCTGCCCTGAGGCGGGTCACCGGACTTCGCCGAGGCAGGCGGTCCTGGCATGAAATATCCGGGCGTATCCTAATTCCTGCGGGGCTGCTCGCCGGCCTGTCCGGCCTGTGGATGTCCCTGTTCTACGCCCTGCCGGAAACTGACGGTGAGGCACTGCTGGTTCTTCGGATGATCTTTGGTACTGCCATGGTTTTGGGCATCATCCTCGGAGTCCTGGCGATCCGCCGACGGGACTTCGCTGCGCACGGAGCCTGGATGACGCGCGCCTACGCCATCGCACTGGGAGCTGGAACGCAAGCCCTGGTGCTGCTGCCGTGGATCCTGATGGTGGGCCCCACCGACGAGACCACGCGTGCAGTCCTGATGGGGGCGTCCTGGGTCATCAACCTGGTGGTGGCCGAGTACGCCATTCGACGGCGCCATGCTGCGGCCGGTCGCAGACCCCGCCCGGCGGGTCGCGTCCTCACCCCTGAGACGACGACGGCGGGACACCGGTCGGTTCCGTGAGGAACCAAGGTGACCCGCCGTCGTCGTGGTTGAGTAAGACTTAGTCGTTGATCAGGTCGTGAACAACAATCGTCTGGTCGCGGTCCGGGCCGACGCCGATTGCCGAGAAGCGCGTGCCGGAGAGCTTTTCCAGGGCCAGCACGTAGTTGCGGGCGTTCTCCGGGAGGTCTTCAAGCGTGCGGGCGCCGGTGATGTCCTCGGTCCAGCCGTCAAAGTACTCGAAGACGGGCACTGCGTGGTGGAACTCCGTCTGCGTCATGGGCATTTCGTCGTGGCGAACACCGTCGACGTCGTAGGCAACGCAGACGGGGATCTGCTCGATGCCCGTGAGGACGTCCAGCTTGGTGACGAAGTAGTCCGTGAAGCCGTTCACGCGGGCAGCGTGGCGGGCCAGGACGGCGTCGTACCAACCGCAACGGCGGGGACGGCCGGTGTTCACGCCGAACTCGCCACCGGTCTTCTGCAGGTAAACGCCCATGTCGTCGAACAGTTCCGTGGGGAACGGTCCTGCGCCAACACGGGTGGTGTACGCCTTGATGATGCCGATGGAGCGTGAGATGCGGGTGGGACCAATGCCGGAGCCGACCGAAGCGCCGCCTGCCGTGGGGTTGGACGAGGTGACGAACGGGTAGGTGCCGTGATCGACGTCCAGGAACGTTGCCTGGCCACCTTCCATGAGCACAACCTTGCCCTCGTCCAGGGCGTTGTTGAGGACCAGCGTGCTGTCGATGACCAGCGGACGCAGGCGCTCAGCGAAGGCGAGGAAGTACTCCACGATCTCGTCCACCACGATGTCACGGCGGTTGTAGACCTTGACCAGGAGTTCATTCTTCTGGCGCAGCGAGCCTTCCACCTTTTGGCGGAGGATGGACTCGTCGAAGACATCCTGGACCCGGATGCCCAGGCGGGCCACCTTGTCCATGTAGGCGGGGCCGATGCCACGGCCGGTGGTACCGATGGCGCGGCTGCCAAGGAAACGCTCAGTCACCTTGTCCAGAACCTGGTGGTAGGGCGCAACCAGGTGGGCGTTGGCCGAGACGCGCAGGCGGGACGTATCCGCGCCACGGGCTTCGAGGCCGTCGATCTCCTGGAACAGGGCCTCGAGGTTCACCACGCAGCCGTTGCCAATAATAGGAATGGCGTTGGGGCTCAGGATGCCCGCGGGAAGGAGCTTCAGCTCATACTTCTCACCGCCAACAACCACGGTGTGCCCGGCGTTGTTACCGCCGTTGGGCTTGACCACGTAGTCAACGCGGCCACCGAGCAGATCGGTTGCTTTGCCTTTGCCTTCGTCGCCCCACTGGGCTCCGACGATCACGATAGCGGGCATGGGATCCTCCCCCATTCTTTCGGGCCAAGCCGCGATGGATTGGCGCCGTACATGAGAATGCCCCGACGATACCGGTGCAGCCTGCCATGAGGGCTGGCATACGCAAGAGTTCGGGGCTCTTACCAGCCAAGTTTAGCCGATGACGCCGGTTTCAATGGTGTCAAGGCGTCTTGAAAGGCGGCCGGGTGAAGTTTTCCCGAGGGAAACTTCGGCAGGCTTGCGACCACTACGCCGCGGGCAGATTCCGGCAGTTTCCGCCGAGACCGCCCACCAAGCCGGCGTTCGAGGCGACGGAGGCGGACTTGGACGTCCACCCGAGGTCCTTGATCACGATGGCGATTTGAAGCTCCGTTCCCAGGCCCAAGAACCCGCCCAACAGGTTGGTCTGGACGTCCGTGACGTATCCGGAGGTGGCATTCCCCGTGGTATTGCCGGCCAAGTTATACCCCGTCAGTGGAGCCAAGGCCGATCCCAGCCCGCTGGTGGACACCTGCACTTCGGCGTTGGCCAAGGTGTATCCCGCTGGTGGTTTCCAAAGAATACGAACGTAAGCACCGGCGCCAAGAAAACCGGGATCATAGGTGCACTGGCCATTCAGCGTGGGCGCTGGAATGGTCACCGTCCCGAAACTGCCTGCCGAAAACTGCCCCCGCTGCCAAGCCGCCTCCGTGACGGACGGCGGGTTCACCACCGAAAACACCACGGCAAGGGGCAACGCCAGCAATAGTCCCACCCGCGCCCGCTTGAACACAGTCACTGCACACCACCCCGCAGCCGGGCCAGCCCGAAACCGGCCGCGACCGCAACGACGCCAAGGAGCGCGAATCCTCCCAGCCGAAACCCCGTATCGGCCAGAGCGCCCGACGACGGCCCGGCCGGGTTTCCCGGAAAGCCTCCACTCCCGGCGTTCCCACCTGAACCGGCCCCGCCGCCCGCTCCAGCACCGTTGCCGCCGCCCGCTCCAGCACCGTTGCCATCCCCGTCCCCTGAACCGTGAAAGCCCACAACGATCTGCGTCCGGCTCCCCTGCACTTCACGGGGAACATCTTCCGCCAAGGTTGCCGTCAGCAGGACGTGGGCATCGGCCGATTCGGAGCTGCCAGGGCCCATGAGGTCCACCCGCACCCCACCCACACTGTTCAGCGATGTCCGGTGCATCAACACGCGGTGGCCGTCGGCGCAGGAATTTCCGATCCAAGGTTGGGCGCAGGACTGGAGTTCAACGCTGAGGAAGTCCCGCAGCACATCTGTTGCCACCGGCTCCGATATCAGCCCGACTTCGAGGGAGGCGGCCGGCTCACCACGGACAGTGACGTCCATGGCCCAATCTGCGCTCCCGCCCGGGGTGAGCCGATGCACCTGGCCGGCCGGACCGGCGTCGAGCTCCAACCAGCCGGACGGGTCGCTGTTGGCGGCAACAGTGACTGCACCTGCCGGAGCGGCAAGCGCGGCGCCCAGCATCAGTGCGCCCAGCAAACCCGCCATCCCCACTGAGTTACGCCGCGGCATGCTGCCCGGTCTTGCGTCGGCTTGGGCTCCGTGGCCACAGCACCCAGGTCACCAACGCGGACACGGCCACGGTGGTGGCGCCAAGGACCACAGGGTTGGCGGCCGCGGCCAGCGGGTGCGCGAGCCCCGGTACGGACCAGAGGACCAGTCGGGCTTTCTCCACGGTGTAGGGCGCTGGATCGGCTTCGGCGTTGGCATCGCCCTTCATGGTGATCGTTCGCGCGGTTCCGTCCGCAGGCACAATCGATTGGACCCTGTGCGTGATGGGCAGCTTCCCGGGCCTGTCCACGGTCACCACATCGCCAACGGCGATCTCATCCGCCGGGATCCCGCGGACCACGGCCAGTGAACCGGCCGGAATTGCCGGTGACATGGACCCCGTCTTGAACATGATCAACGTGATGTTGAACAGCAGCGCGCAAACCACCGCGAGGATACACACCGCGCCGCCCGCCGCAGCGATGTTCAACACGGTTTCCTGCAGACCGCCACGGATCCGACGGCGGCTCATGAGCTTGAGGTGGCAGTAAATTGCCAGGTAGCGGTGGCGGTTTGGCCCTGCAGGGCATTGTTGGCGCCAGCCGGAAGCGTCACTTCGAAGCAGAACTGCGTGGGCGCCCCGGGCAGCGTTGCTGTCGCGGCGGCCAGGGGATTGACGACGCCGGCCGCTTGCCCTTGCGTGAACGGTTTGGCGCCGTCGCTGCCCACCACGAACGTTGGCGACCCAGTAAACGACGCGGCCTCGCACGTCGCAGAACGAACCACCCTGTAGCGCAGGGCGGCGCCCAGATCAGCAGTGCCGATGCCGCTGCTGGTCACCACAGGTACACCAAGTACCACTTCGCCTGCCACGGAAGTTGCTTTGGTCCTGATGGCGAACGGCGCGTAGCCCACACTTCCGGGGCTCATGGCAGTTGCCGTGAAGGCCAGCGCCGCACCGGGCGATACATCATTGGCACTCCACGTCCCTGCGGCGCTGTACGGCTTGGTGACATTGGATTCGGTAACGAACGCACTCGCTCCGAAGGAACCCGTGGCGAAGTCGCTGTCGGTCCACGATGCCAGGGTCACGGAGCTCCCGAGCCCCAGCACCAAGGTCCCGGCAAGGAGTGCGCGTATGCGGAGCAGGGCCGCACCGCGCTTGGTTTCGGCTTCTCGTCGGCCCATGGATTACTGCGATTGTGCGGCGAATTCCCAGGTGGTGGTCCCGGATTGGGATTGGACGAGGTCATCATCGGCAGTGATCCGGAAGCAGAGGTTCACGGCGTCGCCGTCGGCCGTGCCGGCTCCTTGCGTCAGTGCGAAGGTGACGCTGCCCGGCGTCGTGCCCAATGCCTGCCCGGCTGTCACCAGCGTTCCCGTCACAGGTTCAGCGCACCCGAAATCGGTGGACTGCGTGAGCGAGTACGTCAGTCCGGTCAAAGCTCCGGTGGACGCTTCCGTGGAAACAGTGACCGTGGCATCGTTGGTTGTGGTGCCATCCAGCCTGACCGCGAAGGGGGCTGTGACCACATCGCCGGGCGCAAGGTTGGCTGGCGCGGCAGTGAAGCCAAGAGTTGCCGGGTCGGAAACGGGGTTCTCCCCGAAGGCGGTCCCGTCCGTGCTGCCCTCAAGGTTGAACGCACCGGCGGTGAAGGTTCCCTGGGCAAACTCGGAGTCATTCCACGCTGCCAAGGTGATCGCTGCGCCCACCCCCAGCACCAGCCCGCCGGCAAGGATGGCACGGATTCTAGGTGACTTTCCGGGAACGGCGTCGCGATGATCCGGTTCCGTCTCTGGTGATGCTGCCGATGCAACCACTATTACCCCCCACGATTGATGTGATGCTAACGATCAAGAGATCGGAGCCCGGAAGTGGAGGTCCCCCGTTGGTTTCCCCCAAAACCACTGGTTACAACCCATCATCCCCGCGAAGGTATGTCAACGCTTTTGACCTTTGGAAGTGGTTTTCAGACCCTGTTCACCCGCCACGGACTCCAGCGCTGCTTCGGCGGATGCGGGCCACGGCCGTCGAGACCCCGGACACGTTTCCGGGCAACACGCCGCGTCGCATTTAAAGGGCGCGCCGGAGCAGGACCCGTTAACCCCCATAGTCCGGTAAGGTTAGTTAGCCCCCAACAGCACCCTTTGAGGTTCGGCTGCGGCATGCCCGCGGCCCCTTGGAACGGTGCGCTGTAACACCTAGGAGACCTAACCCCTGATGCAAGAACTGGCGACTGAATCACCCGAAGAAATCCTCTGGAACCGCCGCTACGAACCGCACATCGCCGAGGTCAACGAGCTGTGCGACTCCATCAAGGTGCAGAAGCCGGGCAGCGAGGTCCTCTACATCGACCCCGCCCACAGCATGGATGACTGCCGCATCGTCAGCCTTTTCTCCAATCAGCGCACCACCACCGGCGAGGGTTTCATCAACCCGGGCGACGAAGAAGCCACCACCCGCATGCTGGGCATGCAGTGGCAGCTGGGCCTGCGCCCCGAGCTCATGATGCCCTGGAACGCGTACCCGTGGATTGAACCTTCCGAGGAACCGGGCAAGCTCACGCCGGCCAACATCACCGAGGGCCTCAAGCCGCTCCTGCGCCTCCTGCAGCTCCTGCCGCGCACCTCCGCCCTGGTGGCACACGGCAATGAGGCACACCGCCTGGCCGATCAGCTCATGAAGGCCGCACCGGCCAGCATCGCGCGCCGCGGCTTCAAGACCTTCAAGGTCCGCTCGCTCGGTGGCCGCTCCTTCGCCGGCACCCCGGCCCGCCAGCAGGAATACCTGGACGCCATCCACGGTGCTTACGCCGAGGCCATGGCACGTACGGGTATCCCCCGCAAGGCCTGATTAACCTTCCGTTGCGGGGCCCGCTTTGCGCCTCAATCCCTCGGATTAGCCCGCAGACCGGGCCTCACAACGCACGTACGACGGCGGCCCTCACTTTTCTGGTGAGGGCCGCCGTCGTCGTTGGGGTGCTTTTGGTGGGGAGGCGTTAGCCGACGAGCATGCTCCGGAGGTCCTTGAGGATCAGCTGCGCGCCTGTGGGGCCAAGGCCGAGGAACCAGACGTCGTCGCTGACAGCCTTGGCCTGGCCGGCTTTGACTGCGCCGAGCTTGGGCCAGACAGCGCCCTCAACCACGGACGTTTCACCGGTTGCTGCGGGATCGCCGTAGCTGCTGTAGAAGATCCAATCGGCGTCGCCTTGCTCGATATTCTCAGCCGAGATCTCGGCAGCGAGTTCGTCGATGTTCTGGTTCTCCGGGCGGGCCAGGCCGGCGTCCTTCAGGATGACACCGATCAGCGACTTGTTGGCGTAGAGGCGGATCTTGCCAGGGAGGAAGCGCACCAGGGAGATCTTGGGATCGCCCTTCACATCTGCCTTAAGGGCGTCAGCCTCGGCCTGGTAATCGTTAAGCGCCTTGACAGCCTTGTCTTCCTCGCCCAGGGACTTGCCCACCAGGAGGAAGTTTTCCTTCCAGGGGAATCCGGGACGGATGCTGAAGACCGTGGGGGCGATGGTGGACAGCTGCTTGTACAGCTTGTCGGCGCGGAGCTGGCTGCCCAGGATAAGGTCCGGCTTCAGCGCAGCGATTGCTTCGAGGTTGAGGTCCTGGATTGTGCCCACCGAAGCCACGTCCTTGACCTTGTCAGCCAGGTAGGTGGGGACAGGGTTGGCGCCTTCAGTAGTGGCCATGCCCACCGGCGTGATGCCGAGGGTCACGACGTCATCCAACTCGCCGGTGTCGAGGACCACCACGCGGGTGGGCTTCTTCTCCAGGGTGGTCTCGCCGTTGGCGTGCTTCAGGGTGCGCGGGAAAACGCCGGGAGCGGCGTCGGTGCCCAACTTGGCTGTTTCCTGGTCCGCGGTGGTGAACTTGGAGCCGCCGGTGGCAACGTCGGCGTTGCCGGCGGCCGAACCTGAGCCACCACTGGTGCCACAGCCCGCAAGGAGGCCTGCCACCACAGCGACTCCGGCCACCTTCATGGCCAGCTTGCGTAAGCGGGAAGCCTTAAGCGGCTGGACTTCAAAATCGTCATTTTTCACGGAGTAAGGCTAACCTAATTAAGTCACACTTCCGTGACCTTGTGACGACAGTCACTAAAAGCACCGTCACATTGCCCCACCTCTCCGGAACGGTCCCCTGCTGTGTCCCAAATGACGGCCCCTGCGCCGAAGCCGAGCCCCGGGCCACCGGCCACCTCGCCGTCGGCCGGGCACGCGACCGAACGTTCCGGCGTCGTCAGTAAATCCCGCTGGCGGGTCCTCTTCCTGATCCTGGCGGCTGCAGTTCTTCTGGGTGCCGTGCTCCTTAGCCTGGGCGTCGGCGCCAAGTTCATCCCTGCGCCAACGGTCTTCGATGCTTTCACCAATCCGCAGGACTCAGCCGATCACGCGATCATCCTGCAAAACCGGCTGCCGCGCACGTTGACGGGCATCGCCGTGGGTGTTGCCCTGGGCGTGGCGGGTGCGCTCATCCAGGCGATCACGCGGAATCCTTTGGCCGATCCCGGCATCCTGGGCGTCAACGCGGGAGCGTCGTTCGCCATTGTCATTGCCATTGGCGTCTTCGGGATCGGATCCCTCAGCGGCTACATCTGGTTCGCGTTCCTTGGCGCCATCCTGACAACCGCGGCCGTCTACTTGATCGGCACCTCGGGCAGGAACGTGGTGAACCCGATCCGCCTGACGTTGGCCGGTGTTGCTTTGGGCGCGGTCCTCACGGGAATCGGCTCCGGACTCACGCTCCTGAACCCCAAGGCGTTTGACCACCTGCGCTCGTGGAGCATTGGCTCGCTGGACACCCGGAGCATGGAATCGGTGATGACTGTAGCGCCGTTCATGGGCGTGGGACTGGTTATCGCCTTGTTCTGCGTTGGGGGGCTTAACGCCATGGCGCTGGGCGACGACCTTGCCACCTCCCTCGGCGCCAGTGTCAACCGCACCCGGATCATGGGGGTCGTGGCCATCACCCTCCTCAGCGGTGCGGCAACTGCCGGTGCCGGTGCCATCGGCTTCGTGGGCCTCATGATTCCGCACGTTGCCCGCTGGATCGTCGGGCCGGACCAGCGATGGATCCTGGCAACCACCGTGCTGCTCTCCCCCATCCTGCTGTTGGTCTCGGACGTGGTGGGCAGGATAGCCGCGCCAGGCGAGTTGCCGGTAGGCGTGGTGACGGCGTTCATCGGGGCGCCCGTGCTGATCGCGTTGGCGCGGCGCCGGAAGGTGAGTGGGCTATGACGCGCCTGGATGTTGGCAGGCCCGTTGTCCTGCTTCGCAACCGTTCGCTGAGCCTCCGGTTCGATGTCCGCAGCATCCTTGTCTGCGTCCCGTTGATCCTCGCCGCCCTGACGGTTGCTGTCATCAGCTTGGCCACCGGCGACTACGACGTTTCAGTACAACAGGTCCTGCAAGCCTTCACAGGTGATGCCCCCGGGCTGGCCCAAACAATCGTCATGGAGTGGCGGCTCCCCCGGGTACTCGCGGCGCTGGTATTCGGCGCCGCGCTTGGTATGAGCGGTGGCATCTTCCAGTCCATGACCCGGAATCCCTTGGGCAGCCCGGACATCATCGGCTTCAATACCGGCGCCTACACCGGGGCGCTCATCGTCATGCTGACCCTTGGCGGGGGCTATCTTGGCATTGCCGCAGGAGCACTTGCAGGCGGTATCCTCACTGCTTTGGCCGTCTATTTGCTGGCCTACCGGCGAGGCTCCCAAGGATTCCGGCTCATCATCGTGGGCATCGGCATCAGCGCGATGCTGGCCGCGTTCAACCACTGGCTGATCCTGCAGGCAGAACTTGAGGCCGCTTTGGCGGCAGCCGTCTGGGGAGCCGGGTCCCTCAACGGCATCACGTGGGAGCAAGCGGCGCCTGCCGCCGTCGTGATTGTTGTGGTTGGCTTGGCCACGCTGGCCGCCGCACGCCGCATGCAACTTCTGGAAATGGGCGACGACGCCGCACGGGCCTTGGGCGTCCGGGCGGAACCCACCCGTTTGCTGTTGCTGATCCTGGGCGTGGCGTTGACTGCAGCCGTGACTGCGGTGGCCGGTCCCATCGCGTTTGTCGCCTTGGCCGCACCGCAGCTCGCCCGTCGTCTTACCCGAAGCGCCGGCATCACGCTGGTGCCTTCCGCCGTGATGGGCGCCTTCCTCCTGGTGGCCAGCGACCTCGCGGCCCAGCGTTTGTTCGCCCCGATCCAGTTGCCGGTGGGCGTGGTGACGGTGTGCATCGGCGGTATCTACCTCGTCTGGCTGCTGGCCAGGGAAGCAAGGAAATCATGAGCCTCACTACAGCCGCGCCACAGCTCCATGCCGAAGCACTGACCATCGGCTATGAGCAACGCATCATCTCCGAGAACCTCAATGTGCGCATTCCCGAGGGACAGTTCACGGTGATCGTCGGGCCCAACGCCTGCGGCAAATCCACGTTGCTGCGCGCCCTCGCCCGGCTCATCAAACCCCGCAGTGGACAGGTGCTGCTGGACGGAAAATCAGTGACGACCCTGCCGGCAAAAGAACTGGCACGCCGCCTCGGGCTGCTGCCCCAGTCCTCCATCGCCCCCGACGGCATCACCGTGGCAGACCTCGTCGCCCGCGGCCGATACCCACACCAGAAGCTGCTCCGGCAATGGTCCGTGACGGATGAAGCGGCTGTGGTTGACGCGATGGAGGCCACCGGCGTCGCTTCCTTGTCCGGCCGACTGGTGGACGAACTGTCCGGCGGCCAGCGGCAGCGCGTGTGGGTAGCCATGGTCCTCGCCCAGCAGACACCGCTGATGCTCCTGGACGAGCCCACTACGTTCCTCGATATCGCGCACCAGATCGAGCTGTTGGAGCTGTTCCGCGAGCTCAACCTGGACAAGGGCCACACGCTGGTTGCCGTGCTGCACGACCTCAACCATGCCAGCCGCTACGCGGACCACATCATCGCCATGAAGGACGGCGTGGTGGTGGCCGAGGGTGCTCCCGCTGCCGTGATCACCGAGTCCTTGGTGGAGGAAGTGTTCGGCATGGCGTGCCGGATCATCGATGACCCCGTGACACACACGCCGCTGGTGGTCCCGTTGGGGCGGCCGCGGCACTCGGCGGTCACGGACTAACGCTGTTCGGCTAACGCTGTTAACGACGACAGCGACCCTCGCCTTTTGGTGAGGGTCGCCGTCGTTGTTTGCTTGGGTCCTAGCGGGCCTCGATCGCTGCCTTGGCCTTCGGGTCGGAGTCATTCAGGAACTTCTCGATCCGCTCCGGCTCTTCAGCCTCGCCGATCGCCGACGCGGCACGGCCCAAAGCGTAGAGAGCACGCAGAAAGCCCTGGTTGGGCTCGTGCTCCCACGGGATGGGTCCGACGCCGCGCCAACCATTGCGGCGCAGGGAATCCAGGCCGCGGTGGTAGCCGACGCGGGCGTAGGCGTAGGACTCGATGGTCCGGCCTTCGGCCCAGGCTTCTTCCGCGAGGATGGCCCACAGAAGAGATGACGTGGGGTTCTTGGCCACCAGGTCCAGCGCCTCGTTGCCCAGTGCCAGGTGCTGGTAGATCTCGGTTTCGGCGGGCAGGAGCGTGGGCTCCGGCCCCATCAGGTTCTTCCGGAATTCGTCGGACATTAGAAGGTCTTGCCCACCGATCCGAGCTGCTGGGCGGCTTCGACGATGCGCGCGGCCATGCCGGCTTCGGCGGAAGCGCCCCAGACGCGGGGATCGTAGGTCTTCTTGTTGCCCATTTCGCCGTCGATCTTCAGCACGCCGTCGTAGTTGGAGAACATGTGGCCGGCCACCGGGCGGGTGAATGCGTACTGGGTGTCGGTGTCGATGTTCATCTTGATAACACCGTAGGAAACGGCGTCAGCGATTTCCTGCTCCGTGGAGCCCGAGCCACCGTGGAAGACCAGGTCGAACGGGTTTTCCTTGCCGATCTTGGCACCAACCTCGGCCTGGATCTGCTTGAGCAGTTCCGGGCGGAGCTTCACGTTGCCCGGCTTGTACACGCCGTGCACGTTGCCGAAGGTCAGCGCGGTGAGGTAGCGGCCGTTTTCGCCGGCTCCGAGTGCCTCAATGGTGGCGAGGGCGTCTTCGGTGGTGGTGTAGAGCTTCTCGTTGATTTCGTTCTCAACGCCGTCTTCTTCGCCACCAACAGTGCCGATTTCAACTTCGAGGATGATCTTGGCAGCAGCAGCGCGCTCAAGCAGTTCGCGGCCGATGCGCAGGTTCTCGGAGAGCACCTCGTGCGAGCCATCCCACATGTGCGAGTTGAAGATCGGGTCCTTCCCGGCCTTGACGGCTTCCTCCGAAGCGGCCAGCAGCGGGAGGACGAAGTCTGCCAGCTTGTCCTGCGGGCAGTGGTCCGTGTGCAGGGCGATGTTGACGTTGTAGTTCTTGGCAACTTCGCGGGCGAACGCTGCGAAGCCGAGGGAACCCGCAACCATGTCCTTGATCGAGGCGCCGGACCAGTAGGCTGCGCCACCGGTGGAAACCTGGATGATGCCATCGGATTCGGCCTCGGCGAAACCGCGGATCGCAGCGTTCAGAGTCTGCGACGACGTCACGTTGACCGCGGGGAAAGCGAATCCGCCAGCCTTTGCGCGGTCGATCATCTCGGAGTAAATCTCTGGGGTTGCAATGGGCATGGTGACTCCTATGCTGAATTCGTCTGTGGGTTGGTAACCCTGGAGTAGACCGCTTACGGCTAGCACCCATCCTAGCGATATCCGCCGGGACGCCGTGTTTCGGGTCACTGAGAGCCTTAACACTTCCGCGGGGTTCACATCCCACCTACCCCCTGGGATTCATCGAAACGGTGGATATACTGCGGGAATGGAGATCCCACCGAGTGCAAACAATCAGCCCCGTCTGGCGCCACCCCTGCAGCAGCAGGGCGGTTCTTTCCCCGAAGGGAAACCCGGGCGGAAGCGGAACATTATTATTGCCATCGCAGCGGGCGCAGCGGTAGTCCTCACCGCGGCAATCCTTGCCTTGGTTCTCGTGGTTTTACCGCTGTTCTCACCGGACCGGGGCATGAGCGCCACAGCTGGAACATACTTTCAGGCCCTGATCGACGGAGACGGAGAGAAAGCCCTGAGCGTCTCCGATCCCGGCGTCCCCGAGAATGAAAAAGCACTCCTCCAGAACAACGTTTACAAAAGTGCAGGACAGCGCATTGACGGCTACCGGATCCTGGACGCAAGATCCGATTTTGTCACTGCCGAAGTTACCCAGAACGGCCGCAAGCAGGACATTCTTTTGAGGATGACCCAGTCACGGGAGGGCGAGTGGAAGGTCGGACCCAAAAACTTCCAGAAGATCCGGCTCAGTTCCAGCCGTCCCGTGGGGTCGTTCACCGTGAACGGCGTGGTTGTTACCGCTCCTGACTCCGGAACCGCTGCCAGTGATTCCCTGCTGATGCCGGCCTTCCCCGGCGAGTACATCCTCGGCATTTCCGGAGACAAGTACACAACGGCAGAAGAGCAGAAGGCCTTGATCAGCATTGACCGGGCGATTTCCAAGAACACCGAAAGTTTGAAAGTGTTACCCACCCAGCTGCTCCTGGACGAGACCCGGACACTTCTTGAGAACAAACGGACTGAATGCACTGCCTCCGCTCCGGCTAGTACCGCCGAAGCGACGCGACGTGGCTGTTCCGGGTTTGCGATCTCCGAATACCGACCTACCCGCAACGTGAAATGGACCATCGAGAAGGATCCCACCTTCACTCTCCTTCGCGGCGAGGACAGTTGGATCATTCAGTCGGCGCAATCGGGCGCGGCTTCGGTGAGCTACGAAGTGAACAGCGGCCGTGACGACGCCCCGCAATGGGAGCCGAAGGTTGAGCTTGTAATACCCAGAGCCTCAGGTGAGATCCAGATCGTGGACGGAAAAGCCACCCTGAAAGATCGGTAGACGGGCATCGGCGCGGGCCGATACTTGAGGCTTGCCTAGCTGACAGGTTGCTGGAACACGTGTCGGCGGACCCACGCGTGCATGGCGATGGCCGCGGCTGAGGCCGCGTTCATGGACCGGGTGGAGCCGAACTGCTCGATGGAAAGCGTTGCGACGGCGGCATCGTGCACCTCGGGCGTGAGGCCGGGGCCTTCCTGCCCGAATACCAGCACGCAGTTCTTGGGGAGGTCGTAGGTCTCCAAAGGCACGGAATCCGGGAAAATGTCGATGCCGATCACCGCCAGCCCCTCCCCCTCCGCCCACTGGACGAACTCCTCAACGGTGGGGTGGTGGCGGACATGCTGGTAGCGGTCGGTGACCATGGCCCCGCGACGGTTCCACCGCCGTCGTCCAATGATGTGGACCTCCTTGGCGAGGAAGGCGTTGGCGGTCCTCACCACGGTGCCGATGTTGAGATCGTGCTGCCAGTTCTCAATGGCGATGTGGAAGTCGTGACGCTTGGAATCGAGATCCGCCACGATCGCCTCGTGCTTCCAGTACCTGTACTGGTCCACCACGTTGCGGCGGTCACCGTCCCTCAACAGGTCCGGGTCCCAATGGTCGCCCACTGGCAGCTCGCCTTCCCAAGGCCCGACGCCGACCTCGGGTTTCGCTTCTGCCTCGCCCTCCGGTGTGGTTCCCTCAGGGGATTCGGCAGGCGTGGGCAGGGCTACATTGGGGGGAAGGTCAGTCACCCCTCAACTTTAGCCCTGCCCCGTCACCCGGATGAGCGGGCTGGGTCGAGCGGCTCCTAGCCCATCTTCCACTTGTTGATGCGGTACGAGTTGGCCAATTGCTCGAAGAGTCCCGGATGCGCATCCCAGTATGTCTTGTGACCACTGACGCCGAGCATCTGCGGGGTACCCCAGGGAGTCACAGAGAACAAGTTCACGGCCTGGATGGCTTCGCCACGGGCATTGGTGCAGGTGAAGCCGATGACTACTGCGGCACCACGGCGGAACTCACGGATTTCCGGCATGGACGTCTTGAAGTCGGAGGTGCACTTGTGGCCCACCAGGTTCTGGGGCAGCTCCGTGGCGGTCATGCCCTTGTAACGGGCTTCGATGTCCTGGATGGCCTTCTTGACCTCTTCCGGATCCTTGCCGAACTTGCCCTCCTCGGACTCTGCAAAGAACGCGTAGGCGAGCGCGATGCCGTCGCCGTCGGCTTCTACCGTGCCCTGGGCCTTCTTTTGGATCTCTTCGCCAGTGGTGGGGTCCTTGGTGATGCCGAACGACTCGTCGTGGGTCCACTCGGCCAAGTACTGGAAGGAGGATTCGCCCGTGACCCACTTGCTGAACAGTGGATCGCCGTCCGCCGGAACGTTGCTGGGTCCGGCAAGCTCTTCCCACACGGCCGGCAGCGGGATGGCACCGGCAGGGATATCACTGGATGCGGACGCGTCGCCTGACGGTTCAGCAGACGGCTCCGCCGCTGCTTCGGATGCTTCCTCGGAAGATGTAACTGACGGCGCAGGAGTCTCCACTGCAGTCGGCTTGGTCATGGACGGAATCAGCCACGTGAACGCCACCACCAGCGCAAAAATCACGACGACGGCGACACCGCCCAGGATGAGGAACAAGGACTTCTTGTTGTGGTCGCCCGGGTTCTGGCCGGGGTAGCCAGGCTGGCCGGGGTGGCCAGGCTGGCCGGGCCCACCGGGCTGGCCGGGGTAGCCAGGCTGGCCCGGCCCACCAGGCTGGCCGGGGTAGCCAGGCTGGCCCGGGTATCCGGCACCCGGCGGTGGGAAGCCCGGCTGGCCCTGCTGGGCGTCCTGGTGCCCCGGCTGCGCGTCCTCCGGCTGGTACATGGGTTGGGTCTGCTCCGGCTGGTACTGGCCGTACTGACCCTGACCGGTGTCGTAGCGCGGCTGCGGTACGCCGTCGGGGTTGTAGGGAGGCTGAGGCGCTCCGTTGTTGTTGCTCATGGCAGGCCCTTTCAAAGGCAGTGAGTCACCGGGATGTTTCTGGGGACACCCGATGGTTAAACCGGAAGAGGGGACCTGCTGATGCGCGGGCGGCACATAAAAACCACCATGTCGATCCCCCGACCCACGGTGGTGGCACGCCTGCGCCGCCCCCAGCGTAGTCGAATCAGAGGCGTCCACCGCAAGTCACAGCGGATATCCACATGGGCAGAACTACCCACATAAGCGGGATCACAGGATGTTAGGGCCGCAGATTGATGAAAGACTGGTGGCAGTGCATAAACAATCCCAGCCGGAGGCAAATATGGCAGAAGAAACCACGTCCACATCGGTTTATCGGAACGGCCACGAAATTGAATGCTGGCTCACGGACATGGATGGAGTCCTGGTTCATGAAAACCAGGCGATCCCCGGCGCAGCTGAACTCATCCAGCGCTGGGTAGATACGTCCAAGCGCTTCCTGGTCCTGACCAACAACTCCATCTTTACCCCACGCGACCTCGCAGCCCGCTTGCGCGCGTCCGGCCTGGAAGTTCCGGAAGAGAACATCTGGACGTCCGCGCTGGCCACCGCCCAGTTCCTCAAGGACCAGGTCCAGTCCTCTGATTCCGGCAACCGCGCGTACACCATCGGCGAAGCAGGCCTCACAACAGCCCTGCACGAAGCCGGGTTCATCCTCACGGACACCGACCCCGACTTCGTAGTGCTCGGCGAAACCCGCACCTACTCCTTTGAAGCGATTACCATGGCCGTCCGCCACATCCTGGCCGGCGCCCGCTTCATCGCTACCAACCCGGATGCCACTGGTCCTTCCAAGGACGGGCCCATGCCGGCAACCGGGGCCATAGCGGCCATGATCACCAAGGCCACTGGCCGCGAGCCCTACATCGTGGGCAAGCCCAACCCCATGATGTTCCGCTCGGCCATGAACCAGATCGATGCCCATTCGGAGACCACGGCCATGATCGGCGACCGCATGGACACGGACATCGTGGCGGGCATGGAAGCAGGACTGCACACAGTTCTGGTGCTCAGCGGCATTACGCAGCGCGAAGAAATCGTGTCCTTCCCGTTCCGTCCCAACCAGATCCTGAACTCCGTGGCCGACCTCAAGAGCCAGATCTAAAAGGACCGAACTATGGCTGTGCTTAATCTGCGTCCTCTGGCCGGTGGCCGGATTCTCAGGGGGAGCCAGCCGTTCGGTTTGGATGCCGCTGCGACGTCGGGTTTCCTGGCGGAGCACGGCATCCAGACGATCGTGGACCTGCGCAGTGAGCTTGAGCGCTCCTTGGTTCCGTGGTTGATCCCCGGCCATGAAGCCGTTCGAAACGACGAAGTCCACGACGACGGTACCCGGCCCGCCGCAGTCCCACCTGCCGTCGTCCCGCCCGCCGTCGAACTCGTCAACAACCCGCTGGACCCGAACGCAATCGCCGGCTCGCTCCATGCGGTGGAGACACCGGAGGATCTGGGCGAGCTGTACCTCGGCTGGATCAAGTTGCGCCCGGAGTGGGTCGCTGATGCGCTGCGGCCCGTTTCCCGCGGCAAGCGCACGCTGGTCCATTGCTCGCTGGGCAAGGACCGCACGGGGGTGGTGTCGGCAATCGCCCTCCTGGCCGGTGGCGGATCAGAGGATGCCGTGGTGGAGGATTACACCACCACCACCCTCAGCCTTCCCACCATGCTGGAAGTCATGGCTGAAACATGGCGCCTGCATGTCCCCTCTACTCCTGCGGCCTATTTCAGCCCGGAGCTGATGGTCCTGCAGAGCCCTGAAGCAGCGATGCGGCATTTCCTCGCTGCCTTCGCGGAGGAGTTCGGCGACGCGCGGAGCTTCCTGCGCGAGGCGGGCCTCACCGCCGTCGAGGTTGAAGCGCTGCGTTAAGCGGGCGCCCAAGGTAGTCCGGTCAGCACCTAGGCCGGACGGATGACCCTGCCATTCGGCTCCTGGTACGACGGCTCCTCAGGCTGGGGCGGGAGCGGCTGGAGTTCATCCTGGACGCGTTCCAGCAGCGGGCGGTAGATGCTCCCGTTCCATTGCGGACTGGCGTGGGCTGGTCGCGCGCCTTCGGTGCTGAGTGTGGGCAGGGCCATGTTGGCCCCGAAGACCTTGCTCCACCCGGCACGCGCCGACTCATAATCCACGGTGCCATCCTTGGCGTTGCCCAAAAAGGCCATCTTGGCGCCACCGATCTTTCCGGCCAGGCGGAGTCCGTCAAAGTGGTAAATGTACGCCGACTCCGTCTGGATGAGCACGCTGGAAGGAGCGATTGGCGAGAGCTGTTCCAGGCTTTGGTCGAGGATTTGCCGCCACGTGCGCTCGTCCTTGTGCGCCACGCGCTCCCCCAGCTCATAGCCGCCGCGGAGGACTGACGGAATGCGGAAGCCATTCTCGTAAAGGAACACGACGCCATCGAACCAGCTCTGGTCCAGGACGTCGGCACGGCTGAACGGGCTCGAATCCAGAACAATCAGCTGCGTTTCCACGCCGTGCAGTTCCAAGAGGCGGGCGGCCACCTGGGTGGCGAGCATCCCGCCGAAACTGTGGCCATAGAAGTAGAGCTTCTCCAGTTCCAGCTCGCGGACGTGCAGGATGATTTCGCGGACGATCTCGTCCACGTCCAGTCCCAGGTTGGAATATCCGACGGCGGCAAGGCGGCCGCGCTGGTGCAGGGCAGGACGCAGTGAGTTGAGGATCCACTGGGCTTCTTCCCAGCTGGTTTTGTACCCGGGGAACAGGATCCAGCTGGCTTTGGGGAAGTACAAGTCCGAGTATGGATCAGGAACCCGGAGGATCTTGGTAGCCCGCCGCTCGGCCTGGACACGACGGGTGAAAAGCATGTCCCCGGCCAGCGCCGCGGAGGCTCCGGCGGTGATGAGGAAGTTCCGGCGGGACGTCTTCCTGAGGCGGGCAGCGTAAGGCAGGATCCGGGCCCATGCGCCCGGATCCTCTGCCTTCTCCAGTTCAGGAGAAGCCGGCACGGAGAGGTTTTGGTCCACCTCCGCCGGTGCCGGGAGCTTCCCTACTTGAACGTCCACGCAGCAAGCATAGGCTTCGGAAGGTGGTACCTCACAGCCCCGTAGATTGTGTACAGCTGATGCCCTTAAGATGCGCCCTTAAGGTCCGGAACTGTACAAAACTCCTTAGTCGAGGCCCAGCTCGTCCTTGCCGAAAGCGAAGAGGTACGGCACGCCGGTTTCAGCTTCGATCTTCTCTTTGGCGCCGGTACTACGGTCAACAATCACAGCGACGGCCACCACATTGCCGCCCGCTTTACGGACGCCTTCGACGGCGGTCAGCGCGGACCCGCCGGTGGTGGACGTGTCCTCGAGGACCACCACGTTGCGGCCCTCAACGGAGGGGCCTTCCACCTGACGGCCCATGCCGTAGGACTTCTGGGCCTTGCGGACCACGAAGGCGTCCACTGCACGGCCGGCATCGGCAGCAGCGTGCATCACAGCGGTTCCGACGGGGTCGGCACCCATGGTGAGTCCGCCCGCGCACTCAACTGAAACGCCGGCGTCGTCGATCATTGCCAACATGACCTGGCCCACCAGCTTGGAGGCCTCGTGGTGCAGGGTGATGCGGCGGAGGTCGATGTAGTAGTCCGCTTCCTTGCCGCTGGAGAGGATCACCTTGCCGCGGACCACCGCCAGTTCCTTGATGAGTTCAAGAAGGCGGGCACGGGCAGCAGCAGTATCAAGCGTGGAAGTCATGGCTCCTAGTTTAGTAGGAGTGACGTTCAGCGAGGCGCAGGGGCGGCCGTGGTGGAGCGGATCACCAAGCGGGGGTTGACCATTTGTTCACCGCTCGTCTGCTCTCCATCCAACTGTTGCAGCACGGCCTCCATGCAGCGGCGTCCGAGTTCCTCGAAGTCCTGCTTGATGGAGGTCAGGGGCGGCATGAAGAATTCAGCTTCCGGTTGATCGTCGTAGCCCACCACGCTGATGTCGCCGGGCACGTGACGTCCCGCTTCCTGGACGGCGCGAAGGACGCCCACGGCCATCTGGTCGTTGGCCACGAAGACAGCGGTGATGCTGCTGTGCTGCAGGAGATCGCGGCCGGCACGGTAACCCGAGGCGGCATCCCACCCACCTTCCAGCAGGACGTCAGCTCCCAGCCCCGCAGCACCGAGCGCTTCCTGCCAGCCTTTGATGCGCTCCGCAGCGTCGATCCAGTGCGGGGGGCCGGAGATGTGGGCAATATTGCGATGCCCCAGACCGATCAGGTGGTCGACGGCCAGGCGGGCTCCAAGCCGTTGATCGAGCGAGGCGCCCGTCAGTTGGTTGCCGGCTCCTGCGCCCACGGCAACGATCGGCACGGGAACCGAAACGTCGCGCAGGACGGCCAGGACATCGGGGTGCGGAACCAGGATGACAATGCCGTCCACGGACTGGTTTCGGAAATGTGCGATGGCATCATTGATGCTTTCGCCGGTTACCTCGCGAAGATTGGCGATGCTGACGAAGTACCCGGCTTCCCTGCCCGCCTGTTCAACCCCCAGGAGCGTGTTCGCCGGACCAAACTGGCCCGTTTCGCACGCAAGCACCCCGATGGTCCGGGACCTTCGGGTCACCAGGCTGCGGGCTGCTGTGTTCCGCCTGTACCCGAGGTGCGCGATGGCTGATTCCACGCGTTCCCGGGTTTTTCCGCTGACGTTGGGATGGTTGTTCAGGACGCGGGAAACGGTTTGGTGCGAGACCCCGGCCATCTTCGCAACGTCACCCATGACGGGAGGCCGGGCTGGCAGCGCGGGCAGGTCCAGCGAGGTCCGCGGGCCCAGCGGGGCGGGCGGACCCGGCGGGGCCCCGGGCCGTGCCCGGGACCCCGCCTCTGGCGGATGTTCGCCGCGTGACATCGGATCCTACTTAGCGTCGACGCCCACGGGCTCCGCTTTGGCGGCGGGGGCCGCGTCGGTTGCCGGCGGCGTGGTCTTCCACTTGAAACGACGGCCCATGGAGGACCCTCCTCCGGCGCCGGTCCGGTTCTTGTTGAAGATATCGAAGCCGACGGCGAGCAGGAGCACCAAGCCCTTGATGAGCTGCTGGTAATCGGTACCCAGGCCAAGGATGGACATGCCGTTGTTCAGGACGCCCATGATCAGGCCACCGATCATGGCGCCCGCTACAGTGCCAATACCGCCCTGGACCGCTGCGCCACCAATGAATGCGGCAGCAATGGAGTCGAGTTCGAAGCCGGTACCACCGGCGGGCTGTGCCGAGTTCAGGCGGGCAGTGAACACCAGGCCGGCCAACGCGGCAAGCACACCCATGTTGACGAACAGGCGGAAAGTGACCTTCTTGGTCTTGATGCCCGAAAGCTCGGCTGCGTGGAGGTTTCCACCGATCGCGTAGGTGTGACGGCCGAAAATGCTGTTGTTCATCAGCGCCGAGTAGACGATCACCAGGATCGCCAAGACGATCAGGACAATCGGGGTTCCGCGGTAGCTGGCCAGCAGGAAGGTGATGATAAGCATCAGCACTGCGATAAAGCCGTTCTTGACGGCGAACCAGGCCATCGGCTCATTCTCAAGGTTGAACTTGCGGCGTACCCGGCGTTCCTTCAATGCCTGGAAGAGGATGGCTGCAGTGCCACCGACGCCAAGGATGACCGTCAGCCATTCCAACACGGAGGTACCCCCGGAAATGTCCGGCAGGAAGCCACCGCCCAGTGCACGGAGTTCGTTGGGGAAAGGGGTGATCTGCTGGTTCTTGAGGGTGATGAGGGTCAGCCCACGGAAGATGAGCATGCCGGCGAGGGTGACGATGAAGGCCGGAATGCCCACATAGGCAATCCAGTAGCCTTGCCAAGCTCCCACCAACGCGCCAACCAGGAGGCAGGCCGGGATGGCGAGCCACCACGCCCAGCCCCAGTGCACGATCATCACGCCGGCCACAGCGCCGATGAAGCCTGCGATGGACCCGACGGACAGGTCGATATGTCCGGCAATAATGACCATCACCATGCCGATGGCCAGTATCAGGATGTAGCTGTTCTGGACCACCAGGTTGGTGACATTCTGCGGCTGCAGGAGGATGCCGTCGGTCAGGACCTGGAAAAGGATGACAATCAGGATCAGGGCGACGAAGATGCCAACCTGGCGGAGGCGGCTTGTGAGGAAGCCAAGGGATTCTCGTAGGGCGGACATGTTCGCTATTCCTTCTCTTGGGTCATGTAGTGCATGAGGGTTTCCTGGGTGGCTTCGGCGATGGGGACTTCGCCGGTGATGTGGCCTGCGGACAGGGTGTAGATCCTGTCGCAGATGCCCAGGAGCTCCGGAAGCTCAGAGGAGATCACAATGACTGCTTTCCCCGCAGCTGCAAGCTCGGCAATGATGGTGTAGATCTCAAACTTGGCGCCGACGTCGATTCCACGGGTCGGTTCGTCCAGGATCAGGACGTCGGGGTCTGAGAACATCCATTTGCTCAGCACCACCTTTTGCTGGTTTCCACCCGAAAGTTTGCCGGTGATGGCAGCAACTGAGGGAGCTTTGATGTTCATGCTCTTGCGGTAGTGGTTGGCTACGGTGGTCTCTTTGTTGCCGTCCACCCAGCCGCGCTTGGCCAGCTTGTTCAGTGCGGCCATGGAGATGTTGCGCTTGATGTCTTCGATCAAATTCAGGCCGTAGTGCTTCCGGTCTTCGGTTGCGTAGGCGATCCCGTGCTCGATGGCGTCGGAAACGGTGGAAGTGTTGATTTCTTCCCCGTACTTGTAAACCTTGCCCGATACTGCCCGCCCGTACGTCCGGCCAAAGACGCTCATGGCCAGCTCGGTCCGGCCGGCACCCATGAGGCCTGCCAGGCCTACAACTTCACCCTTGCGGACGTTGAGGCTGGCATTGTTCACCACCATGCGGGAATGGTCCTGGGGATGCTGGACTGTCCAATCCTCGATGCGGAGGACTTCCTCGCCGATGTTGGGGGTCCGGTCCGGATAGAGGCTTTCAAGGTCGCGGCCCACCATTCCACGGATGATGCGTTCCTGCGTGATCTGGCCCTGATCCAGCCGCAGGGTCTCGATGGACTTGCCATCACGGATGATGGTGACGGCGTCTGCCACTTTGCGGATCTCGTTGAGTTTGTGGCTGATGATGATGCTTGTGACGCCCTGGCCCTTGAGGTGAAGGATGAGGTCCAGCAAGTGGTCTGAGTCTTCGTCGTTCAGCGCCGCGGTTGGCTCGTCCAGAATGAGGAGTTTGACTTCCTTGGACAGCGCCTTGGCGATCTCCACCAGTTGCTGCTTGCCAACGCTGATGTGCTGGATGGGGGTCACCGGATTTTCGCTGAGGCCCACCCGGGCCAGCAGCTTGGCGGCTTCCAGGTTGGTCTTCCGCCAGTCCACCCAGCCGTTCTTGGCCAGCTCATTGCCGAGGTAGATGTTCTCGGCGATGGACAGGTACGGGCTCAGGGCCAGTTCCTGATGGATGATCACGATGCCGCGCTTTTCGCTGTCCGTGATGCTCGAAAAATCGCAGGGTTCGTTCTCGAAGAGGATGTCGCCGTCGAAAGTGTTGTGGGCGTAAACGCCGGAGAGCACTTTCATGAGGGTGGACTTCCCGGCGCCGTTCTCACCACAGATGGCGTGAACCTCACCTCGGTTGACGTCCAGGGTGACGTCCTGCAGGGCTTTTACCCCGGGGAAGGTCTTGGTGATTCCTCGCATTTGAAGAATGGGTACGTTCATCGTCAATTCCCGCTGACTGGTTGGAACTTGGCCGGGCCGAGGACTCGACAGGCTCTGGAGGAGGCTGCGGTCCCGCCGCACTGTGTACTGGAACAGCTGCGCGCTGCAGCACAGGGCGGCGGGACCGCAGACCGGGAACTAGCTACTTGACGTCGGATTCCTTGTAGTAGCCCGAGTCGATGAGTTCCTTCTGGAAGTTGTCCTTGGTGATGATGACGGACTTCAGGAGGAAGGCCGGAACAACCTTGACCTTGTTGTTGTAGGTCTTGGTGTCATTGGTTTCCGGCTCGGTGCCCTTGAGGACAGCGTCCACCATCTTCACGGCCTGCGCGCCTAGCTGGCGGGTGTCCTTGAAGATTGTGGAGTACTGCTCGCCGGCGACGATGGACTTCACGGAGCCCTTTTCTGCATCCTGTCCGGTGACCACGGGAAGGCTTCCGGTGGAGTAGCCGCCGGTGCTGGTCAGGGCGGAAATGATACCGATGGAAAGGCCGTCGTACGGGGACAAAACGCCGTCCAGCTTGGTGCCGGAGCTGTAGGCCGAGGTAAGGATGTCTTCCATGCGCTTCTGGGCTACGGGTGCCTGCCAGCGCAGGATGGCTGCCTGCTCAAACTTGGTCTGGCCGCTGGGAACCTTCAGCGTGCCGGCATCCATGTACGGCTTGAGGGTGTCCATGGCGCCGGTCCAGAAGAAGTTGGCGTTGTTGTCGTCCGGGCTTCCGGCGAACAGCTCAACGTTGAACGGGCCCTTGCCCTCTACCTTCTTGCCGCTGGCGTCAACCAGGCCAAGCCCGGTCAGCAGCGAGGTTGCCTGCTGGACACCAACGGTGTAGTTGTCGAAGGTGGTGTAGTAGTCCACGTTCGGCGTTCCGTTGATGAGTCGGTCATAGGCGATGACCTTGACGTTCTGCTCCTTGGCTTTGGCCAGGACATCGGTCAGGGTGGTGCCATCGATGGCCGCGATGATCAGGGCCTTTGCGCCCTTGGTCAGCATGTTCTCAATCTGGGAAACCTGCGTAGGAATGTCGTCGTTGGCGAACTGGAGGTCCGTCTTGTAGCCGAGATCCTTCAGCGACTTCTCCACGTTGGCGCCATCTGCGATCCAGCGTTCGGAGGTCTGGGTGGGCATGGAAATGCCTACCAGGGAATCGCTCGGGTTCGCGCTGCTGGTGGACTCCGCAGTGCCTCCACGGCTTCCGCAGCCCGTGGCTCCCACGGTCAAGGTCAGGACAACCGCTACGGCGCCCAGGAGTTTTTTCAATCTCACGATGCTCTCCTTCCGCGGCAGCATTGCCGCGAACTCTGATGCAGCCGGAGCATCTGCGCGTCCGGCACGGTAAAGCTGGGTGGCCTGTGTGCTGAGGGCGGCACATGCCGGTGAAAAGTGATGCGACTGCCATTGTGAACGCTAACAATACCGTCGGTCAAGTGCCGTGGATCACGAATTGATTACCGACCGGAACCGTCCCAGTATCTCTTGACTTGAATCGTTGTTAGCGTTCACAATTGGCGACTTCATCGTTCCGGACGGTAAGGCCGAGCCGCGGGAGGGCAAGAAAGAGCCCGGTACTGCGTTGCAGGCAGTACCGGGCGTCGATCAGTGAAATCAGAGGCGGGTGTCGAACGAATCGCAGAACACGTTCTGGTTAAACGTCCCCAGGAACCCGGACTTGCCCTGGATCTTCTCGATCGTGGCCCGAATGGCCTCACGCGTTGCTGCGTGTGCGTGAATGGCTGTCTTGACCATGGGCACGTCGATCAAGTGGTTCGGCTGGTTCAAGGAGACAAACACCGTGGGAACCTCCGTGGCATACCAGGGAATTTCGGCAGCCATGGGCGAGGACCACTTGATCCGAATGGAAGCCTCCTGCGCGAAACCCTTTACATTCGCGAAGACAAAGGCGGCGTCGTAACGCTCCGCATAGTCGCCGGTGGCTTCCTCGGACAAGACCCGCATAAAGTTCATACCCCTCTCCCCTGCGGCTTCGCGCTGCTCAGCGGTCCTGAACACGCTGACCTGAAATCCTGCGGTTTCAAGTTCTTCGCGGACGGTGTCCAGGTAGGCCAGAGGATCGGCGCGCGTGAAGTCGGCTCCACCTGAGATGCCGTAGAGACGGATCCGCGGATGCGTCTGAGGGGTGATGGGCAGGTTGCGGGCGGTGTCCTTCACCAGCGTCACGGTCTTGTCGGCAACGTCCGCGGCGATGGCGCGGTGGGCCTCACTGCCAATAACAGCCAAGGCTTCGGCCGACGGAACCAACGAATCCCGCGACGCGAGGTGCAAGCCGAGGCTCGCCTTGAGGCCAAGGATCCGCCGCAGGGCATCCTGCAAACGCCCCTCGCTGATGACTCCGGACTTATAGCCGTCCAGCATGTACCCGAAGTCCTCCTCCGGGTTCCGGAAGAACAGGAACATGTCGCAGCCCGCAGCGATGGTCGCAGGCACCAAGTCGCGGCGCTTCATGGCCTGTGTCAGACCAACCATCAGCGAAGCATCCGTGAGGACCAGCCCATTGAAACCGAGTTCGCCACGGAGCAGATCCTGCAACAACTCAGGCGCCAGCGTGGCAGGGAGAATCTCAGCATCCGACAAGCCTGGCCGGAAGTGCCGGGACACCTCGGGCGCACCAATGTGGCCCACCATGATGGACTGCACGCCGTGCCCGATCATTTCGCGGTACACGTGTCCGTAGCTGGCGTTCCAGTCTTCATAGCCGAGGGTGTTGTATGACGTGACTACGTGCTGATCGCGCTCATCAATGCCGTCCCCCGGAAAATGCTTCATGGCGCAGACGGTGGGTGATTCACTGATGCCGTCGAAGTACTCCTTGGCCCGCTCAACCACAATCTCCGGGGTGTTGCCGAAAGCCCGCGTGGAAATGACCGTGTTGCGCCAGTTGTAGTGAATGTCCACGATCGGCGCGAAGGCCCAGTTGCAGCCCAGTGCGGCAGTCTCGACGCCGGCCACCTGGCCCATCTGCCGCGCAATGTCCTTGTCCGGGTGCGAGCCCGCCTGCAAGTGCGTGGAAACGAACGTGCCGTCGTCGCAACTGCCGGCGCCGCCCATCTCCGGATTGGACGCGATCAGCAGCGGAATGCGGGTTTTGGACTGGGCGTAACGGATGTGTTCCTGCACGGCCGATGACGGCCCTGGCCGGTACCGCATACCGCCCACATGGAAGTTCTCCAGCACGCCGTCGAGGTACGCCGGGGAGTAGTCGTTGTTGTGATTGATGAACAGCTGGCCGATCTTCTCTTCCAGCGTCATGGAACCAATGGTGCTCTCTACCCACTCCACCGCGGCGTCATCCAGGTTGTAGGGAGCCGCTGCCAAATCCACCAAGTGCGGCCCGGTAGACGCTGCGGACTGGCCTGTCAGTGCGGCATGTACGTCATTCACGATGTCCTCCACGGGCGATGCGATGTCCACAAGAACCCCGGCTTCGTCGTCCTCGAGCGGTTCCAGCGTAGCCAACTGCGAGTCCAGCAGCGAGGCCGGCATGAAGTGCCCGGGCCGGGCAGTCATACGGGCGTTCAGCAACTCGCGGGTGCCGTGCAGGTGCACGAACACCACGGATGGGTCGGCGCTGCGGATGATGTTCCGGTACGAGCGTTTGAGCGCGCTGCACGCGATGACAAGAGCAGATTTCGACGCCGGGAATCGCCTGCCGATTTCAGCCAGCCAGGGTGCACGGTCGTCGTCGTTCAGCGGAGTACCCGAGGCCATCTTGTCGATGTTCGCCTGGGGGTGCAGCGAATCGCCGTCGAGGAATCCAGCGCCGAGGCGCTTGGCGAGGGCGGCACCAATGGTGCTCTTGCCGCAACCGGCCACGCCCATCACTACGATGTGGTGGCGGTGCCCATCTTCAGGGGAAGCAGATCTACCAGTCATGAACCGTGCCGTCCACGAGTCGGTTGTAGGGCAGGTAGGCCTGCTGGTACGGGAACGCGGCGGCGGCTTCCTCGTTGAATTCGACGCCGATGCCGGGGTTGTCGCCCGGATGCAGGTAGCCGTCTTTGAAGGTCATGGACTGCTGGAAGACCTCGTTGGTCTTGTCAGAGTGCTGCATGTATTCCTGGATCCCGTAGTTGTGGATGGCCAGGCCGACGTGCAGCTGGGCGGCAAAACCTACCGGGGAGATGTCCGTGGGGCCGTGGAAGCCGGACTTGATCTGGTACTGCGCGGCGAAGTCCATGACCTTCTTGAGCGGTGAGATGCCGCCGAAGTGGGTGGAGGCTGCGCGGACGTAGTCGATCAGCTGTTCCTTGATGAGGGTCTGGAAGTCATACACGGTGTTGAAGATTTCGCCGATGGCCAGCGGGGTGGTGGTGTGCTGGCGGACCAGGCGCAGGCCCTCCTGGTTCTCGGCCGGGGTGCAGTCTTCCAGCCAGAAGAGGTCGTACGGTTCCAGGGCCTTGCCGAGCTTGGCGGCCTGGATGGGCGTCATGCGGTGGTGTCCATCATGCAGCAGCGGGATCTCCGGGCCGAACTCGTTCCGCACTGCCTCAAAAACGGTGGGCAGGTGGCGCAGGTAGGCGCGAGTGTCCCAGTCTTCTTCCAACGGGAAGTTACCACGGCCGGCGGGCTCGTAGTCGTACCGTTCGCCCGAGGCTTGGGCTTGCGCGGCAACACCATAGACGGCCTTGATGCCAGGGACCGCCGTCTGGATACGGATGGACTTGTAGCCCAGCTCCAGGTGCTCACGAACGGAGTCGAACAGCGACGGAATATCAGCGCCGGACGCGTGGCCGTAGGCGCGCAGCCCGTTACGGGAAGCGCCACCAAGCAACTGATACACCGGCATCCCGGCAACCTTGCCCTTGATGTCCCACAACGCCATGTCGACGGCGGCGATGGCGGCCATCGTGACGGGCCCGCGGCGCCAGTACGAGCTTCGATACAGGAACTGCCAGGTGTCCTCGATCCTGTGCGGATCCTTGCCAATCAGCAGCTGCGCCACATGCTCCTTGAGGTATGCAGCTACCGCGAGTTCACGGCCGTTGAGGGTGGCGTCTCCGATGCCCGTCACACCGTCCTCCGTAGTGATGCGCAAGGTGACGAAGTTGCGGGACGGGCTGGTCACAAAGACTTCAGCGGCAATGATTTTCACAGCTTTTCCTTTCGGGATGTGGCTGGGTTGAAGGGTTAGGTTGGATTACCACTTACGGCAACCGGTTGCGCATCTGTTGCAAACGCTTGGCCGAGCCGGTAGACCAGCTCCACTACCGGGGGATCCCCCGCAAGCCCGGAATCCAGCAACGACACCAGGGCAGCAGTGCGGTCAAGGCCGGAAAGCTGGTTGGCCTGCTCCACCTCCAAAGCACGGGGATCCTGCAGGCCAGCGTTCGTTTCCACGAACGCAGCCCACGCGGCGATCATCCTGGCCGCAGCTTCACCGGTTCGCCCTGCTGCGCGTTCGGCGCGGAGTACAGGAACGGCCCGCATGCGAAGCTTGGTGCTGGCGTCCATGGCGATCTGAGCCAAGTGGTGTGCAATCCGGGAGTTGCCAAAGCGCTCCAGCAACGCCTCCCTGTAGTCGGGAATGCCCAGATCGTCACCGGCAAGGTGCCTGGACGCCTCGTCCCAGAAATCTTCGACGGCTCGCAGGCATAGGGGATCGGCCAGAGCTTCGGCCACCGTGGAGTGCCCACGCAGTTGCCCGGCGTAGGCCAGGATCGAGTGCGCACCATTAAGTAGCCAGAGCTTGCGGTTTTCATAGGGCTCGATGTCGTCCACAAAGACAGCCCCGGCGTCCTCCCACCGCGGACGGCCTGCAGGGAAGACTCCGCTCAGGACCCAGTTGCGGAAAGGTTCGGTGACCACCGGAGCGTCGTCCCGGTAGCCGCACTTTTCGCTCACCAGGGCAACGTCATCGGCAGTTGTCCGGGGCGTAATGCGGTCAACGGACGTGCTCACGAAGCTCACGTTCGCCTCGATCCAGGCGGCCAGGCCGCCGTCGAACTCTCTGGCAATACCCAGCACGCCACCCCGGGCGACGTTGCCGTTGTCCGAGAGGTTGTCGCAGGACACCACGGCGAGGGGACCGGCGTCGGCGTCCCTGCGGGCGGCGAGGCCGCGGACCAGACGCCCCAACGGCGTCGTGGGCTTTTCGCCGGCACGCAGCAACGTCACGTCTTCCGCGCCAAACCCGTAGGCGGCTTCGGTGATGGTCAGGGTGACCACGGCGGTCTGCGGAGCGGCGACCAGTTCAACCAGCCGGCCGACGTTGGCACCATCGACGGCTTCGACGATGCTGCCCACAACCTCGAAGGAGTCGCCGGCATCGGATCGCTCCACCACGGTAAACAAACCATCCTGTCCCGCGAGAACCTCGGCGGCGTCCGGTCGGCGTCCGGTGAAGGAGGCGATGCCCCACTCCCCCGCGTCGGCGGCGTGCTGCGTGTACCAGGCCTGGTGCGAACGGTGGAAGGCACCCAGGCCAAGGTGGACAATGCGGACCGGCGCCTTGCCGGCGGGGCGGGTCTCGCGGTTGAGACGCGGAAGCCCGGCGTTCACAGCTTGAACACCCTGCGCGGGGAGGAATCGACGACGTCGAGAATCAGCTCGTGCGCGCGGTCCTCAGTGACGCGGTGCTCGGCTACAAGGCGTGCGAGGAAGGACGCTTCGATCCTGCGGGAGGCGTCGTGCCGTGCGGGAATGGAGCAGAAGGCGCGGGTGTCATCGATGAAGCCGGAGGACCGCGAGAAGCCGGCAGTTTCTGTCACCGCAGAGCGGAAGCGCAACATGGCGTCGGGCGCATCCAGGAACCACCACGGGGCGCCGATGTACACAGACGGGTAGAAGCCTGCCAGCGGCGCGAGTTCGCGGGAAAACACTGTCTCGTCCAGCGTGAAGAGCACCAGGTGGAAATCCTTGGCCGTGCCGAAGTCCTGCAGCAACGGCCGGATGGCCTCGGTGTAGTTCACGGCGAACGGAATGTCGTGACCGGTATCGGCACCAAAGGACTCGAAGGTAGGGCCGTGGTGGTTCCGGTACGAACCCGGGTGGACGGTCATGACCAGGCCATCCTCCACGGACATGCGCGCCATCTGGTACATCATGTGGGCCTCGAATGCGTCGCGATCCTGCGAAGTGGCCTTGCCGGAGCGCGCCTTTTCGAAGAGCGCTTCCGCTTCCACGGGGTCCAGCTTGAGCGTGGCCGGGGTGCGGACGCCATGGTCCGCCGATACCGCGCCATGCTCTACGAAATAACGACGCCGGTTTTCCAGGGCCGCGATGTAGCCGGCGTAGCCAGTGCCGCCGTCAGCCGCGGTCTCGATGAGCCGATCCACATTGGCACTCCAGCTGGGATGAGCCACATTCAGGTAGGCGTCCGGGCGGAACGTGGGCACGACGCGGCCGTTGAAGGTCGGATCTTCAGTGAGTGCCTTGTGGCTGGCCAGACTGTCCAGCGGATCATCCGTTGTGGCGAGGACCTCGATGTTGAAGTCCTTGAAGAGCTGCCGCGGGCGGAAGTCGGGTTCCACCAACTTGGCAGCAATAGCGTCATAACTTGCGTCTGCGGACAGCTCACTGAGGTCCGCGCCGAGTTTGAACACATCATTGAACTGGGTGCGCAGCCAGTACCCGGAGGCAGTGCCTTCGAAGAGCGGCCAGGCCTGGACAAAGGTCCGCCAGATCTCCCTGGACTCCGGGGCGGACGCGGTGCCGGCCAGCAGCTGATCCATCGGAACTCCGTTGGCGTGGATCAGGCGGGTGACGTAGTGATCCGGGCTGACCAGAAGCGCAGCAGGGTCGGGGAACGGCGTGTTCTGCTCGATGACTGCGGCGTCAACGTGGCCGTGCGGGGAAATGATGGGCAGGTCCTGGACGCGCTCCAGCAAGGACCGCGCGATGCTGCGCGTCCCGGGATCTGCGGGCAGGAGCCTGTCAGGGTGTGCTGCGATGGACTGTGACATAGGTCAATCTTGGCGGTCCGATCCAACCTTTGTCAACCGGTTGCCAAAAATTGCCAACTAGTTGCTGAGTGGCCGTCCATCACGGCCAATGGCGTTCCGCCCTGGGGCTAAACCAACAGCCGTCCGCTGGAGCCACGCACTACGAGTTCCGTCTCCACCCGGACAGCTTCGCCCGGAGCGTCCTGGCCTTGGAGCATGTCCAGCAGGATGGTCACGGCACGGGTGCCGCACTCCCCCAAGGGCGAGCGCACTGTGGTCAGGGCGGGAGTGGTGAAATCGGCGCCGAAGATATCGTCGAAACCAACAATGCTGATCTGGTCCGGAACGCGCATGCCGCCGGCCTGCAGTTCCTGCATCAAGCCAATGGCCAAGAGGTCGTTGTAGGTGATCACCGCCGTCGCCCCGCTCTGCAGGACGTCGCGCGCAACCTGCCGGCCGCCGTCGACCGTTGGTTTGGACGACTCCAGGCGCACCGCGCTCAGCTTGGACCACTCGGCGGCGGCTTTGACGCCTTCCCAACGGCGGGCCGTCATCCAGGACTGCTTGGGGCCGGCGACGTACGCCAGCTTCTCGTGGCCATTGGCGGCCAGGCTGCGCACGGCTTCGCTGATGCCCTTGTTGACATCGGGAACAACGCACGGCACGCCTTGGATTTCGCGGTTGATGACGGCCACGGGTTTGTCCGCGGCCAAGGCGCGGATGTGGTCGTCGTCCATGCGCGGGCTGGCCAAAATAAGGCCGTCAACCGTGCTGAGGAGGCGCCGGGCGGCGGTTACCTCCGTCTCCGGCGACTCGGCAGACTCAGCCAGAACCAACGTGTAATCGCGGGCTGAGCCGGTGGTTTCAGCGCCGCGGATGATGTCGAAGAACGTGGGGTTGGTGATGTCCGCGACGATCAAGCCGATGGTCTGGGTGCGGCCGGTGGGCAAGGCCCGCGCGAAGGGGTTGACCTGATAGTTCAGCTCCGCTGCCGCATCCTCAATAATCTTCTGCGTCTTGGCGCTAACGCGGCCGGGCTTACTCAGCGCGCGGGACACAGTGGAAGGATTCACGCCCGCCAGCTTCGCGATGTCGTAAATCGTGGCAGAAGACTTCTCCCCCCGGCCTCGTTTGGTGGGGGTGGTTGCTGTTCCGGTGCTCGTCACGTCAGTCACCGCTCCATCGTAGACCGCATGGCAACAAAAAAGGCCGGTTGCCAAACAAATCAGCAACCGGCCCATTTCGCGCTTGTTAGGAACGCTCGGGGAACTTGCCCTCTTCTGCGATGCGCTTGTTCAGCTCTTGCAGGAACTCGTCCTCATCAAAGTCCAGCGATACTTCCTTGCCGGTCCAGGCGGAGAGGTGGATGGCGTTGGCCAGGCGGACACCGTTGATGCCATCGGACCCCGGGGCCAGCAGCGGCGTACCGTCCAGGATGTTGGCAGCGAAGTTCTCCAGGACACCTGCGTGCTGGCCGCCCCAGACGGACTCGAATTCGATGACCTCGCTGGTGTACAGCTCGTCGCGGTTCAGCTGCCCCATGAAGAGCTTGCGGACATCGTCCATGCCCATCGCATCGCTGATGTCCCGTTCCGGCTTGACCAAGCGGGTGACGGTGGCAACCTTGCTGCCCTCCACCACGATCTTGCCCTGGTCGCCCAGGATTTCGAACCGGTCCGTTCCCACAATGTCATGGGTGGCCGTGACGAAAACGCCAGTGGCGCCGCCGTTGCCATAATCCACTACCGCGGTGACCTCATCCTCGACGGCGATATCGCGGCGGAAGCCGAACGCCACCTTCGAGTACACGGACTTGGGGACGCCGCAGATCCACTGCCAGAGGTCCAGCTGGTGCGGTGCCTGGTTGACCAGGACGCCGCCGCCTTCGCCGCCCCAGGTGGCGCGCCATTCGCTGGAGTTGTAGTAGCCCTGGGGACGCCACCAGTTGGTGATGATCCAGTTGGTGCGCCGGATGCTGCCGATCTCGCCGTTATCGACGATTTCCTTGAGCTTCTTGTACAGCGGGTTGTTGCGCTGGTTGAACATGATGCCAAAGGAGAGCTCCGGCTTGGAGGCCGCGAACTCATTAAGCTCCTTCACCTGCTTGGTGTAAACGCCGGCGGGCTTCTCCACGAGCGCGTGGATATTGCGCTTGAGTGTCTCGATGCCCATCTCCGGGTGCAGGAAATGCGGCACACAGGTGACAATCGCGTCCACGGAACCGCTCTCCAGCATCGCGATGTAATCCTCGAAGAACGGGACATCGGGGTACTGGGAAGCGGCCAGCTCCTTCTTGGCGGGATCGACGTCGCTGATGGCGGCGATCTCCATGTTCGGCACGAGGCCGTCGGCGATGAACTTGGCGTAGGCGCCGCCCTGCTGGCCAAATCCGATGATGCCGAGGCGTACTTTCTTGCTCATGACTGCAATCTCCCGTGTCTAAAACTGAAACTAGTTGAAATCTAGAAAAGGTCGGCGTGGCCCATGGCCACCAGGTTGTCGTATGAGGTCTGGAGTGCATCCCATACGGTCCGCCCATAGAGCTCGTCCTGCTCCACCAAGAGGTACCTGGCACCCGCGGCCACGGCGGCAGGAACGATGGACGCGAAGTCCAGGTTGCCCTCTCCCACTTCGGCGAACTGCACCACGTTGCGGAACTCGGCCATGAATCCGGGGAAATCGCCCTTCTCCAGGAGCCCGAACGACGATTCCGGCAGTTGACCGATCCTGTAGTCCTTGAGGTGGACCATGGCAGTCTTGCCCGCGTATTTTTCGAGGGTGCGGACAGGGTCCAAGCCACCGCGCTGGACCCAGTGGACGTCGATTTCCATGCCCATGGCCGGTGAGTTCGCAGCGATGATGTCCAGCATGTACTTGCCGTCAAACTTCGCGAACTCAATGTGATGGTTGTGGTAGTACAGGCTGATGCCGTGCTCCTGGAGGCGTTCAGCGTAGCCGTTGGCCCGCTTGGCGAATTCAACCACCGAATCCAACGATTTCATTGCCCCGAACGGAAGCATGCCGATGCGCAACAACGAGCTGTCCAGGCGCTTGGCGTCGTCCACAATCTTGTCGAAGTTGTCGGCCAGCGATTCCACGGGCATGCCCTTGCGGCCTTCGATATTGACCGAAAGCGCTGCGATGTCCATACCCAGCTCCGTACGGGAGCGGTCAAGTTCACCCACGTTCTCCGGAGTCATGGGGATTTGGGAAATCTCGACGGCGTTATAGCCGATCGCGCTGACCTTCCGGAGTGTTTCGAACGCTCCAACGTCTGCAAAACTGTCTTTCAGCATCATGGCTTGTACGCCTATTGTGGCCACTTTTTCCTCCGGGGTTTCCGGGCCCTTCCGGACCCTGGGATGTGTGATGGGGCGCAGGGCTGTTCAGGCCACGGCACCTTGCTGTTCTATTTGGCTGTGTTGGTTCGCGAGCAAGCGGTGCCGGTCTGCCCGGCGTTGTTCCTGCCGGTCAGGATCAGGCACGGGCGAGGCGAGCAAAAGCCGCTGCGTGTAGGGGTGTTCGGGATCGCGGGTGACCACCTCTGCGGGGCCTTGCTCCACGATTTCGCCGTGGTACATGACGGCGACGCGGTGGCTGATATGCCGGACGACGTCGAGGTCGTGGGACACGAACAGGTACGAGACCCCTGTGTCCTTCTGGATTTGCAGGAAGAGATCCAGCACGCGGGCCTGCGTGGACAGGTCCAGCGCGCTGACCGGCTCGTCGCAAACGATGAGTTTGGGTGAGAGCGCCAAAGCCCGGGCGATCGCAACGCGCTGGCGCTGGCCACCGCTGAACTCGCGGGGAAGGCGGTGAATGGCGTCGGTTGGCAGCCCCACTTGGTCCAGCAGTTCCTTGACGCGCTTCTTGGCCGCTGCAGGCTCCATCCCTTGCACGCCCAGTGGTTCGGCCAGGATGTCGCCGATTTCCAGCGCCGGGTTAAGTGAAGTGTAGGGGTCCTGGAACACCACTTGGAGGTCGCGGCTCAGCGTGCGGCGTTCCTTGCGGGACGCATGGCTGATGTCGTTGCCTTCGAAGATCACTTTTCCGGAGGTGACCGGCGCGAGCCCCAGGACGGCGCGGCCGAGGGTGGTCTTACCCGAGCCGGACTCCCCCACCAGTCCCAGGGTCTCCCCTTGGCCGATGGTGATGTTGATGTCCGTCAGGGCCCGGAAAGGCTTGGCCCGGAACCGCTTGCTGGGGTATTCCACCACCAGGTTTTCTACCGACAGGAGCGGGGACTTATCCGATGAGTCCGGCTGCTGGCTAAGGGAAGTGCTCATGCCACCGGCTCCTTCTGTGCTGATCCGGACTGTGCTGCAGATCCAGGCTTCGATACAAGCATGGTCATGGGGGTCTTTCCTTCGAGCATGGACCCCAACAGGGTCTGCGTGTACGGCTCCTTCGGGTTCCGGAGGATCTCACGGACGGTGCCTTCTTCCACCAGCCGCCCGTTCTGCATCACGGCCACGCGGTCGCACAGATCGGCAACAACTCCGAAGTTGTGGGTCACCAGGATCACGCCGATGTTCAGACGCTGCTGAAGTTCGCGCAGCAGGTCCAGCACGTCCGCCTGGACGGTGACATCCAGCGCCGTGGTGGGTTCGTCAGCGATCACCAGGTCCGGTTCGCAGCTGATGGCGCCGGCGATGAGCACACGCTGTGCCATGCCGCCGGAAACCTCGTGGGGGTAAGCGTTGAAGGTTCGTTCCGGGTTGGCAATGCCGACGTCGGCGAGCAGCTTGAGTGCACGCTGGCGGGCTTCTGCTTTGGAGATTCCGAGGACCCGGACCATGGGCGTCACCAGCTGGTAGCCGATGGTGAAAGCCGGGTCCAGGTTGCTCATGGGTTCCTGCGGAATGTAGGAGATCCGCTTGCCGCGCAGCTTGGACAGCCGCTCCTGGTTGACGCGGTCATCACCGGGAGCCACCGTGTACTTGCCGTCGAACTGGATGGAACCGCCCACAATCCGTGCGTTGTCGGGGAGCAGGCCCAGGATGGAGAACGCGGTCTGGGACTTGCCCGATCCCGATTCGCCAACGATGCCGAGGATTTCGCCACGGTCAACGTGGAACGAGACGTCGTCCACTACCTTTTTGATGGAGCCATCAGCCTGCGGATAGCCGACGCCGAGGTTGGTTACTTTGACCAGGTGGTGCTCGGTTCCGACGTCGACGGCGGCCACAGACTTCCGTGACTGCCGCGCCTTGGCGGGGTCCGTCGTCGTGCTTTCTGCTGGAGCAACCGCACGCTTCTTGCGATGCTTGATCTTTTCGCCGTCTTCCAAGGCGTCGCGGATGGCGTTGCCCAGGAGGACAAGACCGCCGATGGTGAGTGCCATGGCCAGTGCCGGCCAGAGCAGCAGGGTGGGCGTGAGGTAGACGTTCTTGAAGCCCTCGGAGAGCATGACGCCCCACGTTGCCTTGGTGGGATCGCCCAGGCCCAGGAATTCGAGTCCGGACTGGATGGCGATGGCCACGCCGGCGATGGCCGCGGTCTGGATGATGATCGGTGCGCGGACTACCGAGAAGATGTGGCGGGCGATGATGCTGAGGTCAGACAAGCCGGAGACCCGGGCGGCGTCCACGTAGAGCTCGTTCCGGACCGACTGCACGGCGGTGCGGGTGAGCCGGAAGTAGGCCGGGCTGATCAGGACACCGAAAGCGATCATGGAGATCCATACAGAAGGGCCGAACGCTGCGCGGATGGTGAGGAGGACGATCAGGCCGGGCAGGCTCATGAGGATGCTGACTACCCAGTTGGAGACCGCTTCGAATTTGCCCCCGTAGTACCCGGCGATCAGGCCCGCCGGGAGTCCGATGGCAATGGCCACGCCGGCACACAGCAACGCGGACAACAAGGTCAGCTGGGCGCCGAAGAGCAGCCGGCTCCACGTATCGCGTCCTGCACTGTCAGTGCCCATGATGTTGACTGAGTCCGGGGCCGCCAACGTTTTGGAGATGTTGGCGAAGTTCTCTTCGAAAGGCGCTATCACCGGGGCGAGGATGGCCAGCGCAGCGATGGTCAGCAGGATCACCAGCGAGGCGATGCCCATAGGGTTCTTCAGGAGGCGCCGCAGGACGGTGGAACGGACCACCGTGCCGCTCTGGCCGGCCTCGGGCTTCGCTGCGAGGCCCATGGAGTCTGCCGATACTGCTGCTGAATCTACGGAATCGCTCATGACACACGTACTTTCGGGTTGAGCCAGCCATTGAGGATGTCCACCAGGAGGTTCACGACGATGACCACCACCACGGTGTACATCACCACTCCCATGACGACGGGAAGATCGGTTTGGGTGGTGGCGGCGACGGCCAGCGGACCCATGCCCGGGAGGGCGAAGATCTGCTCGATGATCACTACACCGCCCAGCATGCCGATCAGTTGCAGGCTCAAGACGGTGAGGCCTGCCGGTGCGGCGCTGCGCAGCACATGCTTGAAGAGAATTTCACGTTCTCCGATGCCGCGGCTGCGCAGCGTCCTGACGTAATCACGCTCGAGCTGCTTGATCACGGCGGATCGAATCTGCTGCGCGCCACCGGTCACGCCGTTGATCAGCAGTGCAATGACCGGAAGGGTCATGGAGTAGACCCAGGCTTCCGGGCCCACCTCCGGGGAAATGGTGCTGGTGGCGGGGAAGAAGCCGAGCTGGATGGCCAGGATGGTTACCAGGAACACGCCGATCACGTAGCCGGGGATGGAGTCCCCCACGATCGCGCCAATCTGGACCACCCTGTCCACCCAGCCGCGCTTGACGGCTGCGGCAACGCCGATCAGTGCTGCGCAGATGGCGATCAGGATCATTGCGGTGAAGACCATGGTCATGGTCACCGGGATACGGGTAGCAAGCGAGTTGGCCACCGGCTCCGAGGTGAACCAGGAGGCTCCAAGGTTGCCGGTCAGGGCATCGCCCAACCAGGCGAAGTAACGGACAAAGAGCGGTTGGTCGAGTCCCAGTTCCTGTTCTTTCAGGGCCACCTGTTCAGGTGTTGCCTGATCCCCCAGGATGTTCTGGGCAATGCTTCCGCTGGAGGTGTAGAGCAGGGTGAAGGTGAGGACCGAGACGACGAACAACACCACCAGACCGCTGCCCAGTCTTTTCGCAATGAACTTGATCATGGGGTCCTACTTGGCGGGCGAGTAGTTGTAGATGGACGGAACGGCCTGCTGGACCTGCGGCGTGACGTTCACTTTGTCGTTGTGGTAGTACATCTGGTTCACGCGGAACAGCGGGGCGAACCAAGCCTGTTCCACCACATATTTGTTGACGTCCTGGGCCAGCTTGCCGGCATCCGTACCACCGGTGCGCACGGCCGCGATCTTGGCCTCAAGCTCAGGGGTGGTGGTCTTGAACGGGTTGTAGAGGGCTTTGGTGGAGACGATCTGGTCGATTGCCACTGTCGGCTGACCCTGGAAGAGGTTGTAGAAGAGTGCCGGATACTTCTGGGCGGCAACATCCGAGGTGAAGGTGTTGGTGATGGCCGCGCCCGGGGTGAGGGTGATGCCCACATCAGCGAGCTGCTGCTTGAGGACGGAGATCAGGGTTTCCGCGCCGGGAAGGGTGGGAACTTCGAAGCTGACCTTGCCCTCGAAGCCGGACTCCTTCAGGAGCTGCTTGGCTTTCTCGGGATCGTAGCTGTAGTAGTTCTCCAGCTCCTCAGACCAGGCACCGCTGTCCTTACCGAACGGCTGCGTGGTGGGAGTGCCCTGGCCCAGCATGACCTGGTCCAGGATGGTTTTGCGGTCAAAGGCGTGGTTGATGGCCTGGCGGACCTTGAGGTTGGCCAAGGCCGGATTCTTGGTGCCATCACGGTCCAGCAGGAGCAATCCGGACCAGTCAACCTGGTTGGTTTCGAGCTTCATCTTGGCGCCCTCGGCCTGCTTGCCGTTCTTGGGGTCCAGCAGGGTGGCGTCAATCTGGCCGGAGACCAGTGCGTTGGTGCGGGCGGTGGGGTCCAGGAGGATTTTCAGCGTAAGCTTCTTGAACTTCTGGAGGTCCTTGTTCCAGTAGCCTTCGCGGGCAGTGAACACGGACTGGGAGTCCTTCACGGACGCGGCCTTGTCCATCACGTACGGGCCGGAACCTACCGGAACAGTCTTGATGGCATCGGTTCCCAGTGCGGCGGGGCTTCCCATCAGGCCAGCAGCCTGGCTGAGGAAGTACTCAAGGGCCGGTTCCGGTGCGCTGAGGTTGATGTCAATGGTGTCAGCATCCACCACGGCAATGTCGGATACGGAGGCAAGCTGGCCCATCTGCGGGCCATTGGCCTTCTTGAAGTGGTCCATGTTGGCTTTGGCTGCCGTAGCGTCGAACTTGGCACCGTCACTGAAGGTGACGTCCGTGCGGAGGTCGACGGTGAGCTTGGTGTTGGTGTCGTTGTACTTCCAGGCGGTGGCCAGCATCGGGCTGAGCTTGCCGTCCGGTTCGCGGAGAATCAGTGAATCGTAGGCTGCTTGATAGGGCTGGAGCGCGTGGCCCACGTGGGCCTGTGCCGGATCCCAGGAGGTGAGGTCCCTCAGGGTGCCCAACGTCAGGGCCGTGACGGTCTTGCTGCCGGCAGTCGAACCAGTTCCAGCTCCGGCACCTCCGCCGCCACATGCGGTAAGCGCCAGGGAGGCGCTGAGGACGATGGCGGCTGCTGCCGCCTTGGGACCTAACTTCATTGTCGGCTCCTACTGAGTCTTTGCCTGATGCGAGTCAGAGCTTGGGGCGTGTGGCCTGCGCCACACATTTCTTGGGTGTGAGATTTACAGTACGGACTTTGTTCGATCTTGGCAACCGATTGTCAAAAGTTTCTTAGATTGTTGCCAAGCGCCGCGATGAGACATCTGGAGACACGGACCCGTCACGCGAAAACAGCCGGAATCCCTGAGGTTTCCGGCCCTTCGCCCAACGGTTGCAAGGATGGTTCAGCCCACCCGATCGAGCATGTCCGGGTAGCTTTGCGCGTAAATATCCTTGATGATCCCCAGGGACTTGCCCGCCTCGGCAGGGTTGATCCAGAAAGGTCCGGGATCAACCAACTTGGCGTAGAAATCAGTGATAAGCAGCTGATGGGAAACACCCCAGTAGGACCTTCCCCCGGTTTTCGCCACCCGCTCCTGGACGACGTCGACGGTCCCATCGGCATATGTCACCGTGAGATCGCCCCGCAGGCTGAGAATCGCCTTCTCGGTGACGATGTCCAGCGTCACGGGAGCATTGACGGCATTGGCCAGGGTTGCGTAGAAAACGCTGCGGGCGCCATTGACATGCTCGGCAACAAACTCTGCAGTGTCTTCCACCTCGATCACGCCACCCAACGAACGGGTGGACGCGTGGCCCTCCACTTTGGCGACATCACCCACCAGCCACTGCAGCAGGTCCACCGTGTGGATGGCCTGGTTCATCATCAGGCCGCCTCCACCCTCCGCCCAGGTTCCACGCCATGGACGGCTTTCGTAATAGCCGCCGTCCCGATGCCACATGACGGTTGCCGAGGCGCCGATCACCTGACCCAACGTGCCGCCGTCGAGCAGTTCATGCATCGCTTGCGACGTCGCGTTGTACCGGTTCTGGAAGCAGATGCCGATCTTTGCCGTACTCCGCTCCGCCACCTCAATCAGGCGTTGTCCCTCTTCTAACGTGTGGGCCAGCGGTTTCTCGACGATCACATTGACGCCCTGCTCAAGGCAGTCAGCCGCCACGGAGGCATGAAGGTGGTGCGGCGTACAAACATGCACGACGTCGGGACGCACCTTCTGGAGCATGTCCAGGTAGTCCGCGTAGCCGGGGACGCCGTGGGCGACTGCCGCCGCCTCCAACCTTTCCGGGTTGGTATCGCAAACTGCCACCAGCTCCGCGCCCCCTACCGCAGATAGTGCCTCAAAATGAACGGTTGAAATGTCGCCACAACCGATGACTGCCGCTGTTGGCATGTCCTGCTCCTTCGAAGGATGATGCTGCCGGATGGTAATGCTGGTGCCTGCAGGGATCAGGCGAGTGTGACGCCGTTTTTGCTTGCGAGGCCGGCGAAGGCCCTGGCTGCGATGCCGAAAGCCACAGGGCCGGAGTAGCCGCCCATTTCATGGGCGCTGGCAAGGTGTGGCTCCAGCGACGCGAAGCCCTTGTACCCGTCGGCGGCCAGTGCAGCGATGGTGGCATCCAGCTCGCCGTCGCCTTCGCCGGAAGGAACCACCTCGCCAGTAGTGGCGATCGCATCCTTCACCTGCAGGTACTCAAGGTACGGGCGCAGTAAGGCGTAGCCCTCGGTGAATGGCTTGACGCCTACCTGGACGAAGTTGGCGTTGTCCCAAGCGACGCGCAGCGCCGGGGAGTTCACCGTTTCCATGATGTCCAGGACACGCTCGGGGGTGTCGCCGTAGATGCCCTTCTCATTTTCGTGAAGCAGAATCACGTCATTGGCGGCTGCCTCAGAAGCCAAGGCCGTCATGCGCTCCATCACGGCATCCCGAATCTCTTCCTGGCCCTGCGCCTCGCCCCGGTAGAAGGAGAAAATCCGCACGTACTTGGTGTCCAGGGCTTTCGCTACCGAGATGATCTGGCGGAGCCGTCCGAGCTCATGCTCAACCGGCAGGCTGACATCCACCTTGCCGATGGGGCTGGCTACAGCCGAGACCTTGAGGCCCTTGTCGTCGAGGATCGCCTTTAGTCGCTGGACAGCTTCCGGCTCCAGCTCGGACACGTTGATGCCCCAGGCGCTGCGGACTTCAAGGTGGCTGGCGCCGAGGGCCAGCAGCACGGCGGCTTGGATGGCGGGATCTGGATCTACTTCGTCGCCGAAACCGGACAGGCTCCACACGGCATGGGGGTGGGTCACGAATTCTCCTAGGTAACCCTGCGACGCCACCGGCCGGAGCGCGGTGACGCAGTTCACAGGAGTGTCTTTGTCCTCACGAGTTTAGCCACGTTGGCACGATTTTGACAACCGATTGCCATGCGCTGCCATAGTGTGGCATTCTTGACCCACGGTGTGGCAGTGGTCACAGCCGGATGATTTTGTCGTTCAGAGAGGAACGCCCATGGCGACGCAACCCATGGCAACAGGCCGGCCTGCCACCATCCACGACATCGCTGCGCTGTGCGGCGTAGCGGCGTCCACGGTTTCGAGGGCCCTTGCCAATCCTGAGCGCGTCAATATCCGCACCCGCGAGCGGATCCAAGCTGCCGCCGTCGAGCTTAATTACACGCCCAACTCGCAGGCGAAAGCCCTGAGCTCAGGGAAGACCGGCGCTGTTGGCGTCTTGGTTCCGGACATCACCAACCCGTTCTACTTCGACCTCATCCGAGGCACCCAGCTGCAGCTCAAGGCCGCTGGCTACACGCAGTTGCTGGTGGATACCGAAGAGTCGGACGAGGTGGAGGCCAGCACGCTGGAGCAGCTGCGCAAGAGCGCCGACGGCGTGATTGTGGCAGCGTCCCGCCTCAACGACGACGCACTTGCCGCTGCCGCCGCCCTGATGCCCATGGTCACCGTAAACCGCGACGTCGACGGCGTCCCCGCAGTCATCATCGATACCCCCTCAGCCATGCCGCAGGCCCTGGACCACCTGATTTCATGGGGCCACACGTCCGTTGCCTACGTTTCCGGTCCCGCCGTTTCGCAGTCCAGTGCGCGGCGCTGGGCCGCACTGTCGGCAGCCGCGGAGGAACGCGGAGTTGAAGTCCGCCGACTTGGTCCCTTCGCACCCAAAACCCAATCCGGCGCAGCTGCAGCGGATGCAGCAGTCCACAGCGGAGTCACCGCGTGCATCGTCTTCAATGACCTCATCGCCATCGGCATGTTGCAACGACTCCGTGAACGGGGCCTCCGGGTGCCTGAAGACATGAGCATCGTGGGTTGTGACGACATCTTTGGCGCAGATTTCTGCAACCCTCCCCTGACCACCATGAGCTCGCCGATCGAGCAGGCGGGCCGGGTGGCCGTATCCATGCTGCTTGCCCAGTTGAATCCGCTCGCCGGCGGCGGGAACCGGAATCGCTCCGTCATGCCCACCCATCTCACAGTCCGCGGCTCAACGGGTCCGGTTCCTTCCGCTTAGCCCGAATCGCGGCGCAATATGGTTGAGCCTGCGTGACCGGGCTGGCTAGTGTTGGACCATGCGCGAACTCCAGGAAAAGATCATTGAAGAAATGGGCGTCCAGCCCCGGATCAACCCTGCAGAGGAGGTCCGCAAGCGCGTCGATTTCCTGAAGGATTACCTGAAGGCGACGCACACCAAGGGATTCGTTCTTGGAATCTCCGGCGGCATAGATTCCTCGCTTGCCGGCCGCTTGGCCCAACTGGCCGTTGAGGAGCTTGAAGCGGAGGGTGTAGAAGCGAACTTCGTCGCCGTCCGACTCCCCTACGGCATCCAGCATGACGAAGACGACGCGCAGGCGGCCCTCGACTTCATCAAAGCCAAGACCGAGTGGACCTACAACATCTCCCAAGCCGTGGACGGCTTCGAGGACGAATTCGAAAAGACCACAGGCGCCCCGATCTCCGATTTCCACAAGGGCAATACCAAAGCCCGCGCACGCATGATCGCCCAATACGCACTGGCCGGTGAACACAACTACCTGGTGGTCGGCACGGACCATGGCGCCGAGTCAGTGACGGGCTTCTTCACGAAGTTTGGCGACGGCGGCGCGGACATCCTTCCGCTGTTCGGCCTGAACAAGCGGCAGAACCGCACTCTCCTGGCCGAACTGGGCGCCCCTTCACGGGTCTGGGAGAAGGTTCCCACCGCCGACCTCCTGGATAACAAGCCAGGCCGCACCGACGAGGACGAGCTCGGCATCACCTACGACCAGATCGATGACTACCTCGAAGGCCGCGACATCCCCCTGGACGCCGCGGAACTAATCGAACAGAAGTATCTCCGCACGCGCCACAAGAGAACAGTTCCGGTCACGATCTTTGATACGTGGTGGAAATAGGGCTTTAGAACCAGCCACGACGGCGGGTGCCGGCTTCCGTACGGAAGTCCGCACCCGCCGTCGCGCGTTAACCGACCCTCTCTCACCTCCCCCGCCCTTCCCGCCGGCCCTCTCTCACCTCCCGCGCCCTTCCCGCCGCCCCTCTCTCACCTCCCGCGCCCTTCCCACCGGCCCTCTCTCACCTCCCGATTCACCTCTTGACGTCGCGATAGTCACCGATATATCGTTAACTATCGCCGATACTTCTTCGGTGAACCATTCAACCGAAAGGACGATGCTGTTATGAAAGGCATCAACGAACACGACAACTCATTCCCTGAGCACGACCACGGACATCCCGACCACGGACACGGCCGGGGCCGCTTTAACCGAGGCAAGGGCCGACGCGGACCGGGCGGACACGGAGGGGGCGGATTTGGTCCGGGCTTCGGGCCGGGCGGTTTCGGCCCCGGCTTTGGGCCCGGATTCGGACCAAGGGGCTTCGGTCCTGGCGGCTCACGCCGAGCAAACCGTGGTGACGTCCGGGCAGCGATTCTCTCGCTCTTGGCGGAGGCTCCTTCCAATGGCTATGGCCTCATCAAGACCATCGCGGAGAAGACATCCGGCGCATGGCGTCCCAGCCCCGGCTCCGTCTACCCGACGCTGCAGCAGTTGGTGGACGAAGAACTGATCGTCGCCGTCGGCGAGGGTCGGCGCACCGAGTTCACCCTCACGGATGACGGCAAGGCCTACGTGGCCGAGCACGAGGAAGAACTGGCCAACGCCTGGAATACGGAGGCCGATGGAACCGGCGCCGCATTCCACCAAAGCGTCGGCAAGCTCATGGGCGTCGTCCACCAGTTCCGCTCGGCCGCAACCGATGAACAGCGCCAGGCAGCCATTGAGAAGCTGGATGAAACCCGCCGCGCCCTCTACCTGATCCTGGCCGACTAAGTGCTGGTCACCGCCCCCTTGACCTTGACGTAACGTCAACCCCTACTGTCGAAGAACAAGCACAGGACGGAGGACGTATGGACTGGTCAATTCAAGAAATCGCCAAGATCGCAGGGACAACCAGCCGCACGCTGCGTCACTACGACGACATCGGGCTGCTGAAACCAAGCCGGACCGGCCATAACGGCTACCGCTACTATGACGGTCCGGCATTGGTTCAGCTCCAGCGCATCCTCCTGCTCCGCGAATTGGGGCTTGGCCTCCCGGCCATCGCCGAAGTTCTCGATCGCGAGACGGACACCGTCAAAGCGTTGAGCAGCCATCTGGAATGGCTCGCGCAGGAGCAGGACAGGCTGACCCGGCAGATCGCATCCGTCCGGCAGACCATCGACACAATGAAAGGGGATGGAAAGTACATGGCACAGAACATGTTTGATGGCTTCGACCACACTCAGTACAAGGACGAGGTGGAGGAGCGCTGGGGCAAGGATGCCTACGCCGCCAGCGATGCGTGGTGGCGCGGAATGAGCGCCGACGAAAAGCAGCAGTGGAAAGACCGCTCACAAAAGCTGGGCACGGACTGGATAACCGCCGCCGAATCAGGCCTAGCACCGGACAGCGCCGAAGCGCAGGATCTGGCGCGGCGCCACGTCCAGTGGCTGACCGGAATTCCAGGAACCCCGACGGCGGCACCTGGCGGAGACGTGAAGGGTTACGTCACGGGACTCGGCGAAATGTACGTTGCTGATCCGCGATTCGCGGCAAACTACGGCGGAGAATCAGGGGCGACGTTCGTCAGGGATGCCCTGCGGGTTTACGCAGAAATGAACCTGTAGAGGGTCAGGATGCGCTGACCGAGGTTTCCCAATAGTCTGGCCGAATGGGTACAAGCACCGTAAAGTCCGGCGAACAGGTTGACAGGCAGAAACGCATTCTCGACGCAGCCCTGGAACTACTGTCCCGCCACGGAATTTCGGGCATCAATATGCGCGCCGTGGCGCGTGAAGCCGGCGTCGCGCTGGGGCTCGTGAACTACTACTACGAAGACAAGTCAAGCCTGATCCGTGCGGTGCTCCACCAGATTGAAGAGCACGACCTCCTGCTGGTGGAACCCAAAGCTACGTCAACCCCGGACGAACAACTCCGCGAGTCTCTTCGTCGCGTTGCGGACCCAGGGCTGCTGACCACGCCTTACCTGTCCCTCCGCCTCCATTTGTGGGCTCTCGCCCAGGCACATGAGGACTTTGCACAGATCAATGCCGCAGCTTTTGACAGGTATCTCCAAGGGCTTGCGGCGTTGATCGGGAATGCCATTTCCGGGTTGTCTCCTGAAGAATGCAGGGAGCGGGCGGCCGACATTGTTGTTGTGCAGAACGGCATGTGGCTCACCACCCTGTTGGGCATCGACAAGGCCGCCATTGAGCGAGGCATTGCCCGCACAGAAGAGATCGCCTTCGCACAGTCGCGGCACTAGTGCGGGTTTTCGCCGCGACCGCTGCCAGCTGAAGACACCCCGCTACAGGGACATCCTGTCGACGGAATACTGTTTACTCGCGTAAATCCCGCCTTGAGGCAAGGTTGGATCATAATCCTCCGCCGCTCCCCATCGGGCTGCGTCATCCTCAGGAAAGAACCCGATGGCGTCTCCCGCCGTCAGGTCCCACCACCGGACTGCGTTCGCGGAGACAGCGTAAAAGACGGCGACATGTTCTGTGGTCGTCATCGCGGCGAGGAATGCCCGAACCGCATCTGACGGGCTAAGCCAGGTCCGCTGTTCGCGGGCGGAACCTGGCCGATCTTCGTAGCTGCCGATTCGCACGGCGATGGTACTGATGCCAAATTTGTCCGCGTAGAGCCGGCACAGGGCTTCTCCCGCTACTTTCGAAACGCCGTAGAAGCCGTCGGGACGGGGTGGCATGTCCGATGAAACCGGATCGCCTGCGGAGTACATACCCGTCAAACGGTTGCTGCTGGCGTAGACCACCCGGGGTACCCCGGCACGACGGGCAGCCTCAAGAACGTGATAGGTGCCAACGATGTTCACCTCAGCCAAGTCATGGAAATCCGCCTCATCGGGAATTCCCCCGAGGTGGATCACGCCATCCGCGTTTCCGAACAGCTCCACCAATGAGCTCAGGTCACCGAGGTCCGCCGTCACCACCACATCTTGCGGGCCCACCGGCGACATCGAGCGAATATCGGTGGACACCAGCTCAACCTGCATCTTTACGAGGGCCGCCCGCAAGGCAGATCCAATCGTCCCTGCCGCACCTGTAACTACCCAGCGACTCCCCGCAACATCAACCATCCTCCAACCGTACTGCGCCCCCCCCCCGGCTGGAGGCCTCCGGCTCCAGTTGCTGAGGTGTCGGACAGACGACGACGGCGGCAGCACCCGCCGTCGTCGGCCGTCTGCCACCGCGCACTCAATCGCCGACAACGATGTCCGACCTGTCCAGGCTCTGGCGATCCCCTGCCATCATCCCGAACGACCGTTGACTTGTCCGGTGGACTTATCGTAGCTTTCAACGCACTGACAACGTTGTCTAAGTGGGGATGGGCACGCGCGATGAAGGGCGACTTGGAAGAACAATGACTAAATTCACGATCAGTAGGATGCGGGCAGCGACGTCTGCGTTGACGCTGGCGGGCCTGACGCTTTCGGGCCTCATGGCCGGCGTGGCACCGGCCTCTGCAGCACCCGAGGTGGGAAGTGAGGAGTTTCGACCTGCTTTCCACTACACGCCAGCGAAAAATTGGATGAACGATCCCAACGGGATGGTTTTCCATAAGGGGGTCTACCACCTGTTCTACCAGCACAATCCCTCCGGCAACACTTGGGGAAACATGTCATGGGGTCACGCGACGTCGAAGGACCTGGTTCATTGGAAAGAACAGCCCCTGGCCCTGTCCACCGACGCGCAGGAGGATGTGTTCTCGGGCAGCATCGTGGTTGATAAGGACAACACCACGGGCTTCGGGACCAAAGAAAACCCCGCATTGGTGGCCGTCTACACCAGCGCCTACAAGGAAGCTTCCCCGCACCGGGGCTTGCAAGCCCAGTCCCTGGCCTACAGCCTGGATGACGGGCAGACCTGGACCAAATACTCAGGAAACCCGGTGCTGAACCGCAATTCTGCCAACTTCCGGGACCCAAAAGTCTTCTGGTACGACAACCCGTCCGGCGGCGGCTACTGGGTCATGACCGTGGTCGAATCGCAGGATCACAAGGTGCTCCTCTACAAGTCCGGCAACCTCAAGGACTGGACTGCCCTGAGCGAATTCGGGCCGGCCAACGCTACTGGCGGACAGTGGGAATGCCCTGATCTATTCCCGCTGGCGGTGGATGGGGATACTAACAACATCAAGTGGGTCATGGTGGTCAATATCAACCCCGGCGGTGTCGCGGGAGGATCGGCCGGACAGTACTTCGTGGGCAACTTTGACGGCACCACGTTCACCTCCGAAACCACCGAACCAGTGGCCGAGGTACCGGCCGGCACTGTCATGGCAGGCTTCAACGACGGCACCTACAACGGATGGACCTTAAACAACGAACCAGGCAACTGGAAGAACGGTCCTTTCGGTGACGCTCCCGCGCCCGGCTCCCTGCCCGGGCAGAGTCCGGTAACCGGATTCAGCGGAACAGGACTGATCAACTCATTCAACGACGGCGACTGGCCGCTGGGTTCCATGCAGTCACCAACCTTCACAGTGACCGACGACTACCTTAATTTCCTCATCGGCGGCGGTAAGCACCCCCGCGTCTCCGACAAGTTGGACAACACCCCGCCCCCGGGAGAGCTGAAGTTTGACGGCTTCGAGGTTCCCGACGGCACAACGCTGGCCGATGCAGGCTGGACTGGGACAGGCGACCTGACCCCCAACTACCAGCCGGCCACCAGCGGCGGGGACTTCTACATCGGCGCCAAGCGAATCAACACCTTCGAAACAGGCGCCGTACCCGGTGATGACCGCCAGGGAACCCTGACCTCACCCGAGTTCCCCATCACCCAGGACTTCATGTCCATGTTGGTAGGAGGAGGCAACAGAACGGCGGGCTCAGGCGAGACCCTGGCTGTCCAACTGCTTGTCAACGGCAATGTGGTCCGCTCCCTGGCGGGTGATAACGCGGGACTGCTGAACTGGAAAGGCTGGGATGTCTCGGAGTTCGCCGGACAGAAGGCACAGCTGCGGATCGTTGACGAAGCTACCGGCGGGTGGGGCCACATTACCCTTGATCACGTCATGCTCACTGACACAGCCGCCGTCGCCAGGTCCGATGAAGAAACGGTGAACCTGGTTGTCAACGGACAAGTGGTTCGTACCGCCACCGGCAACGACAGCGAGAGCTTGGATTGGGTCTCGTGGGATACAAAGGAATTCGTTGGCCAGCAGGCACACATCAAGGTTGTCGATAACAACAGATTCGGATGGGGGCACATCCTCGCCGATGAGTTCACAGCCAGCTCCACAGCTGCGAAGTCCAGGCTGGAGTCTTATGACTGGTTGGATTACGGACGCGACTACTACGCGGCCGTTTCCTTCTCCAACATGCCCGATAACAAGCGGGTCATCTTGGGCTGGATGAACAACTGGGATTACGCCAACAACATCCCCACCAATCCCTGGCGCAGCGCCATGTCGTTGCCCCGGGAGGTGCAGCTGACGCAGACACCCGATGGACCTCGCCTTACCCAAAGCGTGGTCAAGCAGGTGGACAAGCTCGCGAAAAAGCCCAGCTATTCGGACAGGAATGGCGGTGCCATCAAGGCCGGAACAACCCCGCTGCCCGCTGCTGCTTCAGGTCAGGTCCAGCGTGTGGACATCACGTTCGCACCCGGCACGGCGAAAAAGTCAGGCATCACCGTACTGGGCGACGGCAACTCCTCCACCGTCATCGGCTACGACTCCACCACCGGGACGGTCTTCGTCGACCGCACAAAATCGGGAAACACCTCTTTCCACCCGGCCTTCGCTTCAATTGAGGACGCCCCCGTCGCCCTGGACAAAAAGGGCAATGTCACCCTGCGGGTCTATGTAGACCGCTCATCGGTGGAAGTGTTCTCCGGCGACGGTCTCCGGACCATCACCGATCAGGTATTCCCCAACGCCGGCGCTGACAAGATGACCCTCTTCGCGGAGGGTGGAACAGCGCAACTGAAGTCCCTCACAGTGACCCCTATGGAAGGATCAATGTTCCTTCCCGGAAAGAAGTAAGCAACGTACGCAGCAGGGACGGCGACCGGCTTTCGTCGGGCCGCCGTCCCTGCTTCTACGGTCAGATCAGTGGGTTTAGCCAGGTCAGGGCTGAACCGTCGCCCTCAATGTGATCGGCAAGTTCGGCGTTGAACTCCCGGCCGTAGTCGGCGCCGATGTGCTCCTGGAAGGCCTGCTCGTCCCGGTAGACCTCGAAGACAAAGTACTCCCGCGGGTTGGTTTCCCGCGTGTAGGGCAGGAACATCACGTTCCCCGGCTCGTTCCGGACGTGTTCAGTCAGCGTTTCCATCATTTTCGCGACGCGGGTCTCACTGCCTTCTTTGACAGTGAACTCCGCGTACAGTGTCTTGGTCATGGCCAGTCCTTTGCTCGGTTGGTTTCGGATTGCTCAGCTATTTGCCCGCGTCAGCTGAGGGCCGGATTTCACCGGAACCCCGCTGTATCAGTTCAGTTGGGATGACATACGTTTGGGCGGGACTCTCGTCGCCATCGATCCTTGCAAGGATCCGCTCTGCCGCAAGCTTGCCGATGCGTTCGGGATGCTGGGCGATCACCGTGATCCCGGGGTCCATCATGTCGGCCAGGGTGAAATCGTCAAATCCAATGAGAGCAACCTTGTGATGCAGTCCAAGGGCTTTCAGGGCCCGCATGGCGCCGAACGTCACCAAGTTCTGACTGGAGAAAATCGCCGTCGGCGGGTTCTCTGAGGTAAGCAGCTCGTGAGCAGCCCGGCATGCGGTTTCCTCGTCATGCAAGTTCTCACGAACGGCGACGCCGGACGTGGAAACGCCTGCTTGTCCCACACCATCCAGGAACCCTGTCCGGCGCCTCCCGGCAGTCTGAATATCAGTCCGGTCGCCAAGGTAAGCCAGCCGGGTATGCCCATGCTGGATGAGATGGGCCGCCGCCTTTGCCGCACCAATTTCGTTATCAGTCACTACCGCATCAGCCTCAATGCCCGCGGGCTCACGGTCAACGAATACCAGTGGCAGATCGCGGGAATGCTCCGGAATCATGTACGCCTGGCTCTTGGCGATGGTCGTCAGCACAAGCCCGTCGACCCGACGGCCCAGGAAAGCTGAAATGAGTTTCCTCTCCCGGTCAGGATCGTCGTCCAGGCTTGCAGCGAAGACAGCAATGCCGCGCACAGCCAAGGCGTCTTCCATGGCCCTGTGGATCTCGCCACTGAATGGGTTGGAAACGCTCGGAAGCAGCAGGCCGATGGACTGGGTCTTGCGTCCGGAACGCTTCAGGCTGCCCGCCGTGATGTCCAGTTGGTACTGCAGCTGTTCCGTCGCCCGCATGACCCGCTGGCGGGTCGCCTCGGAGACCCCCGGCTCATCGTTCACTACGCGGGAGACTGTCTTGATCCCAACGCCTGCGAGATCGGCAACATTCTTCATGGTGGGCCGCTTGCGCCCGGAGTCGGACTGGTGACGACTAGACATCGTTGTCAACTTGCTGCTCCTCAACTCGATTTAATACTTGACTCTATCGTGTGAGCTTGCTTACATGTTCCATGACAACGTTGTCAGTCGCAGAAAATGCGCCGCCAACAGCCACAAAACCAGGAGTTTCAATGTTGAGTTCCAAAGTCACGCGGTCCACCCGGAACCGTCTTCTTGCCGCCGGCGCAGTCCTGACCCTCGGCACACTTAGCCTGACAGCCTGCGGAGGCAACTCCTCCCCTTCATCCAGCGGAGGTTCCGACGAGAAGATCGGTGTTTCGCTGATCGTCAAGACCACTTCCAACCCGTTCTTCGTTTCCATGCAGGACGGCGCAAAGAAGGCCGCCGAGGCGGACGGCGTCGACCTTAAGCTTGCGGCGGGCAAGGCCGACGGTGACGAGGACACCCAGATCCAGGCCATTGAGAATGCAATCTCCAAGGGTGATAAGGGCATTCTGATTACCCCCAACGGTCCCTCGGTTGTGGATGCCCTGAAGAAGGCCAAGGACGCTGGCTTGTTCGTCATTGCACTGGACACCCCGCCGGACCCGGCAGACGCCGCTGACATCACGTTTGCCACGGACAACTTCAACGCCGGCGAGCTCATCGGCAAGTGGACCGCCCAGCAACTGGCGGGCAAGAAGGCTGTCATCGCCCTCATCGACCTCTTTGACGACAAGGTGGTCTCGGTGGACTACAACCGCGACCAGGGCTTTCTGACCGGCCTCGGCATCGACACCGCGGATAAGAAGAAGAACGGTGACGAAGCCAAGACGGGAACGTACACCGGCGGAAAGGGCGGTGACTACGAAATCGTCGGCAGCCAGGCTTCCCAGGGAGCCGAAGACGGTGGACGTACCGCGATGGAGACCTTGCTGGCCAAGAACCCCAACGTCAACGTTGTCTACACGATCAACGAGCCCGCTGCCGCAGGTGCTTTCGAGGCTCTGAAGTCCGCGGGCAAGGAAAAGGACGTCCTGATCGTCTCCGTCGACGGCGGCTGCTCAGGTGTGAATAACGTCAAGTCCGGTGTGATCGGCGCAACGGCACAGCAGTACCCGGTCAAAATGGCCGAGCTGGGCGTAAAGGCCATCGTTGATCTGGCAAAGACTGGCAAAAAGCCTGCCAACTCTGAGGGTCTTGACTTCTTCAACACCGGCGTCGAGCTCGTCACCGACAAGCCCGCAGACGGCGTGAAGAGCATCACCACCACCGAGGCATCCCAGATCTGCTGGGGCAAGTAACCCCTTCCGACGCGGGGAGACGCTCCAACCAGCGTCTCCCCCGCATACCCAGCAGTTATCAGAACATGGAAGTTCAGGAGCAACCCAAGTGACCCAGCAACAGACCGCCGGCCCCCCGAGCGCGGGGCATGCTGACCTGGCCGAGGAATTCCTCGACCGCCAGACGCCCCTCAGCAGAATCCGCAACCTCCTCCACCGATACCCAGCCCTGAGCCCGGCTATTGTGCTGCTGATCGCCGTGGTGGTCTTCGGGCTCCTCAACGATCGTTTCCTGCGCGTTGAGAACCTGTCCCTGATTACTCAACAGGTAGCCGTGGTGGGCACCTTGGCTATTGCCCAGACGCTGATCATCCTGACAGCCGGCATTGACCTCTCCGTGGGCGCGGTCATGATCCTGTCTTCAATGGTGATCGCCCAGCTCGCGGTCAGCAACGGCATTCCAGGGCCTATTGCGCTGCTGGCCGGTCTCGTTGTCGGCCTTGGTTCCGGAGCATTAAACGGCTTCCTGGTCACAAGATTCCGGCTCCCGCCCTTCATCGTGACGCTGGGAACCCTGAACATCTTCATCGCTCTGACGCTGCTCTACTCTGGCGGAAGCACCGTGCGTGGCTCCGCCATGCCGGACATGCTCACCTGGCTGGGAAGCACCTTCCCGATCGGACCCGTCCGGATCTCCACCGGTGTGGTCATGATGCTCCTCCTCTACGTGGCCGTAGCGTTCATTCTGGGCAAGACCGCTTGGGGACGGCACGTCTACGCGGTGGGCGATGACAAGGAAGCAGCCCGCCTGGCCGGCATTCCCGTCAACCGCGTCCTGATGAGCGTTTACCTTGCCGCGGGCGCAGTCCTCGCCGTCGGCGCGTGGATCCAGATCGGCCGTACCAATGCCGCCAGCCCCAACGCCGGCGTCGACCTGAACCTGGACTCCATCACCGCCGTCGTGATTGGCGGCACCAGCCTCTTCGGCGGCCGTGGCTCGATCTGGGGTTCGCTGCTCGGAGCCCTGATCGTTGGCGTCTTCCGCAACGGCCTCTCCCTCGCCGGCCTGGACGTGCTCTACCAGACCCTCGCCGTAGGCATCCTGATCATCATTGCCGTATCCGTCGATCAATGGATCCGAAAGGTCAAGTCATGACCACCACAGATTTCGAAGCCCCCCGCACCGAAACCCGCGAGCCCATCCTCAAGGCCAGGAACCTCGTCAAGACCTTCGGCCGCGTCGTCGGTCTCGACGGTGTCAGCTTGGACCTCTACCCCGGTGAAGTTCTGGCCATCATCGGCGACAACGGCGCCGGTAAGTCCACGCTCATCAAATGCCTCACCGGCGCCGAAGTTCCCGACACCGGTGAACTCTTCGTCTCCGGACAGCAGGTTCACTTCAAACGGCCGCAGGACGCCCGCGTCCACGGCATCGAAACCGTTTACCAGAACCTTGCCGTTTCGCCGGCCCTCGATGTCGCTTCGAACCTGTTCCTCGGCCGCGAAGAGCGGCTCCCCGGACCGTTGGGAAGCCTCTTCCGAATCCTCGACACCAAGGGCATGCGCAGGAAAGCCAAGGAAGAGCTGACCCGGCTGGGCATCTCCACTCTCCAGGACGTCACCGTGCCGGTGGAGAACCTCTCCGGTGGCCAGCGCCAAGCCGTGGCCGTAGCCCGTGCAGCGGCCTTCGGATCCAAGGTGGTGGTTCTTGACGAACCGACAGCCGCTTTGGGAGTACGCGAATCCAACCAGGTGCTCCAGCTGGTCCGGGACCTTCGCGACCGAGGGCTGCCGGTCATCCTGATCAGCCACAACATGCCTCACGTGTTCGACGTTGCAGACCGCATCCACATCCAGCGCCTCGGCAAATGCGCGGCAACCATCACCCCGCAATCCCACACGATGACCGACGCCGTCGCCATCATGACGGGTGCGGCCAAGGCCTAAGTGCCACACCGGGCCTTCCGTCCGGACCTTCCGCCCAAATCGGAACCCCTTTCTCCGTCCGCAGACCTGCCACCAGGTCTGCGGACGGACCCATACCTCCACCTCCCACCGTTAACCCGACGAAAGAACCGAGATGCACAACCTTCACCCAAACGACTTCGCCCATAACCAACTGGACGTCCTCGTCATCGGCGAAGCCCTGGTAGATATTGTGAACACCCGGGAAGGCAGCCTCAGCTACCCGGGCGGTTCTCCCGCCAATGTCGCCTACGGCCTGGGCCGCCTCGGGGTACCGACCGGGCTCCTCACAGCTATCGGCGAGGACGAACACGGCGCCGCCATCACCACCCACCTCCACAGCGCAGGCGTCCAGCTGCTTCCCGGATCAACATCCTTGGAGCGCACCGCCACCGCCACCGCCACCCTCGCAACGGACGGCTCGGCCAGCTACGAGTTCGACATCCGCTGGGAACTTGCACCCGTAGCACCGGCCACGATTCCGAAAATCCTTCATGCCGGATCCATCGCCACGTTCCTGGCCCCGGGAGCCGCCACTGTGCGCACCCTCCTGGAACAAAGCCACGACTCCTGCCTGGTTACCTATGACCCCAACATCCGCCCGGCCCTCCTCGGCAGTCATGCCGAAGCAAAGAAGATTTTCGAGGACCTCCTCCCCCTCACCGACGTCATCAAACTCAGTGACGAAGATGCGCACTGGTTGTACCCCGCATCCTCACCGGAGGACGTCGCCTCCCGTCTCCTCAATCATGGGCCTCGGCTGGCCGTCATCACCCGGGGCGCTGAAGGTGCGCTCCTGGCCACACCCGGAGCACGCCTCAACGTCCCATCAGCGAAGACCCACGTTGCAGACACCATCGGCGCCGGCGACTCCTACATGGCCGCCCTCATCTTTGAAGTGTTGGCCAGAGGCGAAAAGGCGTTTGCACCACCAGCCCTCAAGAGCATTGGACAGACCGCAGCCTTGGCCGCGGCGATCACCGTCAGCAGGCCCGGCGCCAACCCTCCCACCTCCGACGAACTCCAAGCGAGGCTGGAAGGACTCAATCAGCAGCCGCTCGCCGCAGTATAGAACTCCCCATGGCACTGCTGCGGGCCGGCGCTTACGATGGCAGAGGACCGCTCGGTCCCTTCAGTCACTTTTTTGGGGAAAAGGACCTTACCCATGCCGTTGCCGCGACCTGCCGCCGACCATCCGTTTCACAGAACACGGCAGGGGGTGTGGGCCATCCTGGCGGCAGTCGCCCTGGTGGCCGCGGGTCTCTTCGCCGGGATCGCGCCCGCCTCGGCCGCGACCTATACCTTCAAAGGTGTGGTCAAGGGAAAACTGACGGCCACAGCAACGGCCACTGCGCTGGGCGACGTGTGGGTGGGTGCCTACACCAATGACGACCGGGCCGACTTCGTTGCCGGTGCGTGGTCTGCTCCCGACGGTTCCTACAGTTTCACCGTGCCGGCTTCCGGCAGTTACAAAATCTGGACCACCTGCAGCAGCGGACCCTGCTCCGCCACCTACGCCTCCGAGTGGAACTCCAACCAGTCCAGCTCCTACGGTTCGACGCCGGTTGCCGTCACCGATGCTGCCCCCACCACCACGTACAACCCGCAGCTGGAAGCCTTCGGCAGCATGAGTGGCCGGGTCACCAATAAGGCCGGCCAGCCCCTGACTGCAGTGTCCGTCTCAGCGTCACCCAACAATGGCGGACAAGTGAGCAGCACCAAGCCCGATGCCAACGGCTACTTCACCCTCACCAAAATCCCGCCCAACCAGGCATACATCAGCGTCCGGGACGAGTCGGGCCAGCGCCTCTACCTGGAGCAGTACTGGACCGGCACCGGCACCGTGGACACCTACACGGCAGCCACGGTCCCGGCCGGAGTTAACTGGACCAACGTGAACTTCGTCCTCAAGGATGAAACCCTCATGGAGGCCACCGTCGTCGATCCTGCGGGCGCGCCGATTGCCGACGTCGGCTATATCCCGTGGGTGTACAACGACGCAACGGCAGCCTGGGAAGGCCCCCAGATGGGGCCGCTTACCTCGAATGCGCAGGGCAAGATCTACTGGCGAATGACAGTGGGCAAGAAGTACAAGCTCTGCGTCTCGGACACTGTCTACGAGGGCGCGCCCCGCGATAAGCGGTACAAGGCCGAATGCTACGACAACACGCCCACCAAGGACACGGCAACCGTTCTGACGGCAACTGCTGCCGGCCAGCGCGTAAAGCTGACCATGCAGCTGGACGTTGCAGGGCTGTCGCTGACACCTGACAGGCCCTTCGTTTACGGTTCTGCCCAGGCGGGACAGAAACTGACCGTCGATCCCGGCGTATGGGGACCGGCTCCGGTGACCCTCGCCTACCAGTGGCAGCGTTCCAAGGACAATTCCGAATTGCAGGACATTGCCGGCGCCACCACCACTGTCTACACACCCACCGCAGCTGATGCCGGGTACGACATCTGGGCAAAGGTGACCGGGACCAAGACCGGATATGCCCCGCACACCACCTCGGTTCACGGCGGTAAGTCGGGCGCCGACGCCGTCACGTCGTCCAAGCCCTTCACTCTTCTGGGAACGCCCAGCGCCGGGAACACGCTGACCGTTGACCACGGCACCTTGAACCCCGCCCCTGATTTTGGCCCCTATTACGACTGGTACGTCAACGGTGTGCAGGACTACAGGACAAACGGGCCCACGTTCCTCCTGCAAACCTCCGACGCCGGCAAAAAAGTCACCGTACGACTCAGCGTCCACGACTGGCCACTCCAGCCCTACTACGGCCAGGCCTCTGTCACTGTTGCGCCGGGCACGTTGACCGCGCCGGTACCCACGGTGTCCGGAACGGCGAAGGTCGGTTCTGTCCTCACCGCTGTGCCAGGCGCGTGGGGACCTGCCCCGGTGACGCTGGCGTACCAGTGGTACCGGAGCGGCGTCGCGATCACCGGTGCCACCTCAGCTACCTACCCATTGGCTGCCGCGGATCTGGGTAAGACCATGACCGTTCGGGTCACGGGCAGCAAGGCAGGGTTTACGACGGCGGCGAAGACTTCCGCTGCGACTGCAGCCGTGGCGGTAGGAACGTTGACCGCGCCGGTACCCACGGTATCGGGGACAGCCAAGGTTGGTTCGGTGTTAACGGCAGTTCCCGGGGCATGGGGACCTGCCCCGGTGACGCTGGCGTACCAGTGGTACCGGAGCGGCGTCGCGATCACCGGTGCCACCTCAGCTACCTACCCATTGGCTGCCGCTGACCTGGGCAAGACCATGACCATTCGGGTCACGGGCAGCAAGGCAGGGTTTACGACGGCGGCGAAGACTTCCGCTGCGACTGCAGCCGTGGCGGTAGGAACGTTGACCGCGCCGGTACCCACGGTATCGGGGACAGCCAAGGTTGGTTCGGTGTTAACGGCTGTGCCAGGCGCGTGGGGTCCTGCCCCTGTGACGTTGGCGTACCAGTGGTTCCGGAGTGGCGTCGCGATCACCGGTGCCACCTCAGCTACCTACCCATTGGCTGCCGCGGATCTGGGTAAGACCATGACCGTTCGGGTCACGGGCAGCAAGGCAGGGTTTACGACGGCGGCCAAGACTTCCGCTGCGACTGCAGCCGTGGCGGTAGGAACGTTGACCGGGCCCACTCCCTCTGTCGCGGGCACCGCAACGGTAGGCAGCACGCTCACCGCGACCCCCGGCGTGTGGGGGCCGGCTCCGGTGACGTTGACCTACCAGTGGTTCCGCGGAAGCACCGCCATTTCGGGCGCCACAGCCCAGACGTACAAACTGGTCGCCGCGGACAAAGGAAGCTCCATCAAAGTTCGCGTGACAGGTACCAAAACTGCGTACACCGCACTGGCCCGCTACTCAGCTGCCACGGCCCTGATCGGCTGAGCATCAGCGGCGGACCTAGCCGACGTTAGTGACGGGATGTAAGAGACGACGACGGCGGCAGCACCGCCGTCGTCGTCTTCCTGTCGGGACTCGATCAAGGGGTACGAACCCGATGAGGAGGCAGAGATGAACATGCCCGATGCTTCACGGCTCACGCAACTGGGAGAGACCCTTGCTCGATGGCAGGTGGATGGCGGCCCCATCCACCTGCATCCTGGAGACCTTGGCTGGTATTCGCGGCTCGGCGCCGACGAGACGGCGTCAGCGATACGGATCTGGGCGGAGGGTGGGGCACCGGCCGCCATCGGCCTTCTCGATGGCCCGCAGCTCCTTCGTCTGGCGATCGACCCGGCGCTACGCAACGACACCGGCCTTGCAAAGCGGATCGCAGACTCGATCGAAGACTCTGAAGGCGGCGTGTTTGCCCAGGGACAGGCGGCGGTGGAGGCGCGAGGCGCCGGTGCTCTGACGCGGGCTCTGGGACAACAGGGCTGGCAAGAGGACGAACCGTGGATTCCCTTGCGCTTGGATCTCTCCGCACCTGTCCAGCCGACAGGCACCCTGATCGAGATCATCGACGACGACCAGGCCGGAGAATGGGTAGACGTGCATTGGTCCGCGTTCCGGGGAACCCCGCTCGATGATGGCGTGCGCCAGACGCTCGTCAACCGGTGGCTGACGATGATCTCCGGGCCCTTCGCAGAGACATCGCGCAACCTCGTCGCCTTCGACGCACAAGGCAGTGCGGTCGCGGTAACAACAGTATGGTCTGCCGGACCGGGGCGTCCCGGCCTCATCGAGCCCATGGGCGTGCACAAGGACCATCGCGGGCTCGGCTACGGGGTGGCGATCACCCGTGCGGGAGCCGCTGTACTGCGGGAGATGGGTTCCTCCAGCGCCGTGGTGGCCGCCGAAGGAGCCAATAAAAGCGCTCTGGCAACCTACCTCGCGGCCGGGTTCGTCGCTGCCACGCCTGTCGTGGACATGTCACGCGGTGAGCATTAGCCAGTCCCTGACCTGGCTTACCCCGCTCTCCGAGGAACGCGCCGCACACCTTGTGGCCTTCCTGTCCGACCCGGCGCCGGCTGAGGTTCTGGACATGGGGTGCGGATGGGGTGAACTACTGCTTCGGGTTTTGACGGAGGCCCCGCAGGCACGGGGACGCGGAGTGGACAGTGCTTCCTCGTTCATCGACCGAGCGAGGCAACAAGCATTGACTCGTGGGCTGCTCGACAGAGTGACGTTTGATTCGATGCTTGGGCTCGAAGCCCCGGATCGCCCAGCAGACGCTGTCATCTGCATCGGCGCGAGCCAGATCTGGGGGCCGCCGGTGGAGGACGCGCAGCCGCTCGACTACGCCGCAGCCCTGCGCGTCCTTCGATCTCTGGTGCTTCCCGGCGGCCGGCTCGTCTACGGCGAGGCGATCTGGTCGGCAACGCCGCATCCGGATGCCACTGCCCCTCTGGCTGGACGTGATGACGAGTTCCTGACGGAAGATGCGTTACGGGAGCAGATCCGCTCCGCTGGTTTCGACGTGGTGGACGGCGACCAGGCAAGCGTTCACGAGTGGGACGTCTTCGAGACCGGGTATCGCGACAGGTTTACCCGTTGGCTCGAAGCACACGATGCCGACCACCCCGCCGCAGAACAGGTCCGACGGCGATATGAGGAACAACGCGCAGCATATGAAGAGGGCTACCGAGGCGTACTCGGGATGGCGTATTTCTGCCTAAGGGGGTAGGAGTCCCCCCGACTCTGGGTGCGCGTTTATAAACGACGACATCTCGCATCCTCTCGGGACCCGAAGTGCGTTACATTCGGTTTACCTAATCCTGCCGTCGATTGGAACTCAACATGTTGCCCGCAGCCAGCGTCTGGGCCTTCGCCTTTGCGGCGTTCGCGCTCATCGTCGTCCCGGGTCCAAGCGTGCTCTTCGTGATCGGACGCTCGCTCGCCCTCGGACGAAAGAGCGGCGTCCTAAGTGTGCTCGGCAACGCCCTCGGCATGCTCCCCGCCGTCGCCCTTGTGTCCCTCGGTGTGGGTTCCATCGTCGCTGAATCGATAATTGTCTTCACAGTCATCAAGTTCATCGGTGCTGCCTACCTGGTCTATCTCGGCATCCAAGCCTTTCGTCACCGCAAGGACCACACCGACGCATCCTCCACAGCCAAGACTCCGCCGTCCTCTTTCCGGCTCCTACTCGAAGGATTCACAGTCGGCGTGACCAACCCCAAGACCATCGTCTTCTTCGTCGCAGTCCTCCCCCAATTCGTCGACTACGCCCACGGCGCCATCCCCCTCCAAATGACGGCCCTCGGAATGATCTTCTTCACGATCGCCCTCGCCAGCGACACCATATGGGCCGTTACCGCAGGCACCGCGCGCGCCTGGTTCGCCCGAAACCCGAAACGCCTCGCCCGGATGAGCGCTGGCGGCGGCCTCATGATGATCGGCCTAGGCGGAAGTCTCGCCCTGACGGGCAACAAAACATAGGCAGCTCAAAAGGCACGGCTGGTCGCGCCAACCCGAACCCTTACTCCACCGTCACCATCACCGACGGCCAACCCGAGGCTCCGTCAGGCACCGGATCGGCGCGCTTTTCGGTCTGGGTTTCGCCAGTGGCGTCGGTGGCCCGGGCCTTGACATAGTGCATGCCGGGCGTGGCATCCCATTCATAGGACCATTGGCGCCACGTGATGGTGGATGCTTCGTCGGAGAGGGTAGCTTCCACCCAATCGCCGTCGTCAATCTGGACTTCCACCTTGGTGATTCCCCGGGTCTGGGCCCATGCGGTACCGCCCACAGCAACCTTCCCTGCCTTCAATCTCGCAAAGGACGTAGGTACATCCACCCGTGCCATGGTCTTGATGGGGCCACGTTCTGACCAGCCGCGCTCGGTCCAATAGGCCTTGCTGTCCGCGAAGCGGGTGACCTCCAACTCCACTACCCACTTGGTCGCGGAGACAAACCCATACAGCCCCGGAACCACCATGCGGACGGGGTATCCGTGCTCCACCGGAAGCGGCTCACCGTTCATGCCAATCGCCAGCATGGCATCGCGGTCATCCTGAAGGACCTCCAGCGGAGTGGAGGCACTGAAGCCGTCGATGGATCGTGAGAGCACCATATCCGCGCCGTCCTTTGGCTTGGCCCTTTTCAGGACTTCGCGGATGGGTAGGCCCAGCCATTTGGCGTTTCCAGCAAGCTTTCCGCCCACCGGGTTGGACACACAGGTGAGGGTGACGTGCGATTCGATCAGATCGGCGTCGAGCAGGTCCTGGAAGGTGAGGGTAACCTCTTCCTCAACCATTCCGTGCACCCGCAGTGACCAATCGTTGACGTTGATCTCGGGGACGCTCAGCGCCGTATCAATACGGTAGAACTCGTTGTTCGGTGTCAGCCAGGGGTAGACTCCCGGAACCGGGGACTGGACCCCAGCCGGAACAGGGGGCGCGGCCCTAACCGGCGCCGGCAGCCTGAGTGCATCCCGGGCCTGCGCAACATTGTTGCGCGCGGCCCCCAGGAGCCGCCCACCGGTCGCCGCGATACCGGCGGCGACGGCGGTGATCCCGGCGGCTGCAAAAAAGCGACGGCGGCTGGTACCGGCGCCGCCTACCTGAGTATCGGCGTCGGCCGCTATGTCGGCAGGGGCTTCCGGCCATGCTTTCAACCCCCACAACGGCACCATGAGTCGACGCAGGACGATGAGCCCGGAGATGGTTCCCAGGACGGAGGGGATGGCATCGGCGGGCCCAACCCCGGCTCGAGTCAGGACGCTGGCCACAATTACAACGCCCATGAACAGCACACCCAGGACGCCCAAGGCCCACTTCCGGTAGGCCACAACCCCCAGGACGCAGGCCAGCAGGGCGATGGTCAAGCCCATGCCCACGAACAGCGCAGCCTTGTCATTAGTCCCGAACGTGGCGATCGCAAAGTCCTTCATCCACGACGGCGTGAAGTCGATGAACGTCGATCCCAGGGCAAACACCGGGGTGGCCCTGGCGGTGAAGAAGGCGCCGATCAGCTCGGCAACCGCGAGTACGACGGCGGCAGAGACCACGCCTGCCAGCGCTGCCATGGTTTCGGGGCCTTTGGTCCGGAGTCCGAGCTTTTTCATGTCAGTGGTTCGTAGCGGCCGGGAGCAGGGATGGGTGCAGCATCCTCATGACACACAGCGGCACTTTGAACATCTGTTCATAATTTTCCTTGAACAGATGTTCAAGATGCACTAGCCTGCTTCGTATGACCCAAGCCACATTTTCCGATTCCGCCTCCACCCTTTTCATCAACGGCCGGTGGGAGCCGGCAGCGTCCGGCGCGGTGCGCGAGATCCACAACCCGGCCGACGGCGAACTGGTCGCCACGGTGTCCGAAGCCGACCGTGAAGATGCCGAGCGCGCCATTTCCGCAGCCCGCAAGGCCTTCGATTCCGGCGTTTGGGCGAACGTCCCCGCTCCCGAGCGCGGCGCCTTCCTGCTCAAGGTCGCCGCTGAACTCCGCGAACGCCGCGAGAAGTTCGCCCGTGCCGAATCGCTTGATACCGGCAAGCGGATCGTCGAAAGCCGCATCGACATCGATGACATCGCCGCCTGCTTCGAATATTTCGGAAGGCTCGCCGGGCAGTCTGCGGGCCGGGTAGTCGACGCCGGGGACCCCGCCGTCGTCAGCAGAATCGTCTACGAACCCGTGGGCGTCTGCGGCCTGATCACACCGTGGAACTACCCGCTGCTCCAGGCTGCGTGGAAGATCGCCCCCGCACTGGCCGCCGGCTGCACGTTCGTCCTGAAGCCTGCCGAACTGACCCCCTCCACCGCAATCCTGGCCATGCAGTTGCTGCAGGACCTGGGCCTGCCCGACGGCGTCGCCAACCTGGTGACCGGCCCCGGAGTAAAAGTGGGCGCACCGCTTTCGGAGCACCCCGACATCGACTTGGTTTCCTTCACCGGCGGCTTGGAAACCGGCAAGCGCATAGCCGCGGCCGCCGCCGGCACCGTAAAAAAGGTCGCACTGGAACTCGGCGGCAAGAACCCCAACGTCGTCTTCGCCGACGCTGACTTCGATGCCGCCGTCGACAATGCGCTGAACGGCGCCTTTGTGCACTCAGGCCAGGTCTGCTCGGCAGGGGCGCGGCTGGTGGTGGAGGAATCCATCGCCGAGCGCTTCGTCGACGAACTGGTCCGCAAGGCACAGGGCATCCGTATCGGCGGCCCGTTCGATGAGTCCGCCGAAACCGGACCACTGATTTCCGCAGCCCACCGGGAGAAGGTGGACGCCTATGTCCAGCGTGGCGTAGCCGAAGGCGCGCGGCTGCGGTGCGGCGGCGCGGCCCCTGAAGGCGAAAAGTTCGACGCCGGTTTCTACTACCAGCCCACCGTCCTGGACCGCGTGACCAGGGGAATGTCGGTAGTCATCGACGAAGCCTTTGGCCCGGTAGTAACAGTGGAAACCTTCCGTACCGAGGACGAAGCCGTGGCCACCGCCAACGACACCATCTACGGGCTGGCGGGTGCGGTCTGGACCCAGGATGCCGGCAAGGCCCAGCGGGTGGCGGGCCGTTTGCGCCACGGCACAGTGTGGATTAACGACTACCACCCCTACCTTCCTCAGGCCGAGTGGGGCGGCTTCGGCCAGTCAGGCGTCGGCCGCGAACTCGGCCCCACCGGGCTGGGCGAGTACCAGGAAGCCAAGCACATCTACCAGAACACCAGCCCCCAAGTGACCGGCTGGTTTGCAGACCACGGCAAGGAGAAATAGATGCACGTCGACACCATCGACAACCTCAGCGAGCGCGGGTTCGATTACGTCGTCATTGGCGGAGGATCTGCCGGAGCTGCCGTCGCCGCCCGGCTGAGCGAAGACCCGGCTGTCACCGTGGCCTTGGTGGAAGCCGGCCCCGATGACCGCAACCTGCCGGAGATCCTGCAACTGGACCGCTGGATGGAGCTGCTGGAATCGGGCTACGACTGGGACTACCCGGTAGAACCGCAGGAAAATGGCAACTCCTTCATGCGCCACGCTCGCGCCAAGGTCATGGGTGGCTGCTCCAGCCACAACTCCTGCATCGCTTTCTGGGCTCCCCGCGAAGACCTGGACGAGTGGGAGTCAAAGTACGGCGCCACTGGCTGGAATGCTGCTGCCGCCTGGCCTTTGTACCAGCGCTTGGAAAGCAACGAGGACGCAGGCCCGGAAGCTCCACACCACGGTGACTCCGGTCCAGTGCACCTGATGAACGTTCCCCCGAACGATCCCGCGGGAGTCGCCCTCCTCAATGCCTGTGAGCAGAGCGGCATCCCCCGGGCCAAGTTCAATGACGGCACCACCGTGATCAACGGCGCCAACTTCTTCCAGATCAACCGCCGCTCGGACGGGACGCGTTCCTCCAGCTCGGTGTCATACATCCACCCCATAGTGGATCGCGAAAACTTCACGCTGCTGACCGGCTTGCGGGCCCGACAACTGGTGTTCGACGCGGACAAGCGCTGCACCGGCGTCGACGTCGTGGACTCGGCCTTCGGCCGCACGCACAGGCTGAACGCGCATCGCGAGGTCATCCTGTCCACCGGTGCCATCGACTCACCCAAGCTCCTCATGCTTTCCGGCATCGGTCCGGCCGAACACTTAGCAGCGCATGGCATCGAGGTCCTGGTGGATTCCCCGGGCGTCGGCGAGCACCTGCAGGACCACCCGGAAGGCGTGGTCCAGTTCGAGGCCAAGCAGCCCATGGTGCAGACCTCCACCCAGTGGTGGGAGATCGGCATCTTCACTCCCACCGAAGAGGGCCTGGACCGCCCGGACCTGATGATGCACTACGGTTCCGTGCCGTTCGACATGAACACCCTGCGCTACGGCTACCCCACCACGGAGAACGGCTTCAGCCTCACGCCGAACGTCACCCACGCGCGTTCCCGCGGAACGGTCAGGCTGCGCAGTCGGGACTTCCGGGACAAGCCCATGGTGGATCCGCGGTACTTTACGGATCCTGACGGCCACGACATGCGCGTCATGGTGGCCGGCATCCGCAAGGCCCGGGAAATCGCAACGCAGCCGGCCATGGCTGAGTGGACCGGCCGGGAGCTCTCCCCCGGCATCGAGGCACAGACCGACGAGGAACTGCAGGATTACATCCGCAAAACCCACAACACCGTCTACCACCCCGTCGGCACCGTCCGCATGGGCGCGGTGGACGACGACATGTCCCCGTTGGACCCCGAACTGCGGGTCAAGGGTGTTACCGGATTACGCGTGGCCGATGCGTCCGTCATGCCGGAACACGTCACCGTGAATCCGAACATCACCGTGATGATGATCGGCGAGCGCTGCGCCGATTTCATCAAGGCCGATTCCAGCAAGGCCAGCAGAACGGAGGAAACCACGACGGCGGAAGCCGACTTCAGCTTGTCTGTCGCCTGAACAGGCACCCTGCTTTTAGACCCACGCAACAAACAATGGGGGAAACAGCCGGAGGCACAGCGTGGTGCCCGGCCTTTGATTTCGACTGCGACCAACGGCGGCCGCAGGTTATCACCATTCGTGCACGTCTGAACTAGGAGTTCGCATGTCAGAACCCAGCAAATTAGGACCCTGCAAGAGCGATGCTAGCGGCATGGACGAGTTTGGCTATGCCCAAACCCTGGACCGCAGCATCGGTAAGTTCGCCAGCTTCGCCGCCGGCGTCAGCTATATCTCCATTCTCACCGGTGTTTTTCAACTGTTCTACTTCGGATTTTCGACGGCGGGACCCGCCTACGCCTGGTCGTGGCCCATCGTTTTCGTAGGCCAACTGATGGTCGCCCTGTGCTTTGCGGAATTGGCCGGGCGCTATCCGGTGGCTGGGTCGGTGTACAACTGGGCCAAGAGGCTTTCGACTGGAACGTGGGCCTGGCTGGCGGGCTGGTTGCTGCTGCTCTCCTCCATCGTGGCTCTGGGGTCCGTTGCCTTGGCCCTCCAAATCACCCTCCCGCAAATCTGGAGCGGCTTCCAGCTGGTGGGCGACGGAACAGGTCCCTACGACTTTGCCGTCAACGGGGTCATTCTGGCCAGCATCATGATCGGTATTTCCACGCTGATCAACGCGTTCGGCGTGAAACTCATGACAATGATCAACAGCGTGGGCGTGTTCGTGGAACTGGTTGCGGCCGTCCTGCTCATTGCGGCGCTTATCTGGCACTCCGTGCGGGGGCCCGAAGTCCTCCTGGATACTGCCGGATTCGGTGAAGAACATCCCTTGGGCTTCTTCGGAGTTTTCCTCATTGCTGCCATGGCTTCGGGGTACGTCATGTACGGCTTCGACACCGCCAGCTCCTTGGGCGAAGAAACCAAGGACCCCAAGAAGACCGCTCCCAGGGCGATCCTTCGCGCCGTCACGGCTTCCTTCCTCCTGGGAGGCTTGCTCCTCCTCGGCGGAATCCTGGCCGCGCCCGATCTCTCCGATCCCAAGCTTGGGGCGCCTGACGGCGGACTGCAGTACATCGTCCTTTCAGTATTGGGCGGCCCGTTCGGCAAGGCCTTCCTGGCGTGCATCGTGGTAGCAGTGGTTGTCTGTACCCTCGCCGTCCATGCAGCAGCCATCCGGATGATGTTCGCCATGGCCCGGGACAACAACCTTCCCTTCAGCCGGCAGCTCAGCAAAGTTCACCCCACCCGGAAAACGCCCACTGTTGCTGCCATCGTCATCGGCATAGTTGCCGTTATTCCGTTGATCGTCAACATCTCCCAGCCGGCCATTTTCACCATCCTCTCCAGCATCAGCATCGTCCTGATCTACCTGTCTTACCTCTTGGTGACAGTGCCCATGCTGCGGCGCCGGTTCTTGAAGAAGTGGCCCTTGAAGGACGACGGATCAGAACCGGGATTCAGCCTCGGCAAATGGGGGCTGCCCGTGAACATCCTGGCCGTGCTGTGGGGCGGCGCCATGACGCTGAACCTTGTGTGGCCACGGCCGGAGATTTACAACTCGGTGCCACCGTTCGAGTGGTACCTGCAATGGGGAGGTGTGATCTTTGTTGGCACGGTCGTCATCGGCGGAACGCTGCTCTACCGTCTCCGCATCAGGCACAAGACCGGAGTCCTGGCCGAGCACGCCGCCCTGGTCACTCCCGAGGAGTCTCCCCAAGTGGTAGGCCAAAACTCCTAGCCCGCTACTTAGACGAACGCCGATTTCCCTGTCACCGCGCGGGCCACGATCATGGAGTTGATCTCGTAACTGCCCTCGTAGGTGTACAGGATTTCGGCGTCGCCAAAGAGCTTGGCCATCTCGAAATCAGTGGTGATTCCGTTCCCGCCCAGCAGGGAGCGACCCATCGCAACGGAGGAACGCGCCAGCCGGGTGGTGGTGGCTTTACACATGGCCGCCTGCACCATCTGGAGTTTCCCGGCCTCCTGGATCCGGGCGAGCTCAACCATCATGGACAAGGACGCGTTGGCGTTGCCCAGAATGTCGGCGAGCTGCTGCTGGACCAGCTGGAAGCGAGCCAGCTGTTTGCCGAACTGCTTGCGTTCCAAGGCGTACGAACGGGCAATATCAAAGGCTGCCAACTGAATTCCCGCGGCCTGCCACCCCACCCATGCCCGGGAATCGCGCAACAGGTCATTGGCTCGGGAAAACTCCGTGGCCCCCGGAAGGAGGTTCTCCACTGGGATGCGGACTTCGTCCAGGACGATGTCCGCATTCTGCATGATGCGCAAGCCGATTTTGTTCGAAATCTTGGTGGCCGAGTAACCGGGGCGGTCCGTCTCCACAATGAAGCCCTTGATGTGGCCGTCGGATTCGTCCCGGGCCCACACCAACGCGAAGTCGGCAATCGTGCCTGCCCCGATCCAGCGCTTGGCACCGCTGATGACCCATTCGCCGCCGTCGCGCCGCGCCGTCGTCGAAAGTCCTCCGGCGATGTCCGAGCCGTGATCCGGTTCGGTGAGGGCGAAGGCGCCAAGCTGAGTGAGAGCTTCCAGTCCGGGCAACCACTTGCGCTTCTGCTCTGGGGATCCGAGCTCGTCAATCATGCCCACGATGAGTTCGTTGTGGATGCCCACCAACGCCGAGAGTGACACATCCGCCCGGGCTATCTCCGTGTACATGAGGCCCTTGAAGAGCTTGGTAGAGCCGTCTGTTTGGAGTCCACCGAGCCCGAACTTGGCCATGTCAGCCAGCAGCCCGAACGGGAACTCCTCCCTGTTCCAGTACTCGATGCTGGCCGAACGAATGCGGGTCTGCAGGAACTCCCTGATCTCCTGGTACCGCAAGCGCTCTCCGGCCGGGAGCAGGTCCACTACGTGCATCAGGTCCGCCTCCGGATAAGGAGGGAGGACGCGTTCTGGTGCCGCACCGCTGGTAACGGTGCCGGCAGCTTTGTCGTCGAGCATTAGACCCCTTCGTCATGTCCCGCACAGGCTCTTCCAAACCCTTGGATGTCCTAGTATATTGCAAGGTGATGTGGATCACTAGGCGGGGTATCCGGCAAAGGTGCCAGGGAAGCCCGAAGGCGAAAGGCGGACTATGACAGTCACAGAAGACTTCCGTGCGGCCCGCGACCGGCTGTTGGAACTGCGTGAGGACTACACGCTGGCGCATGCCGAATTCGAATGGCCGCGGTTTGAGGAGTTCAACTTCGCCTTGGACTGGTTCGATCAGATCGCGGCGGACCCGGCCAGGGGCAGCAAGCCCGCCTTGGTCATCGTGGAACAGGACGGCAGTTCCACGCGCCGCAGCTACAAAGACCTCGCAGAACGTTCTTCCCAGGTAGCCAACTGGCTGCGGAGCCAGGGCGTCCAGCGAGGCGACCACATGATCATCATGCTCGGCAACCAGGTTGAACTGTGGGAACTCATGCTGGCCGGCATCAAACTGGGCATTGTCATGATTCCCACCACCACCCTCATGGGCGCCCGTGATCTCCAAGACCGCGTTGAACGCGGCGGTGCGGCTTGGGTGGCTGTCGGAAGTGCCAACATCGGCAAGTTCGCCGACGTCGAGGGGCATTACACCCTGATCGAGGTCGGCGCGGATCGCGCCAACGCAGCCGCCAAACAGTACGCAGATGCGTACGACGCCGGCACGGACTTTACACCCGACGCCCCCACTAAAGCGGACGAGACACTGCTGCTCTACTTCACCTCCGGCACCACGTCACGGGCGAAGCTCGTGGAGCATACCCACACGTCCTACCCCGTGGGCCACTTGTCCACCATGTACTGGATCGGTCTGGAACCGGGCGACGTCCACCTGAATGTCGCCTCCCCCGGCTGGGCCAAACACGCCTGGTCCAATGTCTTCACGCCGTGGATCGCTGAGGCCACGGTCTTCATTTACAACTACCAGCGCTTTGACGCAGTCGCCCTCATGGAGCAAATGGGCCGCGAAGGCGTCACCAGTTTCTGCGCGCCTCCCACGGTGTGGCGCATGCTCATCCAGGCCGACCTCACGCAGCTCACCAGCCCGCCACGCAAAGTGGTCTCGGCCGGGGAGCCACTGAACGCCGAAGTTATCGGCCAAGTGGAGAAGGCTTGGGGAGTCACCATCCGCGATGGCTTCGGCCAAACCGAATCCACCGTCCAGATCGCCAACACTCCGGCCCAGCCGGTGAAGATCGGCTCCATGGGCCGCCCGCTCCCCGGGTACGACGTCGTGCTGGTAGACCCCGTCACTGGCCAGGAAGCCGACAACGGCGAACTCTGCTTGCGCTTGGACCCGCGGCCCGTGGGACTCATGAAGAGTTACTTCGGCGACGAAGCGAAAACGGCCGAGGCCTTCCGTGATGGCTACTATCACACGGGCGACATGGCCAGCCGCGATGCCGACGGCGTCATTACGTACGTCGGCCGGGACGACGACGTCTTCAAGTCCTCCGACTACCGTTTGTCGCCTTTCGAACTCGAAAGCGTCCTGATCGAACACCCCGCAGTGGCGGAGGCCGCCGTCGTGCCTTCACCTGATGCTGTGAAGCTGTCGGTTCCGAAAGCGTTCGTGGTTCTGGCTGCCGGCTATGAAGCCGGACCGGCGGTCGCGGAGGACATTCTCAAGTATTGCCGCGAGCATCTGGCACCGTTCAAACGCATCCGGCGGCTGGAATTCGGCGAGCTTCCCAAGACGATCTCCGGAAAGATCAGGCGGGTGGAACTGCGCGGCACGGAAGTCGCCCGGCACGGCGAGGGGCCGCTACCCTCCGGTTTGGGCGTGGAATACACCGAGGAAGAGTTCCCGAATCTGAAAGACTAGCCACCCGGAAGATCAGGCCAACCAAGCAACCGAAGGAGGCCCATGGGCACGCCACTCCCCCGAGACCCCATCGCCGACGCCCAGCGCAACTGGGAGCGGCATGGCTGGGGCGACGTCGCCGCGCCCATGGCCGCCATCACGGCGATCATGCGCACGCAGCAGATCCTGCTGGCCCGCATCGAAACGGTCCTCAAACCGTTCGGGCTGACCTTTGCACGCTACGAACTGCTGGCACTTCTGAGTTTCGCCCGCAGCGGCGCGCTGCCCATGAACAAGGCCAGCGCGCTCCTGCAGGTGCATCCCACCTCGGTGACCAACGCCGTCGACCGCTTGGAAAAAGCCGCCCTGGTGGCACGCTCTCCGCACCCAACCGATGGGCGCACCACCTTGATTGAGCTCACCGCTGAGGGCCGTACCCTCGCCAAGAAGGCGACTGCGGCACTCAACTCAGAGGTTTTCGGCAAGTCAGGTTTCGGATCCGACGACGTCGATCACCTCATCCGCGTCCTGGGGACCTTCCGGAGGGATGCCGGGGATTTCACCGATGAATAGTGCTTTTTACCCTTCTACGTTCTGGAGGGTTGGTGCCCGGGCAGGGGTGGAGCCTTTGATTGGTACGAGTGTCCGGTGGGGGTGCTGATTTCCAAGGTGTGAACATCACCGGGCATGGCTTTGGTGCTCCAGCCGGGGTTTTCCTTGGTGTGGTTGCACGCCTCGCATAAACCAGCGCCGTTAGCCAAACTGGTCTTTCCTCCTGAGCGCCACGGAACCACATGGTCAATATGCCGGATGGGCGCATCGCAATAGGGAGTCCGGCAACTATCGTCGCGGGTTTCGATGAAGCGCCGGAGCCCACCAGGGAAGAGCCGGGCCTTGGAATCGGTGGCAAGGAGCTCTCCCGTAGCTGGAGCCGTGTAGAGCCGGCGAAGCCAAACGGAGAGGTCCTGGTCATGGGCTGTCTGCCCCGACCCGAGCAGTTCCCTTCCCCATGCAGCGGGGACGATTCCATAGCCCTTGAGCCGGGCTGGTTCGCTGTCACCTTGGAACAAGGTGCGGTCGGTCATAACGAGGTCCAGGTTGATCCCCGAAATCCCGCTCGGGGTACCCGTAATGCGTTCGGTCAAGGTGTCGGCCATGAGCTGGCCCCGGCCTCGGGCATCCCCACTGGAACGGCCCGAATCAGCCGCCCGAGTCAGCGCGGCGTAGACCGCTACTCCCTGGGCAACCGGAAGCAAGGCCGTCAGGTACGTCATGGTGTCCGGGGCCGGGCGCAGGCTGACAGTCCGTTCGGCGGCAGCACGGCTGGCACGCCCGACTACCGCCCGCGGATCCCGCCGATATGCGGCAGCTTTCGCGGCGGCAATGATCGCTTTGTCGCCCTTGCCGTCAAAGGTCCCGGTATCGGGGGCTAGCTCCTGGTCCACCGCACAACGGTCCTCGACAGACAGGCAGGCCGTTTCCCTAACAAGAAGCGTGGCACGCCATTCATTCAAGTGCCCCGATTTCAGGGCCGCCAAGGTGCGGGGCATCTCCGTGACAAGGGCTTTCGCCAAGCCCAGGAGACGGGACCCGCGGTTTGGTGACTCGCGCCGGGCCAACGCAACCTGCGCTCCCACCCCTTGTCCACGCTCGGTCGCGGGGACGCCTGCCTCGGCTTGCTCGGCACGCTGGGCAAGGTCAAAAGCCACAGCAACCCGCGCCTGCAAAGCGGAGATCGCAGCCTTCATCTCCTCCAGGACCCGCAACTGTTCGATCAGGTCACTGCTAACGGTGCTGGCGGGTACAGTGCCGGGCCGAACAGAATCCGCCAAGACGGGAGCGCGCCCGAGCACCACCCCTGCGCCCGCTGGCCTCTCCCCAATTCGCTCCATGCACTAACTCTGGCAGCAGGCACCGACAATATAACGTCGGTGACCGCAGGCGAAGCCCAATGAGCGGGCCGCTCTTGAGGGAGTCCCTCGGAGGACCTCCCTTAAGCGGGACTCCCTCCCAGTCCTTAACCCTGATGGTCTGGAGTCATGACCATGACTCTCCCCAGTACCAAGACCCGGCGTTTGCCATTGGTGACCTACGTTCTGGCAGCGGGTGTGTTCCTGATGGGAACCACCGAATTTATTGTTGCGGGCATCCTGCCGGAGATCGCCGCTGATCTTGGCACGTCCATTGCCGATGCGGGCCTCATGATCACGGTCTTCGCAGTGGGGATGATCGTGGGTACTCCCACTATGTCCATCCTGACCCTTAAGCTGCCACGCCGCCTGACGCTGGGCCTCGCACTGGTGGTGTTCGCGGTGGGTCACGTCATCGTGGCGCTCACCTCCGATTTCACGCTCATTCTTGGTGCGCGTTTCCTCACGGCCTTGGCGACCGGCGCTTTCTGGGCGGTAGCCGCCGTCGTGGGTGCTAAAGCCGCAGGCTCGGCTTCCGCGTCCCGCGCGTTGGGCGTTGTTTTGGGCGGCGGGATGCTCGCCAACGTAGTGGGTGTTCCCTTGGGAGCGTTCGCCGGACAGGTGATTGGTTGGCGTGGGCCGTTTTGGATACTTGCCGCACTGGCACTGGTGGGTGCAATGGCCGTGTACCGGTTGGTTGCCGCAGATCCTGATTCAGGACACACCGCGTCCGTCCGTGCGGAGCTGGCGAGCATGCGGGACTCGAGGATGTGGCTTGTCCTTGCAGGTTGCGCGATGGTGTGCGGATCTTCCTTGGCTGCGTACACCTTCATCTCCCCGCTGCTCACGGAGAACACCGGGCTTGCCGCTGCGGCTGTGCCCTTGGTGCTGATGGCCTACGGCATCGGTGCATTTCTTGGTTCCACTCTGGGTGGCCACTTCGGGGCCCATCGCCCGTACCCGGCACTGTTCGTCTCGGCAGGCATGACCTTCCTGGTTCTTGGCGCCCTTTTCCTGTTCTCCCGCTTCGCCGTAGTGACAGTGGCCCTGATCTTCCTGCTGGGCCTCTTCGGCATGGCAACCAACCCGATCTTGATCGGCAAGGCAGTTGGATATGCCGGGCAAGCGCCAACTCTGGCTTCGGCGCTCAGCACCTCCGCGTTCAATCTGGGCACGGCCGTGGGATCCTGGATGGCCGGCGTCGCCCTGGAATCGGCGCTGGGGGCCAGCGGACCGGTGCTGGTTGGCGCCGGCGTCGCTGCGCTCTACTTCCTGCCGCTCACGGTGCTGATGCTCAAAGATCGGAAGGAAGCCGCCGTGGCGTGAAAGCCTACTGTGCGTCGCTCACGCCGAAGTCGCTTGTGAGCCAGTCCTCAATCGAATTCCAGGGAAAGGTGCGCCGAACATGTGGCCCGGGCGAGACTGTGGAGGCCTCCATCCGGTCCAGCCGGAAGAGGCGCCAGTCGTCCCGGTCAACGTCATAAGCGACGAGGTACCAGTGCTGTTGCCGCAGGAGATGTCGGTAGGGCTCGACCGTGCGGGGCGAGCGGCGGCCATGTTGGTCCGTGTAGTCGAACCCGAGGCGTGCGCCCGTCGCGACGGAGTCGGCGATCGTGCCGACAAGCTCCCAGTCCACGGACGCAGGAGCCTCGCGTAGAACCTGCGTGGAAAGCGCCACCGCTGCGGCCCGCCGCTGCAGGCCGCCAGGCAACACCTGTTCGAGCTTCGTGCGCGCGGTCGCGGCTGTGGCATCCTCCGGCTGCCACGCTTCCAGGATCAGGAGGCTCGTGATGATCGTCGAGACTTCGTCCGCGCTGAGCAGCAGCGGTGGAATCTTCATGCTCGGCCGCAGTGCGTACAGAGCACCTGGGCCCGGGCGGGAACTGACGTCGTAACCCATGCCGCGAAGACGCAACGCGTCCCGGCGTACGGTTCGCGTGCTTACCCGCAGGCGGGCCGCGAGGTCGTGAGCGGCCCACGTCCGCCCTGACTGGAGAAGTGCCAGCAACTCCAACGACCGTGTCGAAGGTGAGTCCATGGATCCATGATTACCCAAGATACGGCCAGGATACGGCCGCATCTGCTTATAGCGTGGAAGAACGAGCGGAAGAAAGGAATTCCATGAAGATTGCCGTCACAACACCTCAAGGCAACGTCGGCCGACATCTGACGCGGATGCTCATCCGGGCAGACGTCAGGCCGATGCTGCTCACCCGCCACCCAGAGAACGTCACCGCTGCCCTCGCTGCGCACGTCGATCTGGTGGCAATGGACTCGCGCGAGCCAGGTCAGGTCGTTTCGGCTACCGTAGGCGTCGACGCCATCTACTGGGTCGATCCGCCCGCCGAGTCCCCCGACCCGATGGCCGACTATCGCCGCGCGACGGAGTCCGTTGTCGCCGCAGTTGAGACGAACCGGATCGGACGGGTCGTCTTCCAGAGCAGCGTCGGCGCGGAGAAGCGGCACGGCGCGGGCGAGATCGACGGCCTCGCGGAGACGGAAGTCGCCCTCGACGGCTGCGGTGCGGACGTTACCTACCTGCGGTGCGGCTACTTCTTCACCAACCTGCTGTTCGAGGCGGACTCGGTGAAGACCGGGCTGCTCCAGACCGTACAACCTGTCGATGCCCCAATGAGCTGGGTCGCACCGCGGGACATCGCCGAAGTGGCCGCGCTCAGCTTGTTGAATCACGAGTGGAGCGGACGCCGCGTCCAGGCAGTCCACGGCCCCGAAGACCTGACATGGACGCAGGTCGCCAAGATCCTCGCGGAGGAACTCGGTCGCGAGGTGCGCGTCGAGCGGATCGGCGACGAGCAGATGCGCGAGCACTACCTCCAAGCCGGCATGCCGCCCGCCGTGGCAGACGCGGTGCTGGGGATGTCCACCGGGCTGCGGGAAGGCTTCGTGCCGGAGCAGGAACGTTCGATCGTCACCACCACCCAGACCCACCTGCGGAGCTGGATCCGTGAGGAGCTCATCCCGCTCCTCTGAAACAGGATGGGAGCACGATGGAGTTGAAGCTGCAGTGCGGGCCCGCTGTCCTGCAGTCAGCCGTCCGCCCGGGTCCTTTCGGCAGCGGACTCGACGGCGTATTCGCTGGCCGCCCACGAGGCCAGCAACTGGAGGCGCTCGGCCGACGGCGAACCGGGTTCCGCCGCGTAGATGGTCAGCGTCAGCCCGGGTTCGGCCGCCATCTCGAGGCCCTCGAAGGCGAGGGTCATCTCGCCGACGATCGGATGGTTGAATGTCTTGAATCCAGTGCCGTGATGGCGGACGTTGTGGGCGCCCCAGCGGGTGCGGAATTCCTCGCTGCGGGTGCTGAGTTCACCAATGAGATCGTGAAGTTCTTTGTTGTGCGGGTCGCGTCCAGCCTCCGTGCGCAGTATGGAAACGGTCACCTCCGCAAAGGCATCCCAGTCCGGGTAGAACTCCTGGGCACGGCTATCCAGGAACGTGAACCGTGCGATGTTGGGCGCCTGGCCCGGCATATCGTAACAGTCCTTGTAAAACGCCCGGGCCAACGGGTTCACGGCCAGCAGATCCATCCGGCCGTTCCGAACAAAGGCCGGACCAGCGGTGACAGCGTCCAGTGCCCACTGCAGGCTCTGATGCGGCACGTAGGACTTGGCGCTGCGTCGCCTCGGCGGCCGCGCTACTGGACTGGCGGCGTGAGCGAGATCGAACAGATGGGCCCGCTCCGCGTCATCGAGGATCAACGCCCTCGCGAGGCTCTCAAGGACTTGTGGGGAGGCTCCGCTGATGGCGCCGCGCTCCAAACGCGTGTAATACTCCACGCTCAGCCCCGCAAGGGTGGCCACCTCGCTGCGACGCAGTCCTTGGACCCGCCGATTCGAGCCGGCCGGCAGCCCCACTTGCTCGGGTGCCACTTGGGCTCGCCGGGAGATCAGGAATTCGCGAACTTCTGCCCGATTGTCCATACCTTCACCCTAGTTCCGGGCCGTCGCGGCAGGGAGTCCCTGCGGGGGCCTCCACCGGCTTATGCAGGCTCGGCTTTCCGGCGGGACACCAAAACGGGACTGTGGGCATGGTGCAGGACAGCGTGCGCGGTGGAGCCGATAGTGCCCTTGATGACGCCGTGCCCTTTGGTCCCCACCACCGTCAGGCGTGCTCCTTGTGAGGCTTTGACCACGGCCCGGGAGAAGGAAGCATCCACCAGCAACTCTCCGGCCACCGTGATTCCGGGAGCCTTGTGCCGGGCATGGCTCATGACGGAATCCAGGAGGGCTTCCGCGTCGGGATAGTCTTCTACGGGATCGCGCAACCGCCGGTACCCGGCAGGTTCGTGGAGCACATGCACGATCTTGAGATCAGCACCTGTTGCTTCAGCGAAATGGCAGGCATCCTCAAGCGCTGTCGGTGTTCCCGAGTCATCCACGGCAAGCAACACAAGGCCCTCAGGGTTGTCGTCAGCACGAATCACGGCCACAGGACATTCTGCCGTCGCGGCCAACTCCAGGCTGACGGATCCCACCAGCAAACCCATGAACCCGCCAAGTCCCCTGCTTCCGAGCACCAACATCGCAGCACCGGCCGAAACGTGGGCCAGGTGATCTCGAGGCATCCCGTGCAACAAGGTGGAGCGGACTTCCAGATCGGGAACGGCCTCCTTGGCGAGGGCAACACCTTCTTCCAGGACTTTCTGGGCTGCCCGTTCCAGACCGCTATCGGCAACACCGGGAACGGGTCCCCTGTTGTGGGACAGCAGGACCCACAAGGAACAGTGCACCACGTGGAGGGAACAGTCCCGCAGGATCGCATGCTGGGCGGCCCACTGAACGGCGCGGTGTGATTCTTCGGATCCGTCATAGCCAACCACGATCGTCTTGGATGCGCCCTCGTTCGTCATGGCCAGAGCCTACGCCGGCCCCGGGGGCGGCACCATAGCGTAATCCTCGCCGCCACGGAGCGGGTAGGCTACTAGGCTCCGATGCTGACACTTCAGGAGGAAACACCGTGGGCTTTGCCGAAGAACTCAGGAACCAGTCCGCCGGGGATTGGGACGCCGCCGTCAACCATGCATTCGTGGACCAGCTGCTGGACGGGGCCCTCCCCGATGAGCAGCTGCGGTGCGGCTGGAGCGGGCGTTCTTCGACGCAGCGCTGATCCCCGCCGCTATCAGCTAGCCCTGCTTCCGAACGGTGTAACTGAGCTCCACCAAGCCTTGGTCATAGCTGTTCACGGACACGAGTTTCAAAAGTGCGGGGTCGCGTCCGGCGGGGAACACGCCCCTGCCGGCGCCTTGGCCTACCGGCATGACCACCAACCGGACCGCGTCCACCTCCCCTGCCGCGAAGAACGTCTCGCCGAGGGACAGACTGCCCCACAGGACAATGTCCTTGGCGGACTCGCGCTTGATGCGGCGGATCGCCTCGATCGCGTCGCCGGATTCAACGTTCGACGGCGGGAAGTTGCCCCAAGGGGCTTCCTTCAGTTGGCGGGAAAAAACGTGCCGGCGCAAGCCATTCAGGACTGGTGCGATGATCTCGCCCTCCGACGCTGGAGTCGGCCAGAACTCTACGAAGTATCTATACGTGTTGGCACCCAGAACCATGGCTTCCACGCTGCCAAGCCATTCGAGTTGGGCCCGGTCAAACTCGGCCGTTCCGCCTTCCAATAACTCGTAGGCCTTGAACTCGTTGTTGGTGTCGGCGGCGAAACCGTCGGCGGTTACAAAATCCTGCACGATCAGCTGTCCCATGACTCACTCCTCGAACGCGGGTGGTGGCCCGCAGGAGCCTACGCCGCGAAGTACGGGCGGACAACCCTTTGGCGGGTCTCCTGTTCATCGGAGCCACGGCAAGACTCCGGAGTTCCCGTCAGCTCGGTCCAGTGCCAGCTGTCAGGACAGTCATCGTTGTCGCAAAATTGCCAGGTCATGGTTTCCCTCGTCGTCGCGTGTTCGTGTGTCCTCCAAGGAAGAGGCGCGAACACCCGGGATGTGACGAAGGAAGGACCGTGAGCTGCGTCCTATTTACCCGGCCGAAGTAAAGGCGAAGATCAGCGCCGAGCCCAAGGACAGGACCCCAATGCCGTAACCCACCACCAAGGCGCCAATGGCAAAGCCCCGTCCCCGTTCGCCGCGCTGCTGAATTTGGTTCAAGGCCACATGGCCTGCCCCAACGACGAATACCGCGATGACTGCCATGCCCGCGAAAAACAGCCCGACGAGGGCAAGTACAGCCATCGCCGCGGCAACGAGGGCCTGCCGGTTGATCGGCTGGGTGGATGCTTCAGTGTGGTTAGCCTGAACGATCTCCGTTGACATGTTCTCTCCCCATTTGTAAGTGCACCGAGTCTATCCCCGACACACCCGAAAACATGCGCGAATTACCGGTGTTTGAACTCCGGTTGGCGCTTCTCGCTGAAGGCGGCCATGCCCTCCTTTTGGTCCTCGGTAGCGAAGAGCGAATGGAACACCCTCCGTTCGAAGACAACCCCTTGGGACAGTCCCATCTCGAAGGCCGCGTTGACCGCTTCCTTGGCCACCATGGCGGCGGGCTTGGACTTGGAAGCGATGACTTCTGCTGCCTTGACTGCTTCGTCGATGACTTCAGCGGCGGGAACCACCCTGGAGACCAGGCCGGACCGTTCGGCTTCGTCCGCATCCATGAACCGGCCCGTCAGGACCATGTCCATCGCTTTGGCCTTGCCCACAGCGCGGGTCAGCCGCTGGGAGCCGCCCATACCCGGGATGACCCCCAGGTTGATCTCCGGCTGGCCGAACTTGGCGTTGTCCCCGGCGATGATGAAGTCGGCCATCATCGCCAGTTCGCAGCCACCACCCAGGGCAAAACCGGAAACCGCAGCAATGACGGGAATGCGCAGGCGGGTGAGGTCCTCCCAACGCCGGAACCAATCTGCTGCGTACATGTCCATGTAGCTGTTGGAAGACATTTCCTTGATGTCGGCCCCGGCTGCGAATGCCTTGGCGGATCCCGTGATCACCACGGCCCCCACCTCGGGGTCTGTATCCATCGCGGAAACTGCATCCACGAGCTCATTCATAAGTGCGGTGTTCAGCGCATTCAGCGCCTCCGGCCGGTTCAGGGTCACCAGTCCAACCCGGCCCCGCCGTTCCACCACAATGTTCTGGTACTGCTCCGTCATGCTCTCCCTCTCCGCCAAGCCCAACCAAACCACAACCACTCAGTTCAAACCTCTCACACGGACTTGTCCCGGATCTCCGTGATGATGCCGGAGAAGTCCCTGCCGGCGCCCTCGCCGGCCGCAAAAGCGTCGTAGATTCGTGATGCCAAGGGTCCCATTTCCGCCGCAACACCCGTGCTCTCCAACGCATTCAGGGCCAGGCGCAGGTCCTTGGCCATCAACGCTCCAGCGAAACCCGGCTGGTAGTCGCGGTTGGCGGGGCTGGTGGGAACCGGGCCCGGAACAGGACAGTTGGTAGTGAGCGCCCAGCACTGCCCGGACGCGTTGGAAGCGACGTCGAACAACGCCTGGTGCGTGAGGCCCAACTTCTCCCCCAACACGAATGCCTCGGCAACAGCAATCATGGATACCCCCAGGATCATGTTGTTGCAAACCTTGGCAGCCTGTCCGGCGCCGTGGTCTCCACAGTGGACGATCCTCTTACCCATCAATTCCAGGATCGGCTGCACGGTCTCAAAATCCTCCGGAAGCGCACCCACCATAAACGTCAAGGTGCCCGCTTCGGCGCCCACCACGCCGCCGGAAACCGGGGCATCAACGGACCGGTGCCCGGCTTCCACCGCGATCGCCGCGGCTTCCCGGGCTTCGTCCACGTTGATGGTGGAGCAGTCCAGGAACAGGGTGTTCGGCTTCGCAACCGACAACAGCCCCGGTCCGCCCACGCCACGGTAGGCATCCAAAACATGCTTGCCGCTGGGGAGCATGGTCAGTACCACGGCCGCCTCCGCTGCAGCCTCGTGGGCCGAGGATGCCATGGGAATCCCGTGCGCAACAGCCGCTTCCACGGCCGCCGGAACAGGATCATAGCCAATGACGTCGTGCCCGGCCTTGATCAGGTTCGCCGCCATCGGCCCACCCATGTGTCCCAGTCCGAGGAACGCGATGAGGCCCGCTGCCGGGCCTTGGATGCCTGACATTGCTGCATTCTCTGTCATACCGTCTCCTTCGACTCGCTGCCCAGCCCGGCCAGACCCAGTTCCCGTTCGCCGAGCGGCGCAAAGTAGCCTTCGACGTCGGACGCCTGGACGTCAGCCAGGGTGGGCGGCTTCCATTGCGGATTCCTGTCCTTGTCCACCACCTGCGCACGGATGCCCTCCCGGAAATCAGGACCGGCAAGGCAGCGCAGCCCCACCCGATACTCCTGATCCAAAGCCTCCTCCAGGGAGAGCCCCCGCACGCGTCGCAGCGATTCCAAAGCGACCTTCACCGAGGTGGGCGACTTCGCCTCAATGGTGTCCGCAGCGGCAGCAGCTTCGGCCCCGGCGGAGCGCAGGCTCCGGACAATCTCTTCGGCGTCGTCATACACGTACGCGGCGTCGATCCACTCGTGCTGGGCCGCCAGTGCCGAGTCCGGCGCGGCTTGCGTAAAGCGCCCGACGGCGGCTTCCGGCGTCGAGCTTTCCAGCGCTTCCGCCAGCGCGGGCAGTTCTTCGGACGGCACAAAGTGGTCCGCGAGTCCCAGGAACAACGCGTCCGAACCGGACAGGTGTGCTCCCGTCAGGGCCGCGTGGGTTCCAGCCTCCCCCGGCGAGCGCGACAGCAGGAGCGTGCCGCCGACGTCGGGCACGAAACCGATGGTTGTTTCCGGCATGCCGGTGCGCGTGCGTTCGGTGACCACGCGCACTGAGCCATGGGCCGAGATGCCAACGCCACCGCCCAAAACCAGCCCGTCCATGAACGCTACATACGGTTTGGGATAGTGGGCAATCAACGAGTTCAGGCGGTACTCGTCCGCCCAGAACTCCGCAGTTTCGGTTCCGCCGTGCAGCATGTCCTTGTAGATGGCAACAATGTCGCCGCCGGCGCACAGCCCGCGGTCTCCCGCGCCGCGCACCAGAACTGTGGCAACGGCGTCGTCGTCGGCCCAGTCCGTCAACTGCCGCAGCATGGCTCGCACCATTCCCACGTTCAGGGCGTTGACGGCTTTCGGGCGGTTCAGGGTCACGATGCCCAGGTGGCCCCGGCGCTCAAAAAGAACCTCGTCTTCAGTCTCTACGGCCCCCATCAGCTGCCTGCCGGCATGATGAAGCTGGCACCTTGGCGGATGCCGGAGGGCCACCGCGACGTCACGGTCTTGGTCTTGGTGTAGAACCGGAACGCGTCGGCGCCGTGCTGGTTGAGGTCGCCGAAGCCGGATGCTTTCCAGCCGCCGAACGTGTAGTACGCAATCGGCACGGGAATCGGCACGTTGATGCCCACCATGCCCACCTCCACGCGGCTGGCGAAGTCGCGGGCGGAGTCGCCGTCGCGGGTGAAAATTGCGACGCCGTTGCCGAACTCGTGCTCGCTGCAGAGCCTGAGTGCTTCGTCGTAGTCAGCTGCCCGCAGCACGCTCAGGACAGGTCCGAAGATCTCTTCCTTGTAGATCTTCATGTCCTTGGTGACGTTGTCGAAGAGGGTGGGGCCAACCCAGAAGCCGCCGTCGTAACCGTCCACGGTGAGTCCGCGGCCGTCGGTGACCAGGGTTGCGCCTTCGTCCACGCCGGACTGGATGTACCCCTCAATGCGTTCCTTGGCAGAGGCTGCCACCACCGGCCCGAAGTCCGAGTCCTTGTCCAGGCTGTGGCCAACCTTCAGGTCCTTGACGCGCTCGGTCAGCTTGGCCACCAGGGCATCGGCAGTTTCCTGTCCCACGGGCACGGCCACGGAGATGGCCATGCAGCGTTCGCCCGCGGAACCGTACCCGGCACCAATCAGTGCGTCGGCCGCCATGTCCAGATCGGCGTCGGGCATGATCACCATGTGGTTCTTCGCCCCACCGAAGCACTGTGCACGCTTGCCGTGCGCGGCTGCCGTGGCGTAGATGTACTGGGCGATCGGCGTGGAGCCCACAAAGCCGATGGCCTTCACGCGTGGATCTTCGAGCAGCGCATCCACGGCTTCCTTGTCACCGTTGATGACGTTGAAGACGCCATTCGGAACCCCGGCTTCGCTGTACAGCTCGGCGAGGCGCAGGGGCACGGACGGGTCCCGTTCGGAGGGCTTGAGGATGAAGGCGTTGCCGGCTGCGAGCGCCGGGCCGGACTTCCACAGCGGAATCATGGCCGGGAAGTTGAAGGGCGTGATGCCTGCGACCACGCCGAGTGGCTGGCGGAGCGAGTGGACGTCGATCCCCTGACCGGCGTTATCCGAGAATTCGCCCTTGAGGAGATGCGGCGCACCGGCGGAGAACTCCACCACCTCGATGCCGCGCTGGATGTCGCCCTTGGCGTCCGCGAACGTCTTTCCATGCTCGGAGGACAGGAGCCTGGCGAGCTCGTCCATGTTGTCGTTGACCAGGTCCACGAACTTGAGCAGGATGCGTCCCCGGCGCTGCGGGTTCATGGCCGCCCATTCGAGCTGGCCCTTCTCGGCGTTTGCGACGGCGTTGCGGACCTCGTCGGCGCTGGCCAGCGGAAGCCGGGCCTGGACTTCGCCCGTGCAGGGATCGTAGACATCACTGAACCGGCCGGACGTGCCGTCGATCCTCTGGCCGTCTACGTAGTGTGAAAGCTCGCGCACCATGGTGGAATGCTCCTTTGCATCGTGAATGACTGCCGTGCCGCTGGTGCTGGGACCATTGCGGGGAACACGTGACCAACTGTGATCCAGGTCATCTCTGAACCCGAATATACTCGGACTTCCTACTAATTTCCAGAGGGGTGTTTTCAGGGCGTGGTGGCGTCCTAGTGGACTTCCTTCATCCCCTTGTACGCTTCGAGTGCTTCCGCCCGGGTGGTTTTGAGGTCCACGATTTCCTCTGGGTATTCGGGCGTTCCAAATTCGGGGATCCAGTGGGCGATGTACTTCCCCTGGGGATCGAACTTGACCCGCTGAGCCTCAGGGTTGAAGATCCTGAAGAAGGGCGAGGCGTCCGCCCCGGAGCCTGCCACCCATTGCCAGTTGGCAGGATTCGACGCCGGATCGGCATCCACCAAGGTGTCCCAGAACCACTGCTCCCCGAGCTGCCAATGGATACCCAGGTTCTTCACCAGGAAGCTGGCGGCCACCATGCGGACCCGATTATGCATCCAGCCTGTGTGCCACAGTTGGCGTTGCCCCGCGTCCACCATGGGGAAACCGGTGCGGCCCTGCTGCCAAGCCTGGAACTCTTCCGGCGCGCTTTCGTGGCCGGGGTGCTTCCCGTTGCCTCCGCTGCTGCCGGGCCAGGCCCACGGGAACCGATCAAACTCCGGGCGAAGGTTCGCGGTGGCGAGTTCCGGGTTGTGGAAATACTGGTGCCAGCAGAATTCGCGCCAGCCCAGCTCGGAGGCATAAATCGAGGCGCTCTCGGACCGCTTGGATCCCAGGGCGTGCCACACCTCAAACGGGCTCAGCTCACCCCACCGGAGGTAGGGCGACAGGCAGCTGCTGCCATCAGTGTCGGGACGGTTCCGGCCCTCGCTGTAGTTGGAGAGCCCTTTCTCCACGAACGCTGCCAGTCGCTGGTGGCCGGCAGCCGCTCCAGGGGTCCACATCCCGGCCAATCCCCCGGACCAGTCCGGATTGGTGGGCAGGAGATGCCAGGAGTCCAGCTTTTCATCGGCCGGCAGCTTGCCCGTGTAACCATGCCCCTTTGCGGGTACGGCCAACGGCTCGCGGAATTCCTGTGCGGACACCGTCCGCCAGAACGGTGTGAATACTTTGTATTGCCCACCCGTTTTGGTGGTCACGTTCCACGGCTCATGAAGCAGGGACGCCTGAAAGCTGGCTACGTGGAGCCCGGCCTCGGCCGCCCAGGTCTTGAGTCCGGCGTCGACCGTTCGCTCAGCCGCACCGTACCGGCGGTTCCAGTAGAGCGCGCCCGCACCAACCGCCGTCGCGGTTTCCTGCACTACGTCTGCGGCAGGTCCGCGGCGGAGCAGCAGTGGTATGCCGAGTTTGTCCAGTTCTTCACGCAGCGCCGTCAGCGAATGGTGGAGCCACCAACGCGCAGCGCCACCATGGGCGCGGATGCCCGGAGATTCTTCGTCGAGGACGAACAGGGCCACGGCTTCGCCGTCGTCGACGGCGGCCCGCAAGGCCGGGTTGTCGGCGACCCTCAGGTCGTCCCGGAACCACACGATGGACGGTTTCATCAATTCCTTTCAGCGCACACCCCGGAAACAGGACCAGCCCATGCCCCCTCATGAAATCCTAGGGGCACGGGCTGGACGCAGGCTGTTGATTGAAATCAGGCGATGGACGGAACAGCTTCCTCGGCAATGTCGGAAAGAACCGGGACGGTGGTTTCCGACTCGCTCCACAAAGGAACACTGTTCACTACGTAGTCCCTTGCGGCCGCACCCACCATGCTCATGCCGGGGTAGATTCTGCGGCCGTTTACCTTGATGGGCCTGAACCCTTCAAGCTCAAGGGCTGTCTTGAAGGCGGAGTCGGGAATGGGGATTTTACGTCCAAGAACGCACCAGCTGATGTACAGGCCATAGAAGGTGTCAAAATCCAGGCCGTTCTCAGTGTCGTCCTCGAACACCACACAGTCGCGGACAAAGCTGCTGATTTGGGTGTCGGTCATTACGGGGCCTCCGGCGTCGGAAGAAAAAGCGGGCCGCCGGGCTGCATCAGCGAATGTCCTCTTGCCATTATAGACCCCGTATACCGCGGAGTAACTGGAAAACAGGTTAACTCTGGGTTGCGGACACGATTTTTCCCTTCCCCTGGACCGAGGCCCCGGACGACTCTGGTGCCGGCACCCTCTCCGGCGTAGCGTCGACTATATCCACGCAAATGGCCGGCCATCACAGCAGCCGCCGGTCACAGCGGCCGGAACAGCCCAGTGGCAAGGAGCACCAAGTGGTTGGTTGGAATGCTGACACCGCGGCCGGGCCTTTGGGGTCGGGCACGATCACTTTGGTGGAAGGCTCGTCCTTCTGCATTTCCTCCTCCAACGGAGACATCCATCCCGATCTGCCCCATGGTGTCTTCCATCTGGATACCCGCATTCTTTCGCGGTGGGAACTGACCATCAACGGCCAGGTGGTAGAGCCTTTGGCCGCAGAAATCCGGGAACCCTACCGCGCACTGTTCGCAGGACGGGTTCCCCGCTCCGATGGCTATGCGGACAGCCCCCTGCTGGTGGAGAGGCTCAGGGAAGTCGGGGCAGGCATCTTCGAGGAGATCACGGTCCGCAACTACTCCAAGCACCCTGTGGAGTGCCGGATTCTCCTGACGGCCGAGTCCGATTTTGCAGACCTTTTTGAAGTGAAGGACGCCCGCATCACCCGCGAATGGAAGGAAACCCGCGTCCCGGAGGGCGATTCTCTGGTGATTCGTGGAAAGTGGGAGGGAATCCGCAAGGGCGTGGTGATCCGGGCTGAGGGCGCCGGCGCAGGAGCCCGGGCCTTGGGCTTCACTGCAAAGATTCCGTCTTCGGGAAGCTGGAGCACCCGTGTGAGTGTTGTTCCCGCCGGGGATGGCACAGGGGCGCCCTCCGGACACCCGTCCCGCGGCGAGATGTCCCCCAGCGATCGCCGTCGGCAGGAATGGGTGGCCAAGATTCCCCGTCTGCAGGTGGGAAACCGTTCCATCCAACGCACTCTCAGCCGCAGTTACGAAGACTTGGGGGCGCTGCGGATCCAGGACCCGGACCATCCGGACAGGGTGGTGGTGGCCGCCGGAGCACCGTGGTTCATGACGTTGTTCGGCCGGGACTCGCTGTGGGCATCCGAGATGGCGTTGCCAGTTGACCCGTCGCTGGCGTTGGGAACCCTCCGCACCCTCGCTGACCGGCAAGGAACGGTGGTGGACTCTGCAAGCGAGGAGGAGCCGGGGAAGATCCTGCATGAAGTCCGGCTCGATGTTTCCAGCGGCTTGGCCTTGGGCGGCAAGTCCGCGTACTACGGGAGCGTGGACGCCACTCCCCTTTTTGTGGTTGTCCTGGGCTCCGTCAGCCGGTGGGGCTTCGCCAAAGACGTCATTTCTGAGCTACTCCCCAACGCAGACCGCGCGCTTGACTGGATCCGGGACTACGGCGATCGCGATGGCGACGGTTTCGTGGAGTACGGGCGGCCCAACCAGCATGGGCTCATCAACCAGGGGTGGAAGGATTCCTGGGACGGCATCAACTTTGCCGATGGCACCATCGCTGAGCCACCGTTGGCGCTGTGCGAAGTCCAGGCGTACGTGCATGGCGCCTATATGGCGCGCGCCTGGATGGCGTACGACGACGGCGACCTCACCTTGGCGGCCGAACTACGGGAACGCGCGGACCGCCTGAAAAAGAAGTTCAACGAAGAATTCTGGCTCCCGGACAAGGGCTACTACGCGGTGGCCTTGGATAAGGACAAGCGGCCCGTGGACGCGTGTGCTTCAAACATGGGGCACTGCCTGTGGTTTGGCTTGGTGGATGAAGACAAGGCGCCCCTGGTGGTTGAACGGTTGATGTCTCCGGAGATGTTCAGCGGATGGGGCGTCCGGACGCTTGCCACGGACATGGGCGCCTACAACCCGGCCAGCTACCACAACGGATCGGTCTGGCCGCATGACAACGCCCTGATAGCGGCAGGGCTGCTCCGTTACGGATTCGTGGAGGAAGCCCAGCGAATTGCCACGGCCCTTCTTGACGCTGCCGAGTCCTCGGGCGGAAGACTCCCGGAACTCTTCTGCGGCTTTCCCCGCGAACAGTTCAGGGAACCGGTACCGTACCCCACGGCGTGTTCCCCACAAGCCTGGGCTGCAACCACCCCCATCCAGTTAATCACCGGACTCATGCGGTACGACGCCCACATCTCCCTGGGAGGGCTCTGGCTGGACCCGGTCCTGCCAGAGTCCTTTGGCGACCTGCACATCAGCAACGCCCCCATGGGAAGCGGACGCATCACCATAGACATCGATGGCTCGTCGGCACAGGTGGAGGGACTTCCCGAGGGCATGACCCTCCACCGCGCACAACGGCCGTGGATCACGGAGTTGGTGGAACGGGCGGAGCTAAGGCGGGCTGAACCTTAACTAGGCGTCAATCACCATGTCGGTCTTTGCGGTGGAGCAGCAGGGAAGGAACTTACCGGCGTCAATCTCACGTGCACGGATGCCACCTTGATGGTTCATCTCAATGTCGCCGGACAGTTTGACCACTTTGCAGGAACCGCACATGCCCTCTTTGCAGTTGGCGCCGATCCTGACGCCGGCACGCTGGGCCGGGCCCAGGATGTGCTCGGACGGGTCCACGCGCACATTGATGCCCGTGCGCAGGAAGGACAGGGTGAGGCTGCCGGTTCCCACAGTCTCAAAGCTCGAAGCGTCAGGTGTGGCAGCTTCCTGCTCCACGTCTGCCCCGGCGTCTGACGCTTCGGCGGCCGGATCCGGCTCGGCGGATTCCAGTTCCAGGCCGGTCGCTTTCAGGGTTCCCTCGGCGTCGTAACCTGGCTCGTAAAGCCCAAACGCTGCGGGCTGGCTTTCGTAGTAGTCCTCGGCGGATTCCGCGATTTCCTCGGCAATCTCCTCCGCGATGTCCGCTGCGTGCGCAAGCTCCTCCTGGTATTCAAGGATGGTCTGGCGATCGCCGGTGAAGAACTCCATGTGGATGGAGGTATCGTCGACGCCCACCTTCCCCAGGAGCTCAGTGGCGGTGTTCAGGTAGCCCTCGGGACCACACGCATAGACTTGCCGGCCGTTGGCATCTGGGGCCACCTGCTCCAGCATTGCTGCCGTGAGCCTTCCACTCAGCCCTTCCCAGTCCGCGGGTTTGGCGCGGTCACCCAGGGAGTAGAAGACCTTGATGCGCGAGTCCACCGAGGCGATGTAGGCGAGCTCCTTGTTAAAGGCAAAACCCTCGTCCGCCGCCCCGTGATAAAGCACCACCACATCGGCCTGCCCAGGGAGGGAGTGGATGGTCCGCACCATGGACATGATGGGGGTGATGCCCGCCCCCGCAGCCAGCAGGAGGTACCGTGCCCGCCGGTCGGCGTCGGGCAGGTGGAAGGCCCCCACGGGCCCCAGCATCTCCAGGACGGTGCCGGGTTTGATGTTCTCGTGCACCCACGGTGAAACCAGGCCAGTTGGATCGCGTTTAACAGTGATGTCGAAAGTCCACGGCTTGGTGGGGGCGCTGGACAGCGAGTAGCTTCGGTCCGCCGGATCCTGGTCTTCCCCGTTCACAGGGAAGGCCACGTTCACGTACTGGCCGGCTCGGAACGCCAGGGGTGCACCATCGGAGCGACGGAACACAAAGGTCATCATTCCGCCCACTTCGGGAACAATTTCCACGCATTCGGCCATGAACTCCTGCGGATGCCAGGGACCCAACGCACGGGCTGCGCTGGCGGGTCCCTCGCTGCTTCCCATCACCCTGTTCCACGGCATTTCAAGGCCGCGAATGCGATGTGGCTCCTGGACCAGCGTCTCAGTGAGGAGTTCGGTCATGCCAAGTGCTCCTGGACACGCTGTACGTACCAGTTGATGAAAGCCTCCACCTGGTACTCGCTCTTCATGTACGGGCCGGGCTCGTAGGCGGGGCTTCCGGCACCGGTCTGGCAAAGCTCCACGAATGCCTTGTCCTGCAGGTTGGTCTGCTTCCAGGTGTAGGTGAGCTTCTCGAGGTCGTAGTCCACGCCTTCCACGGCGTCGTCAGCTACCAGCCAAGTGGTGCGCACCAGGGACTGATGTTCGTTGATGGGGAAGACGCCGAAAGTGATGACGTGGTCGCTCTGGAAGTGGAACCAGCTGTTGGGCTGCAGGTGCATGGAGCAGCGGCCCAACCGGAAGTCGCGCAAATCGCCGAGCAGCTTCTTGGAAAGCCTGCGTCCATCGGCCGAGAAGGACTCGCCTTCGCCGTCGAGCGATTCGCGGGAGATGCGGATTCCGGCGATCCGGGTGTCAAGCTCCTCCACTACCTCATAGGGCAGGCCGTAGCGACGGCAGCGCTCCTCAAGAGAGGCCTGTGCTTCCTTGTTACGGTCCCACACCTCCTCAAGGTGGGCCGGGATCAGCCCCTCCGTCAGGCCCCAGGTGGGAAAGAGCGAGCAGGCGAGTTCCGGGTGCCCATCGCAGTGGTAGCACTCACGGTTGTTCTCCATGACGAGCTTCCAGTTGCCCTCTTCGATGATGTTCTGCTGGTAGGCAATCTTCGTCTTGGAGAGATCGTGGGGCGCGAGGTAGGGCTCGAAGATCTTGGAGGTCTCGTCAAAGTCTGTGGGCGGTTCATCAGCGATGCAGACGAAGATGAGTCCGGCGACCTCGCGGCTGTGGGCACGCTTGAGGGCGAAGCAGTTCTTGTCGAACTTGGCTTCGCCGGGAGCGGAGGCATGGATCAGGTTGCCCTCGGGGGAATAGGTCCAGGAGTGGTAGCCACAGACAAGGTTGCCGGTGGAACCCGTGGATTCGGTCAGGACGCGGGCGCCGCGGTGGCGGCACACGTTGTGAAGGACGTTCACGCCGCCGTCGTCATTGCGCAGGACGATCAGGGAGTAGGGGCCGTAATCCACGGTGATGTAGTCGCCCGGCTCCGGAAGCTCAGCGACGCTGCCGGCAAAGATCCAGTGCTGGCCGAAGATGGCTTCCATGTCGATCTTGAAGATCGTGGCGTCGGTGTAGAAGGGCGCATCGAGGGAGTATCCCTTGCGCCGGAACTCAAACAAACTGCTGATTTCCTCCAGCTGCTCTGCAGGCAAGGATGAAGCGAGTTTTCCGCGTGAGTTGAGGGGCAAGACTGGAGCAGACATGTATTTCCTCCCAGGAGGCGTGGGTGTAAGTGTGTGTTTCATTGGGGACCGCGGTGCATCATCGCAACCGGCGTTATCGAAGTCTTCGTAGTACGAGATTAGGGATGAATGACCTGCAACAAAAGCGCAATATTTTGGAGATAACCGTGCACATTAGGTGCATGATGGGTGCATGATCGATGCGAGGCTCATCACACTGCGGGTGTTTGCCCGCTGCGGCACCATAGGCGCCACGGCGGAGCTCACCGGCTACTCCCCTTCCGCCGTCTCTGCACAGCTGCGGGAGCTCCAGCGCATGCTGGGAATGCAACTGCTGGCAAAGGACGGGCGGGGCGTGCGGCTGACCGCTACTGGCCGCTTTCTGGTGGCCGGTTCGGATGCCCTCATTGCCGAATGGGAGAGCCTGCGCGCAGCAGCCATGGAGGCCGGCGATCAGGTGCAGTCACGGTTTGGGCTGGGTGGATTCTCGACGGCGGCCGCCCAGTTGCTGGCGCCGCTGGCCGCCACCCTGCGCTCCACACGCCCCCTTCTGGAAGTGCAGGTGCTCGAGGCAAACCCTGCCCGATGTTTCGACTTATTAGTTGCCGAGCGAATCGACCTTGCGGTGATAGTTGCCATGCAGTCCGACGCCCACGTTGAGGACGATCCCCGCTTCGAACAGACCGTTCTGCTGGACGATCCCCTGGACGTGATCATTCCCGCTACTCACCGGCTGGCATCGCGGGAAACGGTGACGTTGGAAGAGCTCGCTGCAGAACCGTGGATCACCGAGGCGGCCGGCTCCACGTACCACTCCCTCTTCACAGCCGCATTCACGGCCGTAGGGGTGACACCCCGCATTGCCCACGAGGCCGTTGAATGGGAAACCCAAATCGCTTTCGTGGGCGCAGGGCTGGGCGTTGGCCTCCTGCCGCGGTTGGCACCCCTGCATAGTGCCGAGAACGTGGTTCGGCTACGCATTACCGGCAAAGGGAAACCGGCACGCCGTATTGTGGCAGCCGCGCGCAGGGGCAGCATCGCGTCGCCTTTGATCCAGGAATCGCTCGCTATCCTGCAGGAGAGCGCACACCGGATCCTCACGGCCCGCCCCGAGGACGACCGCTGAACGAAGAACGGGCAGGGCAGTTCAGGCCCAGATTTGGTAGCCCGTGGGCTTGTCGAACAGCTTCCTGGTGGAGAGTCCCTCCGCCGCAATCCAGAGCACCGAATCGTCGTCGGAGGCCTGCTCCACCACCCCGGTGAGAACGTGGCGCTCCAACAACCACACCTCCACCGTGTGGCCGACGAGTTGAGCCCAATCGTTCCGCAGGCCGCGACCATTAGCGGTCCTAACAAGAGCGAGATCCGTCATTTGGCTTCACCAGCCGCGTTCTGCGAGGCGGTGGGGCTGGGGGATGTCGTCCACGTTGATGCCCACCATGGCTTCGCCCAGACCGCGGGAGACCTTGGCGATGACATCGGGATCGTCGTAGTAGGCAGTGGCGTTCACGACGGCGGCGGCGCGCTCTGCCGGGTTGCCGGACTTGAAGATTCCCGAACCGACGAACACGCCGTCAGCGCCGAGCTGCATCATCATCGCAGCATCAGCCGGGGTAGCAATACCGCCGGCGGTGAAGAGGACCACGGGGAGCTTGCCGGTGGCGGCAACTTCCTTGACCAGCTCGTACGGGGCCTGCAATTCCTTGGCCGCAACGTAGAGCTCGTCCTCGGGAAGGGCGGCGAGCTTGGCGATCTCGGAGCGGATCTTGCGCATGTGGCCGGTGGCGTTGGAGACATCGCCGGTGCCGGCCTCGCCCTTGGAACGGATCATCGCCGCGCCCTCGTTGATGCGGCGCAGCGCCTCACCGAGGTTGGTGGCACCGCACACGAAGGGAACGGTGAAGTTCCACTTGTCGATGTGGTTGATGTAGTCGGCCGGGGTCAGGACCTCGGACTCGTCGATGTAGTCCACACCGAGGGACTGCAGAACCTGGGCTTCAACGAAGTGGCCGATGCGGGCCTTGGCCATGACCGGGATGGACACGGCCGCGATGATCGCATCGATCATGTCCGGATCGGACATGCGGGACACGCCACCCTGGGCACGGATGTCGGCCGGGACGCGCTCGAGCGCCATAACGGCGACGGCACCGGCGTCTTCGGCGATGCGGGCCTGCTCGACGCTAACGACGTCCATAATGACGCCGCCCTTGAGCATCTCCGCCATACCCCGCTTAACGCGGCTGCTGCCCATCAGAGGGATGTGTTCGAAAAGGAGGGGTCTTGTCGTCACGCGATACTCCAAGGGCTGAAGGCTGTGATTGCATCACAAGCGCCCGGATAGACCAGCGGCAACCCGCATAAGTCTGATATCCGGATGATATATTAGTTGGAGTGTTCAGTATGCAACCGGCCCAACCAGAGAGTCAACAGTCTGGAAGGCGCAGGCGGCGTCAGGCCGCGAAAAGAGCCTGACGCACGGCTTGCTCGAAACCACTCACGTGAACCCGGGCCAACCCGGCAGCCTTCTCCTCATCGCCGTCAATAACAGCCCGGAGCAGATCCAGGTGTTCGCGCACGTGGTGCTCCAGATTGGGCAGCCGGTCCAGGACCATGCACCAGATGCGCGTGGCCAGGTTGTCATAGCGGATCAAGACGTCTTCAAGGTGGGGATTCGCGGCAGCCGCGTAGATCCCCTGGTGGACACTGGCATCGAGTCGCAGCGTTTCCACTACTGAAGCAGCGCTGACATCGAAAGCTTCCACCGCTTGCATGACATCCCGCAAGTGCTGCCTGGTGGCGGGCGAGGCGACCCGGGCCGCCCTTGCGGCAGCGAGCGGCTCCAACTGCGCCCGAATCTCGGAGATGAAAGCCAGGTCGGTTACCTCCACGCGGGTGGCAAATGTGCCCCGCCGAGGATAGGTGATGACCAGCCGGTCCAGCTCCAGCCGCTTCAGGGCCTCACGCACCGGAGTCCGGCCTATTTCCAGGTCCTTGGCAAGCTGATCGTCGTTGAGGAGGTCGCCGGGCTTGATGTCCAACATCAAGAGTCGATCCCGGAGGCGTTCGTAGGCGACGTCAGCCAAGGACTTCCTTGCGTCTTGGCCGGCGATTGCCAGAGTTTCAAAAGCCACAGCGCCATCCCCTTCTTCACAACCGACAAACCTATTGACCTGCCTGAGCCACCAGTATACGCTGAATACCAATCCTAATATATCAGTTCAGGACCCAGGAATATATCTAAAGGAGGAGACATGACCCTCGTGGCTACAGACTCACCGGTAAGCACACTACCCAAGCCCGAATTGCTCAAAGAAGAGCAAGCGCAGAAGTTCGTACTCACATTGTCGTGCGTCGAACGCGCCGGGATCGTTCAGGCAGTGACCACCTTCCTGTTTGAGCGCGGCTTCAACATCGAAGAACACCAACAGTTCGACGACGGACTCCGCCAGACACTGCACCTGCGGACCGCTTTCTCGGGCCCGCTGTCCTACTCACCGGAGCGTCTTGAAGAGGAGTTCAGCGCGATTGCCGACCGCTTCGAGATGAAGTTCAGCTTCCATGACCAGACCAAGAAGCGCGTACTGGTGATGGTTTCCAAGTTCGGGCACTGCCTGAACGACCTCATCTTCCGCTGGCGCGGCGGCAGCCTCGGTGGCGACCTCGTAGTGGTTGCTTCCAACCACGAGACCCACCGGGCCATGGCTGAAGCGGCCGGCCTTCCCTTCGTCTACATTCCCGTCACCCCGGACACCAAGGCAGAGGCTGAACAGCGCCTCCTGGACCTGGTGGAGGAGTACAACGTGGACCTCGTGGTGCTGGCACGCTACATGCAGGTCCTCTCCGACGATCTCTGCCGCGCCCTTGAGGGCCGTGCCATCAACATTCACCATTCCTTCCTGCCTGGCTTCAAGGGCGCCCGCCCCTACCACCAGGCTTACGACCGTGGCGTGAAGCTGGTGGGTGCCACTGCCCACTACGTCACCGCGGACCTGGACGAGGGACCGATCATCGAACAGGAAGTCATCCGCGTCGATCACAGCTACGGCCCCACGACGCTCTCAACCGTGGGCCAGGATGCCGAAGCCCTGGCATTGTCCCGCGCCGTCAAGTGGCATTGCGAACACCGCGTGCTGCTGGACCAGACCAGCACCGTGGTTTTCCGCTAAGCCACCCGTCGCCCCAGACCCCACACGAACTTCAGCAGGAGAACCCCCATGACATCCACGCCCCGCATTGTCATCATCGGAGCCGGGATCGTCGGCACCAACCTCGCCGACGAACTGGTCACCCGCGGATGGAACAACATCACCGTCCTGGACCAAGGACCCCTGAACATGCCCGGTGGCTCCACGTCGCACGCGCCGGGCCTGGTTTTCCAGACCAACCCATCAAAGTCCATGGCCCTCTTTGCCAAGTACACGGTGGAAAAGCTCCTATCCCTCACCGAGGACGGCCAGAGCTGCTTCAACCAAGTGGGCGGCCTTGAAGTTGCCACGAATGAGACTCGCCTGGCTGACCTGAAGCGCAAGCTCGGCTACGCACAATCGTGGGGCATCGACGGCAAGATCCTCACCCGCGAGGAATGCAAGGAGCTATACCCCCTGATCAATGAGGAAGACATCCTGGGTGGCCTTCACGTCCCCACCGATGGCCTGGCGCTTGCCGCCCGCGCCGTGCAGCTGCTGATCAAGCGCACCGAAGCTGCCGGCGTGAAGTACATCGGCAACACCGAGGTCACCGGAATTGAGCAGTCAAACCGCCGCGTAACCGGCGTCGAGACCGCCGATGGCGTCATCCCCGCGGACATCGTGGTCTCCTGCGCCGGCTTCTGGGGCGCCAAGGTGGGCGAGCTGATCGGGATGTCCGTTCCGCTCATTCCACTGGCACACCAGTACGTCAAGACCACCCCGGTTCCCGCCCAAAAGGGCAAGAACGAACTGCCCAACGGCGCCCAGCTGCCCATCCTGCGCCACCAGGACCAGGACCTCTACTACCGCGAGCACGGCGACCGTTACGGCATCGGCTCCTACGCGCACCGCCCCATGCCCGTGGATCTGGATGAGCTGGGCAGCTACGAGCCCAGCAGCATCAGCGAGCACAACATGCCGTCCCGCCTGGACTTCACCCTGGAAGACTTCCTTCCCGCGTGGGAAGCATCCAAGCAGATCCTTCCGGCACTGCGGGAAAGCGAGATCGAGGATGGCTTCAACGGCATCTTCTCCTTCACTCCGGATGGTGGCTCGCTGGTAGGCGAGTCCAAGGAAGTGGACGGCTTCTTCGTTGCCGAAGCCGTGTGGGTTACCCACTCCGCCGGCATCGCGCGCGCCGTGGCAGAGCTGCTCACCACCGGCAAGTCCCAGATTGATCTGGGCGACTGCGATATCCACCGCTTCGAAGAGGTCCAGCTGACCCCCGAATACGTCAGCGAGACGTCCCAGCAGAACTTCGTGGAAATCTACGATGTGATGCACCCGCTCCAGCCCAAGCTCTCCCCCCGCAACCTCCGCGTCAGCCCCTTCCATGCCCGCCACAAGCAACTGGGCGGCTACTTCCTGGAAGGCGCCGGATGGGAGCGCCCGTACTGGTTCGAATCCAACGCTGAACTGCTCAAGGAAATGCCGGACGACTGGCAGCCCCCGGCCCGTGATGCGTGGTCTGGAATGTTCAGCTCGCCCATCGCCGCAGCCGAGGCATGGAAGACCCGTACCGCGGTTGCCATGTACGACATGACGCCGCTCAAGCGCCTTGAGGTATCCGGCCCCGGCGCCCTGAAGCTGCTCCAGGAACTGACCACCGGAGATCTGTCCAAGAAGCCCGGCGCTGTCACCTACACCCTTCTCCTGGACGAGGCCGGCGGCGTCCGAAGCGACATCACGGTGGCCCGCCTCAGCGAAGATACGTTCCAGCTGGGCGCCAACGGCAACATCGACACCGCCTACTTTGAGCGCGCAGCCAGGCACCAGACCGAGAACGGCAGCGCCGGCGACTGGGTCCAGGTCCGCGACACCACCGGCGGCACCTGCTGCATCGGTTTGTGGGGTCCGTTGGCACGTGACCTCATCGGCACGGTCAGCAACGATGACTTCAGCAATGACGGCCTGAAGTACTTCCGGTCCAAGAAGGTCACCATTGGAGGCGTCACCGTCACCGCGATGCGCCTGTCCTACGTGGGCGAACTCGGCTGGGAGCTCTACACCAGCGCGGACAACGGGCAGCGCCTCTGGGATGCTTTGTGGAAGGCCGGCCAGCCGTTCGGCGTCATCGCCGCGGGACGTGCCGCCTTCAGCTCCCTGCGACTCGAAAAGGGCTACCGCTCCTGGGGCACGGACATGACCACCGAGCACGATCCCTATGAAGCGGGTCTTGGGTTTGCCGTGAAGATGACCAAGGAGAACTTCGTTGGCAAGGCCGCACTGGAAGGACGCACCGAGGAAGGCTCTGCCCGTCGCCTGCGCTGCCTGACGGTCGACGACGGCAGGAGCCTGGTGCTGGGCAAGGAACCGGTGTTCTATAAGGACCAAGCGGTGGGTTACGTGACCAGCGCCGCTTACGGCTACTCGGTCCGCAAGCCGATTGCCTACGCGTACCTGCCCGCTGCAGTATCAATCGGAGACTCCGTGGAAATCGAGTACTTTGGCCGCCGCATCCAGGCGACCGTGACCCAGGATCCGCTGTACGACCCCACCATGAGCAGGCTCCGCGGCTAAAACGCCACGTAGTTCGCCACAGCATGCGGCCCGGGCCCCTTCCTCCTTCGTGGCCGGGAGGGTCCGGGCCGCAGCTTTGCCCCTCAGCCTTCTCCCCAGTTCAGCCTTCTCCCCCAGTTCAGCCAGGACGGCACATGATCAGCTCAGAAACCATCAATGACTACCTTTCCCGGCTTGCCTCACGTCAGCCGACCCCCGGTGGCGGTGCAGCTGCGGCCTTGCACGCGGCACAGGGTGCTGCCTTGGTGGCGATGGTGGCCAGATACACCACCGGACCAAAATATGAGCAGCACGCGGCACTCGTCGCCAGGATCACCAGCGCAGCCGACCACTTGATCATTGAGGCATTGCGTCTGGCGGACGCCGACGAACACGCTTTCCAGTCCGTCATCGATTCCTACAAGCTGCCCTCCGAAACCGAGCAGCTCAAGGCAACAAAGGCCGCCGCCATCCGGGACGCCCTGGTCCAGGCCGCGCACACGCCTGCCCAGCTCATCAAGGTTTCCGGTGAGGTGGTGGACCTCGCCACCGAACTTTTCGACGTGGCCAACCCCAATGTCATTAGCGACGTCGCAGCGGCAGCAGATGCAGCCCGCGCTGCCGCCACCACTGCCCGGGTCAACATCGACATCAACGTGGTGGCGATCAAAGACACCGCAGCCCGCACACGTTTAGCGGACCAGACGGACGGTCTTGAGGACAAAGTTGTCCTGGCCGCCGACTCCCTGGTCAAGCGTGTCCGCGAAAGGATCCTCTCATGACCACTGCAGTTCTTTCCGGCAAGGGACTCGCTTCCCTCATCCGGCAGCAAGCCCAGGATGAGGCCCGCAACCTGGGCTCCGATGGAATGCGGCCCACCCTCGCTGTTGTGGTGGCTACGGAGGACGAGTCAACGCTCTGGTACGTCCGTTCGATCGAGCGTTCAGCAGAACGCTCAGGAATTGGATGCAGAATTGTTGATCTTGGCCACGACGCCAGCGAACAAGCGCTGGCCAGTGTCCTGGCCGACCTCAGCGCGGAGCCAACCGTCCACGGCATCATCCTCCAAACTCCCCTTCCTGCCGCCGTTCGGGCAGACCGGTTGGTGGGGCTCATCGCCCCGGAAAAGGACATCGACGGCGCAAATCCCCTCAGCCTCGGCCGCCTGGCTGTCGGCCAACCGGCATTCGCGCCCGCTACTGCGCGGGCGGTGGTGGAATTGCTGGACCACTTTGAGATCCCGGTTGCGGGCCGGAACGTCACCGTCGTCGGACGTTCAGCCGTGGTGGGCAAGCCGCTGTCCCTGCTCCTATTGGAGCGGGACGCGACCGTCACCATCTGCCATTCCAAGTCGGGGCCGCTGGAACGCCATACCCGGCCCGCCGACGTCGTGGTTGTTGCCGCAGGGCGCACCGGGCTGCTGAAGGGCAGCGATGTCTCAGCGGAGACGGTAGTAATCGACGTCGGAACAAACGTCCTCCCCGACGGTTCCCTGGTGGGAGACGTCGACGAAGCCAGCGTCACCGGAGTCGCCGCCGGCCTGAGTCCGGTTCCAGGCGGTGTGGGGTCAGTGACCACAGCACTGTTGCTGCTGCACACAGCGGAAGCCGCCCGGCAGCAGTCCCCCGCCGCGCTCCTGACTGCTTCCACTTCCCGGATCTGAAGGGTTTCCCATGCATTCCAAAGCTCCGCGCGAGAACATTGACGAGTCGAAGCTGACCGTCAGCAAACCCAAGACCAAGGCCGTGGGCATCCCGGCTGTTGCCAATGCCCTGAAAATTTCGCTGGAACAGATGGGGCCGCTCCGCAGCGTCCAGACCCTGCTGGCAGTGAACCAGTTGGACGGGTTCGACTGCATGGGTTGCGCCTGGCCTGAACATGAGAAGCGGAATGCGGCAGAGTTCTGCGAGAACGGCGCCAAGGCAGTAGCCGAGGAAGCCACCCGCCGCCGCGTCACGCCCGAGTTCTTCGCCAAGCACTCCGTTGCCGAGCTCAAGACCCGCGATGATTTCTGGTTGGGCCAGCAAGGCCGGATCACCCACCCGATGTTCCTCGATGAAGGCGCAACGCATTACACGCCCATCGGCTGGGAGGAAGCGTATGACCTCATGGCCGAGGAGCTGCGGAGCATGGAACACCCTGACCAGTCGGTCTTCTACACCTCGGGCCGGACCTCCAACGAGGCAGCGTTCGTGTACCAGCTTTTGGTTCGCGGCATTGGTACGAACAACCTCCCGGACTGTTCCAACATGTGCCACGAGTCCTCCGGCTCAGCACTGGTGGAAACCATCGGGATTGGCAAGGGCTCTGTCAGCCTGACGGACCTGGAAACGGCGTCGCTGATCTTCGTGGCGGGCCAAAACCCCGGCACCAACCACCCCCGCATGCTCAGCGCCTTGGAGAAGGCCAAGAAAAACGGCGCGGTCATCGTGTCCGTCAACCCCCTTCCCGAGGCCGGGCTCCTGCATTTCGAGAACCCGCAGCATGTGGCAGGAATGATTCAAGGGACACAGCTGACGGACGACTTCCTGCAGATCCGCGCCGGCGGGGACCAGGCCCTCTTCCAAGGCCTGGGCAAATACCTTTTGGAAGCCGAAGCCGCCGGACGGAACACCCCGGGATTGGAAACTGTTCTGGACCACCACTTCATTGAGAACCACACGGTGGGTCTCAACGACTATCTGCGTTTCCTGGAAAAGGTGGAGTGGGATGACATTGTGGAGGCATCGGGCCTGACGCTGGAGCAGATCCAGGCAACCGGAGAGCGGATGCTCGCTTCCAGTTCCACGATCGTGTGCTGGGCCATGGGACTGACCCAGCACAAACACTCCGTACCCACCCTCCGCGACGTGGTCAACGTCCTGCTGCTCCAGGGCAATATCGGCAAGCCCGGCGCCGGCGTCTGTCCGGTGCGCGGCCACTCCAACGTCCAGGGCGACCGCACCATGGGCATCTTCGAGAAAATGCCGGAGACGTTCCACGACCGGCTGGACCACGAATTTGAGTTCCGCTCTCCCCGTGCGCACGGCTACGACACCGTGGCAGCCATCCGGGCCATGCGGGACGGGAAAGTCCGCTTCTTCATGGGCATGGGCGGCAACTTCGTCCGCGCCGCCCCTGATTCGGAAGTGACCGAGCTGGCCCTGGCCAACACCCGGCTGAGCGTCCAGATCTCCACGAAACTCAATCACTCGCACCTGTCCACCGGCCGGCGTGCGCTGATCCTGCCCACCCTCGGACGCACCGAAAAGGACACCCAGCGCACCGGCGATCAGCGGGTCACCGTGGAAGATTCCATGAGCGCCGTCCACGCATCACGGGGGCGGCTCAAGCCCGCCAGTGACCACCTCCACTCCGAAGTGGCGATCGTCTGCAACCTTGCACACCGCCTTTTCACAGATGGCCACAGCCGCCTGCCCAACACACCGCAGGCCTCCTGGCTGGCCATGCGGGACGACTACGCGTTGATCCGAAAGCACATTGAAGCGGTGTTTGATGGCTTTGAGGACTTCGAAGCGCGGATCCAACATCCTGGCGGCTTTGTGCTTCCCCATCCGCCGCGCGATGCCAGGAAGTTCGACACCCCGTCCGGGAAGGCACATTTCACGGGCAACGAGCTGGAGTTCATCAAGATCCCTCCGGGCCGGCTGGTCCTTCAAACCCTGCGATCCCACGACCAGTACAACACCACCATCTACGGCAAGGACGACCGCTACCGCGGCATCCATGGCGGCCGGCGCGTCGTGCTCATCAACGCCGAGGACATCACAGAGCTGGGATTTGCCGACGGGGACATGGTCCACCTGATCTCCGAATTCCAGGGAACGGACCGGCGGGCAGAGAACTTCCGCCTGGTGGCCTATTCGACGCCCAAGGGATGCGCCGCTGCGTATTACCCGGAAACCAACGTCCTGGTGCCACTCGATTCAGTGGCGGACACCAGTGGGACGCCTACATCGAAGTCCGTGATCATCAGGCTGGAGAAAGCCTAGACAGCGCTGTACAGCATGATCTGCGTCACATAGGATGACTGATATATCTATAGAGTATTCATGAAAATATCAGCTGTCCGGTTGTCCGTGAATGGTGCTTCGGTGGCCTGAAACCTGGGGAGGTATTTCTTCGCCGAAGCACCACTTTCGGACCATTGGGCAGCATATTTCAGCAACAGCCAAAGAACAGGGAGTGACCATGTCAGGAAACAGAGCAGTCGCCTACAAGGAACCCGGTGTCGTGGAAATCATCGACACTGACTACCCAACGTTTGAGCTTAAGGACGGGCCGGGCGTCAACCCTGCAAACGTCGGGCGGAAAGTGCCACACGGCGCGATCCTCCGCACCGTGACCACCAACATCTGCGGTTCGGACCAGCACATGGTCCGTGGCCGCACCACAGCTCCACAGGACCTGGTGCTCGGCCACGAAATCACCGGCGAAGTGGTGGAGGTAGGACCCGACGTCGAGTTCATCAAGGTGGGCGACATCGTCTCGGTGCCCTTCAACATCTCCTGTGGCCGCTGCCGGAACTGCAAGGAACAGAAGACCGGCATCTGCCTCAACGTCAACCCCGACCGCCCCGGCAGCGCCTACGGCTACGTGGACATGGGAGGCTGGGTGGGCGGCCAGGCAGAGTTTGTGCTGGTTCCCTACGCTGACTGGAACCTGCTGCGCTTCCCGGACCGCGATCAGGCGCTTGAGAAGATCATGGACTTGACCATGCTCTCGGACATCTTCCCCACGGGTTTCCATGGCGCCGTCACCGCCGGCGTCGGCGTGGGTTCCACGGTTTACGTCGCAGGTGCCGGGCCCGTGGGCCTTGCCGCCGCCGTCGGCGCTCAACTGCTGGGCGCCGCCGTCGTGATTGTGGGCGACATGAACGAGGACCGGCTGGCGCAGGCGCGCTCCTTCGGCTGCGAAACCGTCAACGTGTCCAATGGGGATCCTAAGGAACAGATCGCGCAGATCCTCGGCGTTCCCGAGGTGGACTGTGGCGTGGATGCAGTGGGGTTCGAAGCCCGCGGCCACGGAAAGGACGCCTCCCACGAAGCCCCCGCCACCGTGCTGAACTCCCTCATGGACATCACGGCCGCCGGCGGATCCCTGGGCATCCCCGGCCTCTATGTCACCGGCGACCCGGGTGGAATCGACGACGCCGCCAAGCACGGCTCCCTCTCACTGTCCCTTGGTACCGGCTGGGCCAAGTCCTTGTCTTTCACCACTGGCCAATGCCCGGTCATGAAGTACAACCGTCAGTTGATGATGGCCATCCTGCATGACAAGGTCCAGATCGCCAAGGCAGTCAATGCCCAGGCGATCCCGCTCGAGGACGCTCCCCGCGGCTACGCTGAATTCGACGCCGGAGCGGCAACAAAGTTCGTACTGAACCCCAACGGCTACGTGAAGGCCTGACCGTCCACTCAGTACGCATCAACTGATACCGGGGACTGCGCGGCAAGAAGTACGGGAAGGCCGTGCAGTCCCTGGTATCTGCGTCATACCCACCTCAGGAAGCGGGCATCAATGCTTGCACAAGCCACGTGCACCCACGCATCCACCTGGGCCGAAGCGCGGCAGCTGGCCTACCAGTGCGCCAGGCCGCTACCGTCCATGATGGTTACCCTCCGCGAAGCAATGGGCCGCATTCTGACCAGCCCCGTCGTCGCACAGCAGGATCTCCCCCACTATGCTTCATCAGCCATGGACGGGTGGGCCGTTAACAGTGCCGGCGACGGCGACAGCACCGGGCCATGGATGGTGACGACGCCGGGCCGGCCGCTCCCCGCGGGACAAGCAAGCGTGATCGCCACCGGAGGGCTTGTCCCCACCGGCGCCACTGCAATCCTGCGCAAGGAAAGCGGCCGTGTTTCCGCTGACGGGTACCTCTCGCTCAGGCACGATTCGAAGCCACACGAAACACTCCCTGGCCGGCACATTCGTCCAGCCGGAGAAGAAGCTGTGGCCGGCGATGTCCTCATACCCCCCGGCACTCTCCTCAACCCGGCGCACATAGCCCTGGCTTCTGTGGCAGGCCACGACAACGTTCAGATACAGCGCAAGCCCAGGGTCGCCGTCGTACTTACCGGCTCCGAAGTAGTCACCTCAGGCGAGCCTGCACCGGGACAGGTCCGCGACGCCTTTGGTCCCCAACTGGATACTGTCATTTCGCAACTGGGCGGCGAGCCCGCTGGCCAACTCAGGATCGGCGACTCCTACGATGAGTGGATTGTGGCATTGGGCGGCGCTCTTGAAGGCCCAGTTCCCGACGCCGAACGGCCGGACGTCACGGTTACCACCGGCGGAACAGGTAAATCCGGCACGGATCACTTCCGCGACGCTGTTGCCGCGCTCGGCGGCAGGCTCCTCCTGGACGGTATTGCCATGCGTCCAGGACATCCGGCCGTACTGGCCGAACTTCCTGATGGTCGTTTCATCATTGGGCTTCCGGGGAACCCGCTTGCAGCCATGATGGCGCTCATGACCCTTGGAGAGCCCCTCTTGGCGGCCTTGGGGGACAGGCCCCTCACGGAAGCCAGCCTGATGACGTCCGGAGCTGACATGGAACCGGACCCCCGGCGAACACGGCTGGTTCCTTGCACCGTAATCCATGATCTGGCGTTCCCGGCATCCCACACAGGTCCGGGAATGATGCGCGGGCTTGCTTGGGCAAATGGATACATGGCGGTGCCTCCCGAAGGCGTGGCAGCCGGCTCGCCCGTTCCGGTGCTGCCGCTGCCGTGGAATTAGCCCCTTTGAGTCCCATGGTGTGAAAGGGTCCGTGCAAAACTCCGTCTAGGATGAGGAAAGACGAGGGTGCAGGCCGAACATGGCTACCGGCTCAGGGCGGCCTGCTTGGACAATGACACGAGGCATCATGGCCGCAAGCAGTAACCCGGACCCTGACAAGGACGTGGAGGCCCAAGGTGGCGGCGTCCAATCAGTGGACCGTGCGCTCCAGATCCTGGAGATCCTGGCGCGCGAAGGAGATGCCGGAGTCAGTGAGATCGCTGAGGAAATGGGCGTCCACAAATCCACGGTGTCGCGTCTGGTGGGCTCCTTGGTCAACCGTGAAATCGTCCGGCAGAACAGCGAACGCGGCAAGTACCAACTGGGTTTTGGGATCCTTCGCCTGGCGTCCTCCATTCCCGGCAGGCTGAGTGTGGTGCATGAGGCACGCCAGGTTTTGGAGTCGCTGGCTGCCGAATACAAGGAGACGGTCAACCTCGCCGTTCTTCGGTCCAACTATGCCGTCAACGTGGACCAGGCGATGGGACCCTCAACCTTGGCCACCTACGACTGGGTGGGGAGCCTGACGCCGCTCCACGCCACTTCCAGCGGCAAAGTGCTGTTGGCGGCCTTGACGGCTGATGAGCGAACCCAGGTCCTCAAAGCAGTGGGCATGCCTGCGCGAACACCCCGCACCATCACCAATCGGGGGGAACTGGAAAAGCAGTTGCTGGAGGTGGCCCGTAACGGGTACGCCACAGTCCACGAGGAGTTTGAAATCGGCTTGACCGCCGTTGCCGTGCCTATCTTCAACCACGCTGGAAGCGTCATTGCCGCGGTCAGCATCTCCGGTCCCGCGTTCCGCTTCTCACCGGAGGACCAGCCGGGGCTCATTGAGGGACTCCGGGAGGCCGGGCTGACCATCAGCGCCCGGATGGGCTACAGACACCGCTAGCCCTCATTTACACCAGATATATGCGTAACAGCAAGCGTTAGGCCTAACGACAGCCCTCAAGGCCAATTGATATATCAAGTTGCGTCAAAGAGCCGAAAAGCCTTGACTTTGGGTGTGACGGGGCGCACTCTGTTGCTTAGCGCGAATGTTGTTGATTCATGCGGAACGTCTCTCAGGTTCCTCGAGCCCGGCGTTCAACCAATCAGTCCTACCAACGAGGTGCACCATGAAACTGCCTGTCCACGCTCCTGAAACGGGGGGCCGGGGACAGCACAACATGGTCAGCGGGGAAGCCCCCCAGCCTTCCCTTCGGCCTCACCATCCAGGGCCATGTATAAACGCAAACCCATGACTCGCCGAGCAAAGGACCCGCTCATGGCTATAAACAGCGACACAAAACCCTTAACACCAGAAGAGTTACCCGCCGACGACCGCTTGGCAGGTAGTTCATCATCAACCAGCCCTGCCCACGCGGAGACGCCTGGCGTCATCAGTGTCTCCCCAGACAACACCAACTTGGCAGCCCTCGACGCTGAGGACGGAGGTGCAGAGCCTCTTCCGGATTCCGAGGAATACGAACAGATCATGGAAGAGCTGCGCCACGCCAAAACCGAGCAGGCCGTTTCTGCCCGCCGGAACCGCAAACTTACGCTCGACAAAGTCACCTTCGGAATCACAGGCGCCATCGCCGTCGCCTTCGTGATCTGGGGCTTTGTGGGACGCGACAGCCTTTCCGATACCTCCAAAGGTGCCCTGAACTGGGTCATGGAGTACACCGGCTGGCTCTTCATGGTCCTCGCCTCATTGTTCGTCGTCTTCGTCCTCTGGCTTGCCCTGGGCAAGTTCGGCAACATTCCGTTGGGCAAAGACGGCGAAAAGCCCGAGTTCCGAACCGTGTCCTGGGTGGCCATGATGTTCGCCGCCGGCATGGGAATCGGGCTCATGTTCTACGGTGTGGCCGAACCGCTGTACCACTACATCTCGCCACCGCCGGGAACAGTGGACGGCCGCACCCCGGCCGCCATTCAAACCGCCATGGCCACCTCCATTTTCCACTGGACACTGCACCCTTGGGCCATGTACGCCGTAGTTGGTATCGCCATGGCTTATGGCACCTACCGCCTCGGCCGCAAGCAACTGGTGTCCGCAGCTTTTACGTCACTGTTCGGCATCCGCATGGTGGAAGGACCGATCGGCAAGTTCATCAACATCCTGGCCATCTTCGCCACGCTCTTCGGAACCGCCGCCTCGCTGGGCCTCGGCGCCCTTCAGATCGGCAGTGGCATGACCTCCAACGGCTGGCTTGGTGAGATTGGCACGCCCGTGCTGGTGGTCATTGTTGCGATCCTGACCTTCTGCTTCGTGGCATCAGCTGTTTCAGGCATCAGCCGCGGCATTCAGTGGCTGTCCAATATCAACATGGTGCTGGCCGTTGTTTTGGCCCTCATTGTGTTCGTTGCCGGCCCAACGCTGTTCATCCTCAACTTGATCCCTTCCGCCGTGGGTGACTACGCACGGGATTTGGCTGAGATGTCCTCACGCACCGAGGCCGTGGGCGATGACTCCCTGCGCAGCTGGATGACCAGCTGGACCATCTTCTACTGGGCCTGGTGGATCTCATGGACGCCCTTCGTGGGAATGTTCATCGCCCGCATCAGCCGTGGCCGCACCATCCGCCAGTTCGTTACAGGCGTGCTGCTGGTGCCCAGCGTCGTCAGCGTCATCTGGTTCGGCATCTTCGGTGGCGCTGCATTCCACGTCCAGCAAGAGGCAGACAAGGCCGGCACTCCTGGACTTGTGACCATGGTGGACGGCGCACCATCCATCAACTTTGATGGTGCCCTGTTCGATCTGGTGAAGAACCTGGGCATGCCGGGCTGGCTAACCGCCGCCGTCATTGTCCTGGCTATGGTTCTTGTGGCGATCTTCTTCGTCACCGGCGCGGACGCAGCCTCCATCGTGATGGGATCCCTCAGCTCCAACGGCGCTGAGCACCCGCGTCGGGGAGTTGTGATCTTCTGGGGAAGCCTCACCGGCGCAGTGGCAGCGGTCATGTTGCTTGCCGGTGGCGATAAACCCTCCGAAGCGTTGTCCGGCCTGCAAAGAGTGACAATCGTGGCTGCCCTGCCCTTTGTGATCGTCATGCTGTTGCTGTGCTTCGCGCTGGTCAAGGACCTTCGCCGCGATCCCCTGCAATTGCACAAGCGGTTGGCCACCTCCGTGGTGGATCGAGCTATCCGCACCGGCGTTGAGCAACACGGTGGCGTTCAGTTCGACCTCGTCACCAAGCACGACTGCGCTGAGAAGTGTACGGATTCCGAGTGCGCCGGGGGAACGCCCACGGGAACCATACCCTTGGTTGGCAAACCCCAACTGGAATCCGACGACAAATAGTCCAGCTTCTTAGCTGTTTCTCTTCAGACATCAGGAAGGTTCACCATGTCCAAAACCGCTACCCAAGGCACCCTTCGCCTCAACGCCCCGGCCAGCGCCCAGGCAGGCAAGGATGTGACTCTTACCTTGGACTCGTCCAAACCAATGACCGTGCGTATTGAGGTTGACCACTGCCCCTGCGGATCCGAACATAACCGGGCGGGCTCTTATGTAGACACTGACTTCAGCCGCTAAACAGCAACACACACTAAAGCAGGCGCCGGGGTTCCGGCGCCTGCTTTGTTGTTAGTACTGGTGGAGGCTAAGGCCTATTTGGGCATCAGCACCGAGTCGATCAGGTAAACCGTGGCGTTGGCGGTCTGGACGCCACCGCAGATCACGTTGGAAGCTCCGTCAACCGTGAGGGCATCCTTGGTGCCGGCAACCGTCACTTCGCCACCCTGGACAGTCTTGTGGGTGCCGACGATCTGGTCCGGGGTCAGCTGACCGGGGACTACGTGGTAGGTGAGAATCTTGCTCAGCAGGGCATCGTCCGTCTTGAGCGTCTCGATTGTTGCAGGGTCGATCTTGGCGAAGGCATCGTCAACCGGTGCGAACACCGTGAATTCGCTGCCGTTCAGGGTGGAAACCAGGTCCACCTTGGGGTTGAGCTTGCCGGAAACGGCGGCGGTCAGGGTCTTGAGCAGCGGGTTGTTCGATGCTGCTACGGCTACCGGGTCCTGGGCCATGCCCATTACCGAACCGGCACCGTCCGGAACCTGTGCGGCGTAACCGGCGCAGCCGGGGCCCACAAGGTTAGCGGCCGGATCCATGGCGGCGCTGCTCATGGCGGAGGCCGACGGCGAAGCAGACGGCATGGCTGAGGACGTCTCCGGAGCGGCAGATGCCGAGGAAGGCGAAGTGGAGGTGCTGGAACCACCACAGGCAGTGAGACCGAGAAGGGCGGCTGCAGTGAGGCCAACGAAGGCGAGGGCGGGGCGCTTTGTGGACAACATGTCATTCTCCTTGTTTGTGGAACCAGGGCGTTGGGTCCATTGGTGGTGGGACACTGGCTGCTGATGCTGCTTTTGCTTCACCGGCGGTTTGTGTCTCACCAGCTATTCGGAGGGTGGGACGGGGTGGATGGGTCCGGATTGAAAAAGTTTTTTGAACCCGTGAATCCCGGTGCATCACGCAGGCAACCCCTGGCGGAGGGGCTCACCCCGATGACAGGATGGTCCGCATGGCTATCGAGGTCCGACCCGCTACGGTGTTCGATGACGTGAAAATCATGGTGGGGCCCAAGAACCCCGACTCCAACGTGTGCTGGTGCCTGAGCTACCGGATCCCGTCCAAGCTGAACCAGGAGCTCCAAAAACAGGAACGCGGCAAGTACGTTCAAAAGCTGGTTTCCGAGGACCCGCCTCCCGGCGTTTTAGCGTACGACGGCGAGGAAGTAGTTGGGTGGGCAGCGGTCCACCCGCGTGCGGACACCACTTTTGCGAAGAACCGGAAGATCCCGCAGGTGGACGACGCGAAGGTGTGGTCCGTCTGGTGCATTCGGGTGAGGCCGGGGCATCGCGGCAAGGGAATCTCCCATGAGCTCCTGCGCGGGGCCATCGCCTTCGCCAAAAGCCACGGAGCGCCCGCCATTGAGGGGTACCCCGTGGACAACAAGGGCGGCAAGGTTGATCTGACCATGGCCTATGTGGGCACCCGGAGGCTCTTCGAAAGGGCAGGCTTCAGGAAGGTCGCCGAAACCACCTCAGTGCTCAACGGTTTCCCGCGAGTGCTGATGCGTCTGGACCTGGACTAGCCCCCCTGCAGGCGTGCCGTCATCCGGTGCGCTTCCTCGAGTAACAGCCTGCCCAGGAACTCCTGACGGTCCGGACGGAACCTGGGCTCAATCCCGGTCAGGGAGAGAGCCCACGCCGGCTGGCCCTGCTGGTTAAATACCGCGGCTCCCATGCCCCAGCTACCCTCCAGGATCAGCCCCGGATTGACGGAGTACCCCGCCAGCCGCGTCCGTTCCAGGTTGTCCCGCACCACGTCAGCAGGATGTCCCGCGGCAAACTCTCCGGCATGCGCGGACCAATGATCCAGCAGCGAGTCCTGTTCCCCAGGGGGCAGGAAGGCCATGATCGCGGTCCCCGCAGAAGCCACCCCCAGCGGGAAGCGCACCCCTTCGTGCAGGACAAACGACCTCACGGGGAAAGCACCCTCTTCTCGCAGGACACAAATGGTTTCGTTACCGCGGCGGATGGAGAAGAACGCACTCTCCCCCGTTTCCGTAGCGAGCCTGCGCAGCGACGGACGCGCAATGTCCTCCATGGGGAACCGGGCGGCCGCCACGGAGCCCAGCAGGAAGATCTCCGGCCCCAGCACCCACTTGCCGGCGTCGTGCTCCAGCAAACCTTCGGCAGCCAACGAGGTCAGCAACCGATGCACGGTGGGACGGGTCAACCCGGATTCCCGGACCAGCCCCGCCAGAGAGGTTCCCTCCGGCTTCCGACCCACGAGCCTCAGCAACTGGGCAACCCTGCCAACAACCTGCGCTCCTTGTACCGCCATAGCACCCTCCAGGAAGTTTCATCCACAATATGGACAACTTCAAGCCTAGCGTCCACACCATGAGTAGCCGACACCACTGCTCATTGCGCGTACTCGGCATGAAACCTAGGCTCTTCCCTAGGAATCCATGAGTCCATAAAGTGGACGACCCAACAGGCTCAACGAGGAGTTCGGAATGTCAACCATTTACGCGAGCGCAGCCCAAGCGCTGCAGAACCTCATGGCAGACGGCCTGACCATCGCCGTCGGCGGTTTTGGCCTCAGCGGTATCCCTGCGGATCTGATCGACGCCGTCCGGGAATCGGGTGCCAAGGACCTCACCATCGTGTCCAACAACATGGGCGTGGACGGCAAGGGGCTCGGTGTGCTGATTGAAGCGGGCCAGGTCCGGAAGGTCATCGCTTCCTACGTGGGCGAAAACAAGCTCTTCGCCGAGCAGTACCTCGCCGGGAAGCTGGAAGTGGAGTTCACCCCACAGGGCACCCTGGCTGAACGCCTCCGCGCCGGCGGCGCCGGCATCCCCGCCTTCTACACTCGCACCGGCGTGGGAACCTTGGTTGCCGAAGGCAAGCCCCTGGAAGAGTTCGACGGCGTCACGTACGTCCGCGAGCGCGCCATCACCGCCGACGTCGCGCTGGTTCACGCCCACACGGCTGATACGGACGGCAACCTGATCTACCGCTACACCGCCCGGAACTTCAACCCGGTGGTGGCCACCGCCGGGAAAGTCACCATCGCCGAGGCCGAGGTCATTGTGCAGCCGGGCGAGCTGGACCCCAACCACATCGTGACCCCCGGCGTTTACGTGCAAGGGCTGGTCCAGGCCACCGCGCGGGTCAAGGACATCGAACAGCGCACGGTCCGGCAGCGCACAGTCCGCCCCCGGCACGAATCCCTCACGGTTTAGAAAGCATAGGAGCTCATCACCATGGCATGGACACGTGACCAGATGGCCGCCATCGCGGCCGAAGAATTGAACGACGGCGACTACGTCAACCTCGGTATCGGCATCCCCACGCTGGTGGCCAACAACCTGCCCGACGGCGTGCGGGTGGTCCTCCAGAGCGAGAACGGCTTGCTCGGGATGGGCCCCTTTCCCTACGAGGGCGAGGAAGACGCAGACCTTATCAACGCCGGCAAGCAGACCGTCACCATCACCCCCGGTGGGAGCATCTTCGACTCCGCCACCTCGTTCGGCATGATCCGTGGCGGGCACGTGAAGGTGGCCATCCTGGGCGCAATGCAGGTCTCCGGCTCCGGCGACCTCGCCAACTGGACCATTCCCGGAAAGATGGTCAAGGGCATGGGCGGGGCCATGGACCTGGTGGCCGGAACACCGCGTGTGGTGGTGCTGACCGAGCACAACGCCAAGGACGGCTCGGCCAAGATCGTCACCGAATGCACCCTCCCGCTGACGGGCCTCCGTTGCGTTGACCGGATCATCACGGACCTCGCCGTTTTTGACATCGAGGACACGCACGACGGCGGCACCCGCCTTCTACTGACCCGCCTCGCCCCGGGCGTCACTTCGGAAGAGCTCCGCAGCAAGACGGACGCGGAGTTCACGGAAGCGCTCACCTCTGAAGAACACACGCTTGAAGGAGCCAACGCATGAGCCTGAAAGACCAGTTCGGTAAAGACATCCTGCTCACAGGATGGGGACACAGCAAGTTCGGCAAGCTGACGGATGACACCTTGGAGTCGCTGATCGTCCAGGTGGCCGGCGAAGCCATCATGAACTCGGGGTTGGACCCCAAGGACATTGACGAGATTTACCTCGGGCAGTTCAACTCCGGCATGCAACCCCTGGGATTCACGTCATCGCTGGCCCTTCAGTTGTCCGCGGATCTCGCCAATGTTCCCGCAACGCGCACTGAGAATGCTTGCGCCTCCGGCTCGGCGGCTTTCCAGCAGGGGGTCAAGGCAGTCCTCGCGGGAACTGCACGGAACGTCCTGGTGATTGGGGCCGAGAAAATGACCGACGCCGGCGCGGATGTGGTGGGGGCAGCCCTCCTCGGTGCTTCGTACGAGATGGCGGGCAAGGCGTCCTCCACGGGATTCACTGGCCTGTTCGCTGAGGTGGCCAAGCACTACGGGAAGCGCTTCGGGGCCGGCATCGACGCCGGGGAGTACCCCGGCGGCCTCGGTGATGTCCTGGGCTCAATTGCCGCCAAGAACCACCGCAACGGCCTGGACAACCCGTACGCCCAAATGCACAGGGACTTCGGCGAGGAATTCTGCCGGACCATTTCCGAGAAGAACCCCATGGTGGCCGAGCCCTTGCGCCGCACGGACTGTTCGCCGGTCTCGGACGGTGCCGCCGCCGTCGTGCTGTCAACGTCGGCAACCGGTGGCGCTACGGCGCCAGTGCGCCTTGCCGGGTTCGGTCACGCGAACGACTTCTTCCCAGCGGAGAAGCGCGATCCCACCGAGTTCGCAGCCACCAGGGCTTCCTGGGAGCGTGCGCTGGGCATGGCTGGTGTAGACCTTGAGGGCTTGGACTTCGCCGAGGTGCACGACTGCTTCACCATCGCCGAGCTCATCATGTATGAGGCCATGGGGCTCACACCTCGCGGCGAAGGTGCGCGCGCTGTCCAGGAGGGCTGGGTATACAAGGACGGGAAACTGCCCGTCAACGTTTCCGGCGGACTCAAAGCCAAGGGACATCCAGTGGGCGCCACAGGCGTGTCGCAGCATGTCATCGCGGCCATGCAACTCACGGGCACCGCGGGGGACATGCAACTCCCGAACGCCCGCCGTGGTGCCGTGCAGAACATGGGCGGCGTCGGCATCGCCAACTACGTGAGCGTGCTGGAAGCCGTGTAGCTAGCGGTTACGGATCAGTTCCTCGATCTCGACGAACCCGAGCCGCTCTGCGTTCTGCAGGGCGGTTCGGCCCTGGGGGTCGCGGATGTCCGGGTTGGCACCGGCTGCAAGCAATTGTCGGACCACTTCCTGCTGATTGGGTCCACCATTATTGAGCAGGATGGCTTCCTGCATGGCGGTCCAGCCCAGGTTGTTGACGTGGTCCACGGGTACACCTGCTGCGATCAGAATCCGGACGGTTTCCGTGTGCCCGTGCTCGCTCGCCGGGATCAGCGCAGTGCCGCCGTATCTGTTGGTGCTGCGAACATCCGCCCCCGCGGCCAAGGTCAGCTGCAGGACCTCGTTGAAACCCTCCGCGCCCGCGTAGAGGAACGCGGAGTCCTGGATGTCGTCCTTGGCATTGACGTTTCCGCCGGCTGCGATGAGTTCACGAACCCTCGCAGCGTCATTGGCTTTCGCGGCAAGGATCAGGAGCCGATCGGTTTCCATCTGGGCCTCCGGTGAGAGTTTGGGTGGCACTGCAGCCGACGACGACGGGACGGGGCTTACGCTCGACGTCGCGGCCGTGCTGGGGGCTGGCGAAGGTTCAGAAGGCGGGCCCGGGCTGGAAGGCGGGGGCGCCGCCGTCGAGCTTGAACTGGCCGTGGGCGAGGAGGGAGAAGCCGGCGCGCAGCCGGCCACGAGCCCGGCGACCAGCAAACCCGCACCGATCACCAAACCCGCAGCCGGCCTGCGCGTCTTCGCAAGACTCATACCTCGAGGCTACTTCGCTGCCGCAGCCAGGGCCTCAGCGCCAGCGGTTGCGCAGGCTTCATCCAAGGCGCCGTCGGGTGCGCCGCCAACTCCGATGCCGGCAACGGAAACACCGTTGACCTTCAACGGAACCCCGCCGGACAGGAACAAGGTGCCCGGGAGGTCTGCGATGGAGGGGCCGTTGCCGTTAATGCGCTTGGCGAGTTCGCTGGTGGGAGCACCGAAGGCTGCGGCCGTGTAGGCCTTCTGCTTGGCGGCTTCGATGGTGTGCTCTGCTGCGTTATCACCGCGAAGGAGTGCCTGGACGGTGCCGAAACGGTCAACCAAGGCCACGGTGACGAACGGCAATTTATCCGCCTGGCACTTGGCGAGCGCGGCGTTGACTGCGGCACTCGAAGCACCCACGGAGATGCGGTTCTGGGCTACGACGTTCTCCGGCGCCGGCTGCACTTCTGCGGCGACTTTCACGGGGGCGGCGGCCGGTGCTGCGGCGGGAGACACGGCATTGGCCACGGCAGTAACACCGCCGGTGAGCAGCAGCGCTCCGGCAGCGGCGGCGGCGATCATCTTGTTGGACTTCTTCACGGGATTCTCCTTGTAGTGAGCGTCGGGTGCAGTTGGCATCGGGTACATCTCCATGCTTTCGCGGACGCCCCCACACCACATCGCCCGGTCGCCGTTCCCGGGCTCAGCCTTTCCGTCATCGGTATCAGCCAAAAGGTGGAGAGACCAACGCCCGCGCGGGACCTAGCATGGGAAGATGCCAACTGCCCCTCCACAGCCGGCTCCGAGCATTCGCCTCGATGGCCGCATCGATGCTGTGGTGCATCTGGGCTTCGCCGTCCTGATGGTCGCTTCAGGGGTGCGCTACGTCATGCGGCACTCCCCCGCCGACAACCTCTGGACAGTCGCGTTGGCTGGAACCGTCTGCGCCCTCTACACGGTCACAGCAATGCTGGCCCGGCGACGGGAACGTGGCCGGCGGCAACCCGGCCAGCCGCGCCGGCTCTGGATTCCGTGGATGATCGTGTTGGTAGCGGCGTGGGCAGCGCTCGTCATTGCCGCCCCCAGCTTCGCATGGTGTTCCTTCGCCATCTTCTTCCTCACCCGGACCGCTTTCCGAGGGTGGGCCGCCTATGTGGCGGGTGGCGCAACGGCGGCCGCCACCGCCGTCGGACTCTTCCGGATGAGCGACTGGACAGACATCGCAATGCTGCTGGGTCCGCTCGCCGCGGGCGCCCTGCTCACGTTGATCTACGACAAGATTGAGCGCGACCAGGACCGGCTTGCCGCCGGCGAGCGGGAGGCCGGAGTCGCCGCCGAGCGCGAGCGCGTTTCCCGGGAAATCCACGACACCGTCACTCAGGGCCTGGCCAGCAGCCTGCTCCTCCTCGAAGCAGCCCAACGTGCCTGGCCGGCTCCTGCATCGAACCAGGACGTGCGCAAAGCTGCGGATCTGTTGCGACGCAACCTCGCCGATACCCGCAGCCTGGTGCACGAACTCTCCGCGCCCGGCCTGGAAACCGGGCCCCTCCCCGAGGCTTTGGAGCACGCCGCACGGCAATACGTGGAGACCATCCGTGTCCAGGTCACCGGAGATCCGCGACCACTCCCTTCCGAGGTGCGGCACGCACTGCTGCGCGTCACCCAGAGCGCAGTGGCCAACATCAAACTCCATGCCCGCGCCAACCACGCCAGCGTGACCCTTGGGTACCTTCCGGATGCGGTCACCTTGGACGTGTACGACGACGGCCGCGGCTTTGATCCCGGAACGGTACCTCCGCCGTCGGAAGCCGGAGGATACGGGCTTCGGGCCATGCGGCAACGCGTGGAACAGTTGGGCGGAGAATTGTCCGTGGAGAGCACGCCGGACGAGGGCACCATCATCGCGGCGCAACTGCCGGTCGGGCCGCCCGCACAACCAGCCAACGGCGCAAAGGAGGAGGAGGCCCTGTGACCAGCATTTCCGTGGTCCTCGTGGACGACCACACCGTAGTCCGGAGCGGGCTCAAGGCGTTGCTGGGCACCCAAGCCGATATCGCCGTCGTCGGGGAAGCCGCCTCCGGTGAGGAAGCCCTGGAAGCGGCGCAGCGGCATGCCCCCGATGTCGTCCTCATGGACCTGGCCATGGGCGCCGGGATGGACGGCATCGAAGCCATCAAACAGCTCCGCCAGCGAACCCCCAAGCAGGCGATCATTGTGTTCACCACCTACGACTCGGACGCAGATATCGTCCGTGCCGTGGACGCCGGCGCCATGGGCTATCTGCTCAAGGATGCCGCCCCGGAGGAGATCTTCGCGGCGGTTCGCGGGGCTGTGCAGGGGAAGAGCGTGATGAGCGCTCCGGTGGCCTCCCGGCTGTTCCAACAACTGCGGAACCCGGATGAGATCCTCACTCCCCGCGAAGCGGAACTGCTCAGCCTGCTCACCGAAGGCCTCAGCAACCGTGACCTCGGAAAACGCCTCTTCATCTCCGAGGCAACGGTCAAGACCCACCTTGCCCACATCTACGCCAAACTGGGCGTCGAGACGCGGGCAGCGGCCATCGCCACAGCTATCCGACGAGAGGGGATGCGGTAGGAGACGCGGTTGGCTACTCTGGCCCTATGTCGGACGCAGCGGATCGCAAAATGTTCAAAACCCCGGGAACGGCTTTGATCGTCCGGGGAGTCCTCGCCATTGTTTTTGGCCTGTTGATTATTGCCTTGCCCAGCGCCACGGCGTTCGTGGTGATTGTCATGTTCGGGGTCTTCGCGATCATTGACGGCGTCACCAGCGTGGCGCATTACTTCTACGACCCCGCAGGCCGGTCCCGTTGGACCATAGTGGGCGGCCTGATCTCCATCGCTGCCGGCATCCTGGCCATTGCCTGGCCGGGAATTACGGCCGCGGCAGTGGGCGTCCTTATCGGGCTGTGGGCTCTGGTCCTGGGTCTCTCACAAATCGTCCTGTCCCTGGCAGCCAGGAATTTCGTCCGCAACTGGGGAATCTGGTTCCTGACCGGCCTCATCACCACCGCTTTCGGCATTTTTGTGCTGGTGAATCCGGGCTTGGGCTTCCTGAGCCTCGTGTGGATGTTGGCAGGGTTCGCGATGGTGATGGGCTTGCTGCTCATCGCTTCGGGCATCGGGCTGCGCAAACTGGCCCACACGGAGCCGTTGTATGGCCACTAGGATCGCGGTAAAAAGCCGTCAGGGGATGCGCTCAGCACCAAGTTCGGTAAGTTAGTGGCTGTGAAGATAGCTACCTGGAATGTGAACTCCCTCCGCGCCCGTGCAGACCGCGTTGAAGCTTGGCTTGAGCGCAGCGACTGCGATGTCCTGGCCATCCAGGAGACCAAGTGCAAGGACGAAAACTTCCCGTGGGAGCTCTTTGAGCGTATGGGCTACGAGGTTGCCCACTTCGGCGTGAACCAGTGGAACGGCGTTGCCATCGCCTCACGTGTTGGACTGGAAGACGTTCAACGAACGTTCCTGGACCAGCCGGCGTTCGGCAAGGCCGGCAAGGATCCCGCCCAGGAAGCCCGCGCCATCGCCGCTACCTGCGGCGGCATCCGCATCTGGAGCCTCTACGTTCCCAACGGTCGTTCTCTGGACGACGAACACATGCCATACAAAATCGAATGGCTGGACGTCCTGCAGGGCCACGCCGCCGAATGGGTCAAATCCGATCCCACTGCGCAGATCGCCCTCATGGGTGACTGGAACATCGCGCCGTTCGACGACGACGTGTGGGACATCGAGCTGTTCCGCACCAACAATTACACCCACGTCTCCGAACCCGAGCGCGCCGCTTTCCACGCTTTCGAAGCCGCCGGATTCACCGACGTCGTCCGCCCTTACACTCCGGGTCCCGGCGTCTACACCTACTGGGACTACACGCAGCTGCGCTTTCCCAAGAAGGAAGGCATGCGGATCGACTTCTGCCTCGCATCCCCGGCACTGGCTTCGCGGGTCACCGGCGCCTCCATTGACCGCGAGGAGCGTAAGGGCAAGGGCGCTTCGGACCACGCTCCCGTGATCGTGGAGCTCGCAAACTGAGTACACATAACTGACGAAAGGGGCGGCTGATATGACTGGAAACCTGTATCGGGGCCAGGCAGGGCTGCCATTCTCTTCCTCGCTGCGCATTTACGAGCCCCTCGAAGCATTCCCACCCGAACAGCAGCGCCAGCTCGTGGCGAAGGGCAGCAAGAGCGGTTCCCGGGCCGCCGTCGAAAATGCGGAGCTGCAAGCCTCGCTGGGCCGCATCACGCGTTCCGGCGGCGACCCGTTCCCCACCGGCAGCACCGACTTGGTACGCATGACGCGCGTTCCCACCGGACGTCACGCGGCGACGCCGGAACAAACTGGAACGGACCAAGCAGCCGCAGCGGACGGAGCTGCCGCGTCCCGCCACAGTGCCGCATCCGCCCCGGAAGGGCACGACGCCGGACGGCTGCTTTACTGCCCCAGCCAACTGGTCATTCGGGCCGGCTTGGCAGCCAACGCGCTCATGGACGGTGTGCACAGTCCCCTGGCCGACCTCCTCATTCCCGTCTCGCAACGGGACAAGCACCAGGTCAGAATCGATCGGATCAATGCCGGGGAAGATGCCAAGCGCGTCCATACCCGGGCCTCAACGTGGGGTATTCCGTTCAGCTGGTTCTCGCTCTTCGCCGAGTCGGACCGCAAGGACGTGGTGGAGTCTGAAGGGCGCATTCTCACAGTACGGGTGTGGACTCCCCTGACGGAGGCCCTGGACCGTGCACGCTTCGCCGTGGCCCACTTGGCCTTGGCTGCCCCGGACTTGGACATGCTGGATGACCTGACGCAGCTCACCGAATGGCTGGAACTCTTTCATATCCAGTCCATGGTGGAGCTGGACTACGGCGCGGTGGCAGACAAGGTGTACCCGGACGAGTCCCCCATGGACGTGCGGCTGGGCATCGAGTGCCTGGCCGAGGGCGACATGACTGGCGCGGCCGCTGCCTACCGCAGGCTCGCGTCGCGGTGGATCCCCATCCGGCAGCTGGCTCGGGCCTCCTAACCCGCACCTTTATGCGCTTGGTGGGGCTGTTGTCTCGCGCACGATCAGCTCATGGGGAGCTACTTCCGAATGCACGGCTTTCGGGATGCCGTCCAACTCGTCCAACAGCATTTTCGTGGCAAGTTCGGCCTGGTTGTCGGGGCGCTGGCCCACTGTGGTCAGGCCAATGGAGGCCGAGAAATCGTGATCGTCAATGCCGATGACGGATAGGTCCTGAGGCACCCTGACGCCATGGCGTCCGGCCTCGAAAATAACGCCCATCGCCATCTCATCCGACGAACAGAAAATGGCCGTCGGTTTGCGTCCAGGCTGGCTCCAGAGCCGGTTGAAGGCCTGTTGGCCGCTGGCAACGGTGAAATCGCCCCACTGGTCCCATTCCGGGCGGACTTCCAGTCCGGCGTCGGTCATGACTTCCTGAAAGGCTCGGATACGCACGCGCGGCACGTCGAAGTTCAGGTCTGTTTCGTCGTCGCCGTGGAGCAGCGCGATGTCCTTGTGGCCCAGGTCCAGGAGGTGCCGCACAGCGGTGGACGCGGCGTCGTAATCGTTGATGCCGATGTACGCACAATCTTCGACGTGGCCGCCCACCACCACCAGCGGGATGTCGATCTTGTGGAGGTGTTCCAACTCTTCCTCGGTCAAGGACATGCACAGCACCAAAAGGGCGTCGATCTGTTTGTAGACCATGGTGGAACTGAAGAGCCGCTCACGGTTGCTGCCGTGTCCGCCCAGGTTGAACAAGGAAAGGTTGTACTTGCGCGAATGCAGTTCCCGGTCCGCACCTTCGATCGCTTTGGAGAAGAACCACCGGCTGACGAAGGGGGCCAGGACGCCGATGGTGCGCGTTCGGCCGGTCGCCAGGCCCGACGCCGACGACGACGCCACATAGCCCAAGGAACTGGCTACTTCCAGGATCTTCTCGCGGGTGGCGGGAGACACCCGCGGTAAACCCCGGACGGCTCGTGAGACGGTCGCCGTCGAAACTCCGGCGGCTGCGGCGACGTCCTCAATACTGACGCCGGAATGACCGCCGCGTTGGGACCTACCCGTTGTTCGTGACACAGGCTCCCCTCTCCGGCCGCCGTTGCTCCGCCTTCACCTTAAAGGTGGACTTGTGCTTTGCATTCCTCGGTTACGCAGCGGCGTAATGCGCTGCGCAACCGAGGCTGCGGTTCCTAGCCCTTAAGACCGCCGGACAGCAGGCCGCGCACAAAGTAGCGCTGCAAGCCGAAGAAGACCAGGAGCGGAACGATGATGGAGACAAATGCTGCCGCCGGGTTCAGGTAATCCCTGGCCCCACGGGTACCGGAGATCTCAGCCAGACGCTGCGTAATGGGAGCAACGTCCGCCGTGCCGCCGGAGAAGACCAAGGCCACCAACAAGTCGTTCCAGACCCACAGGAACTGGAAGATTGCCAGCGAGGCAAGCGCCGGAACGGAGAGCGGCAGGATAATCCGCCAGAAGATGGTGCTGTGTCCGGCACCGTCCACCCTTGCTGCCTCAATGACTTCACCGGGAATTTCGGAGATGAAGTTGTGGAGCAGGAAGATGCCCAGCGGAAGGCCGAACATGGTGTGGGCGATCCACAGTTGCGCGTAGGATCCTGCCGGCAACTGCAGGGTCTGCGTGAAGAACTGCAGGAGCGGAATGAGCGCCATTTGCAGGGGGATGATCTGCAGGGCAAAGACGAAGATGAAGAGTGCGTCCCGCCCCTTGAACTTTCCCCACGCAAACACGTAAGCGGCCATGGATGCCAGCACCAGCACGAAGATGGTGACCGGGATGACGATCGCTATGGAGTTCACAAAGTACTGGGAAAGGTTGGCTGACTGCGAACCCGCCGGCGTGAGGACGTCAGCGTAGTTCTTGAACGTGAACTGCCAGTCGACGAAGGCGTTCCACCAGCCGTCGGACCGGGGACCGACCTGCTTGGCGGCAGGACGGAACGAGGTGACAAAGAGGCCGAACGTCGGCACAGACCATACGACGGCGATAATGATTGCTGCCGCTGTTGCCCACTTGGAGGTGAGCTTGGTCTTGACGCGCCGCATGATCGGCTGGGCGTCCTCCGTGGGGTCGGATCCAGGACGCTGCCGGGTGGCCTTCGAGGCCTCTTTCGGGGCTGGCGTGGCTGTCAATGGATCTCCCTTTGCTTGCGAAGGACTCGAGCGTTGTACACAACGATGGGCAGCACCATCAGGAACAGGATCAGGGCCAAAGCGGCACCACGTCCCGGCTCACCGGCGCGGAAGGCCTGTGTGTACATTTCGTTGGCGACCACGGACGTGTCATAGTTGCCGGCGGTCATGGTCCGGACAATGTCGAAGACCTTCAGCGTGGCAATGGTAATGGTGGTCAGGACCACCACCAGAGCTCCACGGATGCCTGGCACTGTGACGTTGCGGAACTGCTGCCATGCGTTGGCACCGTCCAAGCGGGCTGCCTCGATGAGTTCCACCGGAACACCCTTGATGGCCGCGGACAAGATCACCATGGCAAAACCGGTCTGGATCCAGACCATCACGATGATGAGGAAGATGGTGTTTTCCGGAGCATCCAGCAGGAACTGCTTGGGATCCATCCCCAAGGCCACCCTGAAGAAGTTAATGACACCGGTCTGCTCGATGTTGGGACCGCGGTAGTCGTACACGAGCTTCCAAATAATGCCGGCACCCACAAAGGAGATGGCCATAGGCATGAAGACCAGCGACTTCAGAACCTTTTCGCCCCGGGCCTTGTCGATGAACACCGCGTAGGCAAGGCCAAAGCTGGTTGAGAGCAAGGGCACCAGGACGGTCCATACAACCGTGTTCCGCAGTGTGGTCAGAGCCTCGGGCTGCGTGAACATCCAGACGAAGTTGTCGAAGCCGTTGGCATTTCCACCGGCATCCGTGAAAGCGAGCATTGACGTGCGGATTGCCGGATAGACCAGGCCCACGACCATCAGGATGGCGGCAGGGGCAAGGAAGCCCGCCACCGTGACCTTGTCTTTGACTGATTTAGGCGCCCTGTCCACCAGCAACATGATGAGGCCGATGACCGCAGCGAAGATCGCCAGGGCTATCACTACTTGTAGGAGTTTTTCTCCAATAAATTCCATACCCAACCTCCGGGGCGTGAGTGAATCACTAAGTTCCGGGAAAAGCGCTGCCTCCCCGGCTGGGCGCACCAGTCAGGGGAGGCAGCACTCTGGGAGTTAGCTCTTAGGCCAGCTGGATTCGATGCTGTTGGCAACTTCCTGGGAGGACGTGCCGTTGATCCACTGCACAATGCCCTTCCAGAACGAGTTGGCGCCAACGGCACTCGGCATCAGGTCCGAGCCGTCGAAACGGAACACCGTGTCCGGGTCCTGGAGGATCTGGACGGTCAGCTTGTCAAGGTCAGACTGCGCGTTGGCGGGATCCAGGCCCTTGTTTGCGCTGACTACGCCTCCGAGCTTGACGCGGTTGTTGGCGAAGTCGGCGCTGGCCAGGTATGCCAGGAACGACTGAACCTCAGGGGTGTCCTTGTAGGCGCCCACCATTTCGCCGCCACCGGTGACTGCCTTGCCCTTGCTTTCGTCAATCGGCGGAGTGATAAAGGCCCAGACGTCGCCGTCCTCTGAAACGTTTGTTCCTGCAGGCCAGTTGGCGGCCTGGAAGTTGGCCTGGTGGTGCATGGCGCAGGTGCCGTCAAGGACCGGCTGGCCTGCCTGGGCGAAGCCGGTGCTCAGGATCGAGCGGACGTCACCGAAACCGCCGTTAACCATGTCCTGGTTCAGCAGGATGTCGCCGGCTTTGTTGAAGGAATCGACGATCTTGGGGTCGTTGAACGGAATCTGGTGAGCTACCCACTGGTCGTAGACCTCGGGGCCGTGTTCGCGCAAAACCACGTCTTCGATCCAGTCCGTGCCCGGCCAGCCAGTTGCTTCACCGGACTCGAATCCTGCACACCACGGCTTCATGTTCTTGTCATCTGCCGCGATCTTCTTGGACAGCTCGATCATTTCGTCCCACGTCTTGGGGACTTCCCAGCCTTTGTCCTTGAAGGTCTTGGGTGCATACCAAACAAAGCCCTTGACGTTGGCGAGCATCGGAGCGGCGTAGAACTTGCCATCCACCGTGCCGTACTTCTTCCAGTCCGGGGACCAGTTCTTGTCCACCAAATCGGACACGGTCTGTGGAGCGGGCTTCAGGTAACCGGCCCGGACCTGGGTGGCAAGGAGGCCAGGCTGCGGGAAGATGGCAACGTCAGGGGCGGTACCGGACTGGGCACGAACGCCGATCTGCGTTTCGAATTCCTTGCTGCCCTCGTACTTGATGGTGATCCCGGTGCAGTCTTCAAACTGCTTCCAGGATTCCTCGAGATTAGTTGCTTCAATGTCCACGATCGTCGAGTAGACGGAGACCGTCTTGCCATCGTGCTTTCCGTAGCTTTCGTAAGCGGAGCAATCATCCGATCCTGCGGTTGATCCCCCGCCCCCTCCATCTCCGCTACAGGCGGAAAGGGTAAGTGCCAGAACACCGGCGGCTGCGACCGGTAGCAGGTACTTGGTTTTCTTCATGCTAAAGACTCCTCGCTGAGTACAAGTGATTCGGCGGCGCAATTGATGTGGTGACGCTCACACTAGCTAGAATGGGAGCCAAAATGCAAGCGCTTACACCGAACGTAACCGCATCGATACCAAGTAACCTGCCGATCTCTGCAAGAGGGCTGCCGCAGGCCGTTGTGACGGGGCGTTCGAAGGGTCATCCCTGCCAGCGGGAGCCCGTTTCGATTTGGTTACCCAATGTTGCCTATGGAAAAATGGGAAGTGTGGATGAACTTGAAGCACTGCAGACCATCGGCCGATTAATCAAGGAAGAACGCTTGGCTCAAGGATTGAGCCAAGTGCAATTGGCTAAGCAGGCAGGCACCGCCATCAAGACCGTCCGTACCTTGGAATCAGGAACGCGACGCACCCAGGAAATCAACCAGCGCAAGCTTGAGCATGCGTTGGGCTGGCGCGCAGGATCCGTTTCAGAGGTCCTCAAGGGAAAATCGACGTTTGCTCCGGAGATGATCACTCCGGACGACATGCGTTCGGGAGACGAACCACGGCAGGGACCTCCCCGCATCGCCGTCCCTGCGGCTCCCATTGCCCGGGCATCGCACCTTTCCGACGAAGAACTCCTCGCTGAGCTCACGTACCGGATGATGCACCGCAACAGAGGCTGAATTTGGCCGCCTCATGTACCTGTCTGGCTCATTTACCTGTCTGGCGCCGCACCATCTCGTTGATCCAGCTGGGCGCAAACGGTGAGGTGCAGTTGGGCGGCGTGGGGTAGTCCTTCAGAACCTCCAGTCGCTCACCGATGTCCAGAGCCCTGGCCCGGTGTTCCGGAAACTCAATCCCGATCATGGCAAGGCATTGGTTCATGGCCCACTGGAGACGGTCCGGTGAGTCCTTCATGGTGGCCTCGATAACGTCCAGCAGGGCTACAGTGTCCAGCCCGTCTGGCTTCTTGACCACGCGTTCGGATGTCAGTGCCCACCCTGCGCTGGCCACCACCGGATCAGCGTCGGCGAACCAGGCCACCCGCAGCGCTTCGGAGTGCGGACTCTTTTTGACCACGTAATTCACAAGCCAGTCCTGCACCTTGGGGGTCCGAGCTTCCCGGAGCATGCTGTCCAACTCGTCCCGCTCAAAGGCCTTGGGTCGGCAGATCAGCAGGGATAACAGCCTGGCCGCGGTGTCACCCGTGGCCCACAAATCAATTGATAGTTCCTGCTGCGTTTTCAGCCTCTTAGCGACGGCCCGCAACTTGCTGAGGTTCACGCCGTGGTCGTCACCGTGCTTTTCGTTGATTTCCCGCGCACGGGGTTCTTCCAGCGCCGCCAACTCAGCCATGAGCCCGGCCACCATGGTGTCGGGCACCGTTGTTCCGGCCACTGCGGTCTCCTGTCCATCGCGTATGGACCTCAGGTTACTAGGTCCGGGCCGGGTTGCCAGGTCCGGGCCGGGTTGCCGAACAGCCTGTTGGGCCCGAACAGCGTGATGGCAGTCCGCTTCCGCCCACGTGCCGCGGCGGCTGCGAACTGCCATCCCTTTTTTGTGGAAACGCTACTTGTCGCCCTTCAGCAAACCAGCAATCTTCGAACCCAGTCCCTTGACGTTTTCGGCTACATCCCCAGCGATTTCCTTGGATTTCTCTGCGACGTCTCCCGCCAATTCCTTGGCATTTTCTCCTACATCGCCGGAGAAGAATTCTTTGACATTTTCAGCGGCTTCACCCGCGAACTCTTTGACATTTTCGGCGGCATCACCGGCGAATTCCTTGACGTTCTCTACAGCTTCACCGGCGAATTCCTTCGCATTCCCAAGCACTTCACCTGCCGTATCCTTGGCGTCTCCTGCTGCGCCGTTAACCGCTTCGGCTCCCGTGGTCTCTTCACTCATGGTGTTCTCCTCTTTAACGGTCGGATGTGTGACGTAGCGTGCCAATGGAGGTTTTCCCCCTTGGATTCAACTTATGGGCTTGGGCTTGCGTTCTGCAATATCAGCGGACGCGCTCCGCCTTGGTAAACCTGGACCGGGCACCGGAAACCATGTGCACCAGCACCGGGGTTTTTTGGCCGATAACAAGGTCCAACGCTTCAACCAGCTGGGATACTTCGGCAGCCAGCAGGTGTGGTGCAACTCCCTGCCTGGGTTGAATCCGGATGCGCAGGCCTGGCCTTCCCCGTACCTCATAAGTCGCCACTGAGGCGGCCGCGAGGTCGGCCCTCCCAGCGAGTGCCGCCCTCAGCGCTTGCTCGGCGACGCCGCCACCGATCCGTACTTCTCCGTTGATGTGGCTGTCGTCATCGCTGGCGACCAGGAGGTTGGCCCTGCCCTTACCTTGCTGAGACAGCCAAGCGACCATGGCGATGATGATGGCCACCAGGACCGCCCCGGCCACAATCCACAACCAGCTTTCCTCGCGACCGGGGAAGCGCGTTTGGCGGAAGGCATTTTCCATCCCTGCCCAGGCAGCGGCGGACCAGCCATGCCACCAAGCCGCAACAGCGGGCACGGTGGCCAGCAGCAGGAGAAGAACGCCCACGGCCAGGAGTTTCACTCCGATGATGAACAACAGCACACGATTAAGGGCCCGCGGTGTTCCGTTCACGCGCCAATCACCCCCGACGACGCCAAGTTGACCCGCACAGAAGGCATCGGCACGGGAGACATTTCTTCAAGTTCCGCTTGCACAGCTGCCAGCACAGCTTCCTCGCTCACCCTGCTGCCAGACGTAGGCCGCACATTGACCACGACCAGCTGCCGGGAAACGATCACCATGACCTGTTCCTGGGTAACGTTCGCAGCGGTTCTTGCCCTACGTGCCAGCGCTGAGGCCAGAACTTCGTCATCAACCACGACCGCGGTACGCGCGTCCCTGAGCAGATGCCGGGCACGCCTGCCGGGCAGCACTGCGAGCAGGAAGAAGAACAGTCCCACCATGGCAACTACGGCGCCACTGGCACCAAGCAACAGTGGGGAAATACCTTCAGGGAGAGCGATGATGCGCCCGGCCGCAGTGGTGGGATCGATCAGCCACGGTGGTTGACCAACTGCCCGCACGCCTGCCTCGAGCAGGGCATAGAGGCAGAGAACAATGACCAGGACAGCGGCAATGGCGGCAGCAGCGGCCCGGGAAGAGTGGGTTTCACGGCGCAGGATTCGGCTCATTTCGGGGTCTTCGCCGGCCACCGGTCCAGCTCCTGCATATCCCTCCACCTGAGCTTGCTGATCCCGGGTGTTACGGTCCTGGGTTTCCTGGTCCTGTGTCACTGAACGCGGCCCCCCTCCGTGATGTGGGCTCCGCTGATCCTGATGTCCACCCTGCTTAATTGGAACCCGCTGAGTCGCGTCACTGTTTCAAGAACAGCGGCTTTGGCCGCGACTGCACGGTCCCAGATGGAGCCGCCGAAGCCTTGGACGCGCAACGGGTCCCGCAGGACCTCGGTTAAAGCCGGGATGCTGATAGGTGCCACGATCGACAAAGCCAGCAGGCCGTCGTCGTCCGCCCAATCAGCGCGTATGTCATTGGCCTCAACGCCGAGGGCCTCGGAGGCGGCGGCGCGCGCCAAGGAAGTCAAAGCCTGGGTACTGATCCGGTTGTGGCCGGCCAGGCTGCTGGTGGAGTCCACAGCCTCAGCCACGCTCATGACGAAGAGCGCCGGCCCGTAATGGCGTCCAGGACGCTGCGGAGATCCAGTTTTCCATCGGCGGCCCGGCCGAGCAGCGCTCCGATGCCCATGAAGAGCAGTGAGATCAGGAATCCCCACAGTCCAAAGGAAAGGGACATGAACGCTACGAAGGCGCCCATCGCGATTCCAACAACGGTCATGCTCACTGGAGTGCCTCCCTTTCCATTACGGCTGGCTTGCTTCCCGCAGGTTTGACCGGCGGAGCCACGTAGACGTCATTGATCTCGATGTTGACCTCAATGACCCGGAGGCCCACAAGTTCTTCAACAGCGCGGAAAACAGCACTGCGGACCTGGTTGGCAACACTGTGCAGGGGGTGCCCGTAGAGGGCAACGAGATTGATGTCCACGGCCACTTGGGTCTCGCCGACTTCCGCGCGCACGCCTGCCGCGTGGTCGGAACTGCCGACGGCGTCGCGAATCGCGCCGAGCGCACGGGACGGACCCGAACCCAACGAGTAGACGCCTGGCACCGTGCGTGCAGCGATGCCGGCAACCTTGGCAACCGCCGCCTCGGAGATGATGGTGCGTCCAGTACCCAGGATCTCGCTCCCGGGCACAGGATCAAGCTGCACGTTCTGGTCTTCCATGGAGCACTCCCCTTCTCTTGAGTACCACCCTAGCGTCTAGCTCCGACGCTTTGGGAGAAGCCTCGGGGAGCTTCCGGCACTTTGCTCCGCATCCGGGAGAGTTCCTGCTCGCTTCTGCGGTTGAACGTGCGATCGTAACCATGATTTCCCCAGTGGTTACGTGCGAGGGACGAGGCGGCGAGGTCAGAATACGCCCACTGCCCTGCCGTGAGCAGAGCAGGTTATCCACAACGCCCGATTCGTGACTGTGTTGGGTTCGATTGCCCCACCTAGACTGGCCGACACATCGCCAAAACAGCTGCTGGGGAGCCTGTCATGCCACGCCTTTCGTCTGCCGCCCTTCTTATAGTCCTGGCCCTGCTCCTCACGGGTTGCCAGGGCGGCACTACGCCCAGCGGCTCACCCTCCGAATCGAGTTCGACGACGGCGTCGCCCACCAGCAGCGCTTCGGTTCCGGCGGCTTCGGCTACTCCGGAGAGTCCGGGTAGTCCTCCGGCATCCGCCGTGTACAAGCCCGCGGATGCCAAGGGAAAAGCGCAGAACGTGCCGGTCCCCGTGATGCCCGAGTTGGCGAAGGAGAACTCGAAGGCGGGGCTGGAGGCATTCATTCGGTACTGGTACGCGCAGCTTTCTTACGTGGACGAGACCGGCGACGTGTCGTCATGGCTGCCGTTGATCTCAGAAGACTGCCGTCTGTGTCTCCGGCTGCGGGAATCCGCCGAAGACGGATATACGGACGGACGGTGGCTGATGGGTGGAAAAATCTCAGTTCCCGTCGTAGAGGTGCTTTGGAGGGACGACTCCATACAATCAGCGAAAGTCCAGGTGATTCAGCAACAGATTGACTATTACAACGCAGACGGCAGCATCGGGCGGTCGAGTTCAGAAGCGTCTAATGACGCGTTCGCCTTCTTCGCCAAGTACGTTAACGATTCATGGATCGTGGTGGATCTTGGCGTCATTGCGTAAGCCCGTCGTGAAGGTTAGCGCAGTGCTAGCTGGGCTTGCTATCTGGTTTGCTGCTTGCCTTGCCGTGACGACACCATCCTCGGCAGCTAACGATACGTGGGCCGCCAACAACGCAGGTGATCGAGGGATCGACATCGGCGCGCGTTTCAGAATCGATCCCCAGACAGGGCTGCTAGGCCCCCGTCTCGATGGATCAGCCACATCACAAGAAATCGATGATCCGAACCAGTACATGGCCGACACCCATTGCCGTGCCGATGGACCTGACACTAAGGACCCCGGTTGCGACGCCCTCGAATGCCCGGCAACCACAGCCGGCGGAGAAGACGGCACCCCCGTGATCTGGAAGGAGGCCCCAAGAGCGATCACCAATCCGGGCTGGACTGACTGGATCCCCGTCAGCGGACCCACCTGTCTCTACGACCCGCAGCCCGAGAACGTCCTGGCCAACATCGCAGCACGCATCCTGACCGACTTCCGCCAACTCCCCGTCAACCCAGGAACCATCGAAGCCCAACCCTTCCCGCACACCCTCAAAGGCGGACCCACCAACTTCTACGCCACCACCGCAGAACAAGGCTTCGACGTCACCATCCTCGGCCAAACAGTCCACCTCACCGCAACACCGGCCAACTACACCTACGCCTTCGGCGACGGCAGCACACTAGGACCCACCCCGGTGGCCGGCTACTCCATCCCCGAGACCGACTGGCTCAACAACGAAACACGCACCAGCCACATCTACACCGAAACCGGCAACTACCAAGCCAGCCTCACCACCAGCTTCACCGGCACCTACTCCGTCAACAACGGCCCGCCCCTACCCATCAACGGAACACTCGACATCACCACACCGGCCAAAACCATCCACGTCTGGAAAACAGAAAGAGCACTCGTCGCCGACACCTGCCAGGAAAACCCCAACTCCTGGGGCTGCCCAGGAGCGAAGACCGACTAACAAGGTGAGTGCGCGAGGCGCAGGAGCGGAGTTAGAGAGCAGTCTTCGTGCCGCCTGGACTTTCTTTGAGCGGCTATGACCTTAGACACTCGGAGAATTCCGGTGTGTCGGCTTCTGAGACGAATCATGGCGAACCAAAGTGGGTGGCGTCGGTACACGCACTCGCTCAACGGGTTAAAGAAGAAAAGCACCAGTTCCGAAGAACTGATGCTTCCCAGTGGTGGCTCCGACCGGCGTCGATCCGGTGACCTTTCGATTTTCAGTCGAACGCTCTACCAACTGAGCTACAGAGCCTAGGTGACATGTCACCTTGAGAACCGAATTTCTTCGGCGCTCAGAGCGACCCTGACGGGACTTGAACCCGCGACCTCCGCCGTGACAGGGCGGCGCGCTAACCAACTGCGCTACAGGGCCTTGCGTTTGCAGTATCTCTACCGCGTTTTTTTCAAGGCTTCTAGCTTACCAGACTTTTCTCATCCGGTTTACCACTTCCTTGCGTACCCCCAACGGGATTCGAACCCGTGCCGCCGCCGTGAAAGGGCGGTGTCCTAGGCCGCTAGACGATGGGGGCCTGAACTCAATTCGGATTTCGCAAAAGAAAAGCGACGCTTTACGCGTTCTTTCCGTGTCTCGCTCGTCCGAACTGGACTCTAAAACTTTAGAGCATAGATGGCGATATTCCCAAATCGAGGTCTGCTGACCGTCCATGGCTACCAGCTTGGGGTCCACCGAGGAGCGGGATCCCACCTCTAAGAAGCCCATCCGAAGAGTCGGAAGCCCACCCCTCGGCAGCGCACACCCAAAGAGTCGGAAGCCCACCCCTCGGCAGCGCACACCCAGATCCACCGCGCCGACGCACTTCGGAGGCGGTCCGCAAACATTGGCAGGATCTTGCCCTGACGCGTCCGAAAACCGCCAGCCGCCCCGGCTCAACGACGGCTAGATTGGGCTCTATGACAACCACCTCCCCGGCCGAACCCGGCCAGCCTTCCCCGGACCTGCCCCAGCGCACCACCCCCGCGCCGGGGGCGGCCATGAGCAAGCTCGGCATCGCCGCCGTGATCGTCACCGTGATCCTGTGGGCTTCGGCGTTCGTGGGCATCCGCGCCGTCGGCCCCAGCTTCTCCCCCGGATCCTTGACGCTGGGACGCTTGGCGGTTGCCGCCGTCGTGCTTGGAATCGTGGTGCTGCCGACGTTGAAGGTGTGGCCGAGCGGCCGGGAGTGGTTGCCGATCGTGGCCTACGGCGTGATGTGGTTCGGCGGTTACAACGTGGCACTTAATGCCGCCGAACACATGCTCGACGCCGGCACCAGTGCCATGCTGATCAACGTCTCCCCCATCCTTATCGCGATCCTTGCCGGAATCTTCCTCAGGGAGGGCTTCCCCCGTTGGCTGCTGATCGGCAGCGGTGTGGCGTTCTGCGGCGTCGCGATGATCGCGCTGGGTTCCGGACAGCGCTCGACGGCGGACGTCGCCGGTGTGCTGTTGTGCTTGCTTGCCGCTGTACTCGCCTCGGTGAGCGCGATCCTCCAAAAGCCCGTGCTCCGCAAGTTCACCGCAGGGCAGGCAACGTGGTTCGGCATCATGGTGGGTGCCATCTGCTGCCTGCCGTGGACCGGGCAGCTGATTTCCGAAGTCCAGGCGGCGCCGCTCCCGGCAACGCTCGGCCTGGTCTACTTGGGGATCTTTCCCACGGCCATCGCTTTCACCACCTGGGCTTACGCTTTGTCGCTCATCTCGGCCGGGAAGCTCGCCGCCACCACGTACCTGGTTCCGGGTACCACCATTTTGATTTCGTGGGCCGTGCTTCAGGAAGTTCCCACCATCTGGGGACTGATCGGTGGCGTGGTGTGCCTGATCGGCGTGGGCCTGACCCGGCGTCGGACGCGCCAGCCGCTCCGCTAGCGGGCCATTCCCACCAAGAGTTCGCGGTGTGTGGGCGGATTGGCACCAGGGCGGCCGACGGCGATGGAGGCCGCCATGGAGGCAATGGTGCCGATCCGTTCCATGACGGTGGGCGCCAGTCCGTCGCTGCCACGCAGGAGCAACCCCATGATCAGCGCTGCCATGTATGAATCGCCCGCGCCGATGGTGTCCGCCACTGTAGCCGGGACGGCCGGTACGTTGAGCTGTATGTGCCGCGTGGCCATGAGCGAGCCCCTGACTCCCTGGGTCACCACCACCAACCCGGTGCCCAATGCGAGGAGGTGGTTAGCGGTGTCCTCAAGCGCCTTGCCCGGGTACAGCCAGCGGGCATCGGTGCCGCTGAGCTTCACGACGTCGGTCAGCGGGACTATTTCCTCGAAGAGCGCCAAGGCCTCCTGGTGGCTTCCGAGGAGGTCGGCGCGGATGTTGGGGTCGTAAGTCACCATGCACCCACCCTGGGCCTGCTCCAGCAAGCTCCGCACGACGCTTGCGCCGGGCTCCAGGAACGTGGCGATGGAGCCCGTGTGCAGGATCCTCGGAGCGTAGGGGAGGGCCAGAGGTGCCAAAGCCCAGTCAATGTCGAAGGTGTAGTCAGCTGAGCCGTCCGCGGCTATCCGGGCTGTCGCCGTCGCGGTCTTGCCCGCGGACATAGAGCCGGGCAACAGCACCACGCCGGCACTGTGCAGATGCGATGCGATGGCGTCACCCCTGGCATCGCGGCCAATTGCTGTCAGCAGCCCGGTTTTGACGTCCAACCGGCCCAGTCCGAAGGCGACATTGGCCGGAGAGCCGCCGGGGTACTCCACCTGCCCATCTGCAGACTGCACGATGTCGATCAACGCCTCACCGACAACCACGACGTCGAGGGGTTCAGGCGCGAGGGAAGAGGTGCCGGTCATGCGGTTCCTGTGTCTGTCGAAAAGAGGATTGACTTTTAGTATCTCTCATCACACACCGCGCCGATGCTGCCTGAGCGGACTAGAGTCAGATCATGCCCGCGAATCTTCCACCCGGCTTGCCCATAGTTCCGGATGGCGAGCGCCCTTCATCGCCGCTCCGGGAACGGAATGCGGTGCACAGTCCTGTTGAGCACACCGCCGCGGACGAAGCCCAAAGTGCCGCCCCTTTCGAAATGTCTCCCCAAGAATTTGAAGAGGCCGTCAGCGACGCCCTCCAACTGATCCCGGCCAAAGCGGCCAGTGCCATGGACAACGTGGCTATCTTCATTGAGGACGATTACACGCCTCAGCCGGGCGAAGATCCGGACACTGTGCTGTTGGGACTCTACGAGGGCGTCCCCCTGACTGAACGCGATTCCTGGTGGGAAGCCGGTTCCTTGCCGGACCGGATCACCATCTTCAGGCAGCCGATCCTGGACATCTGCAGCACGCGCGAAGAAGTCATCGATGAAGTAGCCATCACAGTGGTCCACGAGATCGCGCACCACTTCGGGATCGACGACGACCGTCTGCACGAACTCGGCTGGGGCTAGCCTTATAGACATGGGGCACGATCACAACCACTCCCACGGAGTTACAGCAACCGGCAAGCATCGGAAGCGGCTCATCGCCGTCCTGGCCATCACTTTAGGAGTGGTGGGCATCCAGGTGGTTGGCGCCGTCGTGTCCGGATCCTTGGCTCTGCTGGCTGATGCCGGCCACATGCTCTCTGATGCCGCGGGCGTCTTCATCGCGCTGATGGCGGCTTGGATTGCCACCCGTCCGGCCAGTGACCAGCGGACGTACGGGTACCAGAGAGCCGAAGTACTGGCAGCTTTGGCGAACGCGTTGATCCTCATCGTGATCGCTGTGGTGATCATGATCGAAGCCATCCGCCGCTTCGGGGAATCCCCGGAGATCCATACGGACGTCATGCTGTGGGCCGCCATATTGGGTGCTGTGGCCAATCTTGTCTCGCTCCTGATCCTGCAGGGGGCGCAGAAGGAAAGCCTCAATGTACGTGGCGCCTACCTTGAGGTCCTCGGTGACCTTCTGGGCTCCATCGCGGTTATTGTGGCGGCCATCGTCATCATGACCACAGGCTTCAGCGCTGCAGACCCCATTGCTTCGGTGTTGATCGCAGTGATGATCATCCCCCGCGCCTGGCATCTGCTTCGCGACGTGGTGGACGTCCTTCTGGAGGCCACACCGAAGGGCGTGGACGTGAACATGATCCGCGAGCACATCATCGCCGTGGATGGTGTGGTGGAAGCCCACGACATCCACATCTGGACTATCACTTCCGGCGTTCCCGTGTTCTCAGCCCACGTTGTGGTGGAAGACGAAGTCCTCAACGCCAGCGGTGCGGACAGCATCCTTGACCAGTTGGGGTCCTGCCTCGGCCGTCATTTCGACACCGAGCATTGCACCTTCCAGCTTGAGCCGGTGAGCCACTCGGAACACGAGTCGCACCAGCACGCCTAGCTGGTCCCGCCACCCGCACCCTCAACAGCCACCGTCCCTGCGGCGCCGTCCACGGTAACGCGCTGACCGGTGCTGATTCGTGATGTGGCGTCCGGAACCCCCACGACGGCAGGGATGCCGTACTCACGGGCCACCACGGCGCCGTGGGAGTTTGGCCCACCCATCTCCATGACCAATCCTCCGGCCGTGAGGAACAACGGCGTCCAGCCCGGATCCGTTGACGGCGCTACGAGGATTTCTCCGGGCTCCAAGTGCGCGCCAACAGGGTCCATGATGACCCGCGCAGGAGCTGTGACCCGTCCTGTCGACGCCGGACTACCGGACAAGGTGCCAGGGCGCTGGGGCCCCCCGATCCCGGGTACGGCTTCCGGTTCGGTGCCATCTGAGATCAGCACCCGCGGTATGTGCCTCCGCCGTAGTTCCTGCTCATAGGCGGCGCGTCGCTCAGCAACCAACTCCTGCAGGTCATCTCCGGCCAGTGCGGTCTCGGCTTCGTCGAGGTCCAGGAAATAAATGTCCTCGGGGCGTTTAATCCGGTGCGCTGCCGCAAGCTCATTGCCCACGAGAAGCAACTGCTTCCGCGCAACGGATAGTCCCAGGACCAGGTTGTACTTGGGCAACTCGCGCAGTCCAGCGAACCTCCGTGTCCGGTCCAACGCCATGCGAACCACGGCCGCGTGCAGTGGGCTTTTTGTCTTGGCCCGCGCCACGAAACGCGCTACCTGTTCATCGGCCTCGTGGGCTGCCCGTGCGAACTGCTGGTCCGGCGCCTCTGAGCCCTCCGCGAGCCTCAAATAGTTGGTGACGACGCCAAGAACGTGGGTGGGATCGTCTGACCAGCGCGGCATGCCCAGGTCGATCTCGGCGACGGCCCGGTGCCCGAAGGTGCCCAGGAAAGAGCTCAATCCGGCTTGGGCAACGGCGGGGAGCTTTTCGTCCCGATACTGCTCCGTTAGTTCGGCCGCCGTTCGACCTGTCATGGAGGAAACGGCGTCGGGGTCTTTCCGGATCTCAGCGGCAAGCTGCCAAAGGGCCAGGTCCATCTCTGTAGTGACGTTGTTGGGAAGGCCGCGGATCACCGTTTGGAGTTCGCTGTACGGAGCTTGATCCCCCAGGAGCTTCTTGACCAGCGCCAGCATGGCAAAGCCCAGCGCGGGAAGGGGCAGCACCTGCGGGACGGTGGCGAAAACTTCCTCCCCGAGGATTCGCTGGACGTGGCCGATCCGCTGATGGGCTGATGCCTGCTGGGGGACGACCAAGGTGCTTCGCAGATCGGAGCCGAGTTTCTCCACGCGTTTCAGTGCCGAAGCCGGGCGGAACAGGCCACGGAGCAGCGACTCAGGAACCCGGTACTTGGCCGCAACCGGAGCAACGTGGCGAATCAGTTTCAAGGGAGTCCTGGTTGTCACTGTGAAACGTGGATCGTCAAAGAGTCCACGTATCAGAACGGCCGATCGGGCCTCCATGAGATCGAAAACCCGAGGCACGATCGCCCGGCCGACCCTGCTCCGCACCACCGCAGTGAGGTCGAAAAGGATGCGCTGCCCCGCCTCGTAATAAGGTGGCGGGCCGGACCGGGGATCCGGAACATCGAATGCCGCCGTCCTTGCGACGGAGGAAGCGATGAGCCGGATGGCGGCCAAGCCCATGGGAGTCAGTGGTCGGGTGAGGCCCTGGGCGAGGCTGAAATTCAGGAAGGCGTGCTCGCCCGGGACGGGAGGAGTGCGCACGGTTTGCGGGTACAAGGTAGTGATGGGCCGGGCTTGGGTGAGCCACAACTTTCCCTCATGGTCGATGGCCCATTCGGTGTCCTGCGGGGCTCCGAAGTGCAACTGGACCTCGCGGCCCAAGTTCACGAGGCCAAACACCTGGTGATCGCTGAGGCAGGGCTTGGGGTTTGCATCGCCGGGCTGGCCCCGCGAGGACCCGGTGCTGCGTTCAACGCGTTCCGTGCCACCGCCAGGGATGGCCCTGATCTCCACTTGCCTGTCCCCCACGGTCCTTTTCACCATGGCACCGCGACGAACATCCACCACGTATTGATCCGGATTCACGGCTCCGGAAACAACGGCCTCTCCCAAGCCCGGACTGGCGTCAATCACAGTCTCGTGCCGGTTTCCTGTCACCGGGTTGGCGGTGAACATGACTCCGGCGGTAGCTGAGTCCACCATCTCCTGCACGACCACAGCCAGGGTGACCGACGCGTGATCAATCCCGTTGGTGGTCCGGTAAGTCACGGCACGGTCTGTCCACAGCGACGCCCAGCAGCGGCTTACAGCCTCCAGGACAGAGTCAGCGCCAACCACGTTCAGGAAGGTGTCCTGCTGACCGGCGAAACTCGCGAAAGCCAGGTCCTCCGCGGTAGCTGACGACCTGACGGCAACGGGGACGTCCTCTCCCAACTGCTGGTAGGCGGACCGCACCGCTTCGGCGATACGGTGGGGAATGCCGGTGTCGAGCACCAAGGACCGTGCGCGGGCGGCAAGCCCGTTCAGCTGGTCCAGCTGGGAAGCATCGGCCTCCTTCAGCGCCGCAAGGACCTCGTCCAGGCCAATGGCCGAAAGGGCGTCCCGGTAGGCAGCGGTGGTCAGGCAGAATCCGGGTGGTACGGGCAGTCCGGCACTGGCCAACTCACCCAGGTTGGCCGCTTTTCCCCCCACATCCGGAAGCATGGCCCCGCTGATGCCAGCGATGTCCAGAGTGAGTACTCCGCTGGGCTGTTGGACTTCCACGGCGCCGTGGTTCCCGCGGCCTAAGCTGCGCCGAGCATTGGCCCAAACTTGTGTCGGTCTGCCAGCCGTGGATCCTCACGATCCGGAACAACCAGCACAGGACCCTTGGCGTGGTGGAGGACGCCGTCCGAGGTGGATCCGAGCAGCATGCCCGCGAACCCGCCGCGGCCGCGTGTTCCCAGAACCACCAGCTCGACGCTGCGGCTGATTTCCACCAGCACGTCCACCGGTGAGCCGTCCCGGAGATCCGTCTCAATGGGAAGCTGGGGGAAGTGGCTCCTGAGCCAGGCAACACCGGCGTCAAGCTGCACCCTGATGTCCGCAAAGAGGGCATCGCGGTCCAACGGAGCCGGCACCCAGGCCAGGGAACCGCTGTACTGCGGCACGGCGCAGATGACGCGGAGCTTGGCACCCATACGCTGCGCTTGCTCGGCCGCTTCGAGCACTGCCACGCGGGCTTGCTCGGAGCCGTCGACGCCCACTGCGACTACGTTTTCCACCGCGCGGGGACCAGCCTTGGCGTGCTCGGCCTTGATGTGCTTGTCTTCCGTGCTTTCGCCGAGACGGTCGGCGCAATACAGCGGGACCGTGACGGTGGGGCATTTGGCGTGGGCAGGCAATGCGCTGCTGACAGATCCCAAAAGGCGTCCAACGAAGCCGCCGCGGCCCCGGCTGCCGAAAACGAGGAGGGCGGCATCTGCCGATAGGTCCAGGAGGACACCGGCAGCGTCGCCGTTCTCCACGGAAGCGTCAACCTCGATGGCATATCCGGAGATCTTGTCCATAGCCTGTTTCACGATCGCGTCCGCGCCTTCGCGGATCACCGAATCATCCACAGTTGCGTAGCCGCCATCCAGCCCTGATGCGGCAAAGATGGGTACGGAGTAGGCCGTCACGATGTGCAAGGGCAGCTGTCGGCGTTCGGCCTCACGCGCTGCCCACACCAGCGCACACTGCCCGTGCTCTGAACCGTCAACTCCAACGACAATGCCACCTGGCGCCACTGCCTGGTCCTGGCCGTCCTGTGGCTCTTCATTGTGCCTGCTGTGCTGGTCCATGGGGCCCGCCTCTCCACCTGCTGCTTGATGTTCCGGCCATTCTGCCAGAGGTTCTCCGGCTCGGATTCCCTCCTGGCGTCATTGTCAATGGCCGGGGCAGAAGGAACCTGGAGATTCCTTCTCCCAATGCCCACTATTCTCGGTCGGCAACGCCGAATCAAGGTGACTTTGGGCTATGTGTATAACGGTCCGGGTTCGGTTGCAGGGTGCGCATTTTGCGCTGGAGATGAACAACGCGAACACGCGGACTCAGGAGGCTATCCATGGCAGAAAAAGTTCGGTAGTGTTCGAGTCACCGAATGGCCGGCAACCGTGTTCCACAGCACACTCCGGCCATTTATTGCGGCCGCTTGGGGAACTCGGACGCGACCCCATGCGATGCCTAATGGCACACACGTCAAGGAGGAACCAAGCAGTGTCACTCACGCCTGATTCCGCCACGGAACGCACCACCACCGTGGTTATCGGAGCCGGCCTGTCCGGCTTGGCAGTTGCCAGTGAGCTCAGCCGCTACGGCGTGGGCTCCATAGTGGTGGACGGGTTCGGCACGTTGTCCGCAAGCGGCCCGTCAGTCCACACTGGCATGCTCCAACGCTGCGATGCAGCCGATCCCGCAGCCATGCAGGAGCGTAACGAGATCCTCCGCCACCTGCGGAACTACGCCGCAAGCCATCACCTGGATGTCCGCAGCACCACACGGGCTGTCCGCCTCGATTTCCTTGGCTCCGACCCTTCCCAACAGATCGGCTATGGACTGGCCGCCAGCATGACCACTGCCGGGCTCAGGACGGGGCTCCACGCCTCCGGTCCCCTCGAGTCCACCCGCCGCCAGTGGGCCGTCCACACTGCCAACGGTGTTCTTCTGGCCGACCATATTGTGGTCACGCGCTGCGCGCAGAGCCAATTGCGCCGAATGCTGGCGGAACTCGGCATAGCGATCGGCCAGAACCTGGTGGCCGCAATGCGGGCCGTCGGGATGCACCTTGTAGGAGTCGGCGAGCTGATTACGCCCACACCAAAGGAAGTACTTCGGCAGGCAAAGGCTGTAGGCCAGGCCATATCGTCCAAGGTGGCCCTCCCGGCAGGACCGGGCATCGCCACCGCCTAGCAGATCAAACCTGGCTGTGAACTATTCCGCACATAACTTAACGCCAAAGGCCGGTGCCCTCGAAGACGAAATCTTCGAAGGCACCGGCCTTTGGACTGAAGCGTGAGGCTTATGCGCCAGCGCGAACGTAGGTCAGGGGACCCGTTGCGGTCAACCAGCTGATCGGGTGGATGCCCGTCTGGTTGCCGTTGATGCCACCGCTGATGGCCTGGCCGTTGCCGATGTAGATGGCGACGTGGCCGGACTGGACGATCATGTCACCGGGCTGGGGTGAGCTGACAACCTTGCCGTAGTTCATGAACTGCATGGGACCGAGGTCGCCAACGGGGATGCCTGCGGAGCCGAGTGCGCGCTCCACCATGGCGGTGCAGTCCTGCATGATGCCGATCTGGGCGTAAGCCGAGGCAACCATGGCGGCATTGACGCCACCAACGGCCGGGGCAGCAGCAGCCGCAGGAGCGGGAGCAGCAGCGGCCGGAGCGGCAGCAGCAGCCTGGGCAACAGGAGCCTTTGCGGCGGCAGTGGTGACTGCTGCCTTCTTGGCGACGGGAGCCGGAGCAACCGGTGCAGGCTTCTCGATAACCGGAGCTGCAACGGAAGCAACAGCGGGGCGCTCGAAGTTGACGGTAGCCGTAGCCAGGGCGGTAACAACCTGGGTGGGAGCGTCGGCTGAAACGGTCTCAGCGACCGTCGCCGGGCTGGAATCCCGCTGAACCGGAGCTTCAGCAGCGTGGGCTGCAATGGAGCCGGTCAACACAAGGCCCGAGGCTGCTGCGATAACAGCTGCCTGGCGGCCAGCGCCGGAAGCGTTGCTGGCAACTGCCTTGGAGATGGAGATGAACGGATTAGGACGTACGCTGTCCGCCTTACGACGGCCGCGAAGAATGCGTGAAGACATGAAAGAGCCTCTCCCGATGCCTGCGAGGTTAGCTGTCGGATTCGGATGGGAGTCACCCGGCCACTATCTCCCGCTGTTCAGCGGAAGCATCGTGACTTCACCCCAAGGCACGCTCGAAAGCGGCCTAAAATGGGTTCCCCGTCTCTGCCGTAAGGTTTGTCTGCGAACGGATTCCGGACTGCGGCAGAGCTAGGCAATCAGGCCGGAAGTGCCCGCTACGTGGAACAGGCACAGGTACCACCGTACGCGATGATCACGCGGAAGTCACATTTAAGTAACGAGAAGTACGCTCCTGGCGTGTCGCAGTAACCGTTTCGAGATCTTCGCAGCTACGTAGAAAACCGCGTTATTCCGCGGGAGAATCGCCATCAGGGTTGTTCGAAGCAGCGAGTTTCCTTCGGGCGGTAACGGCCAGAAAAATAACGAGACCAACAGCAACAACCGCCAGGCCCACGATGCTCCATGGGAAGGGCTGGGAGGCGTCGGCCGCGGGCTCGCTGTTACCGGTTCCCGGCGCTGCGGTGCCCGGGGCCGCGGTTCCCGCCGTCGGCACCGCCGCTGAAGGTGTCGAAGCGGACGGAGAGGCTGCCGCCGAGCCGCTGGTCGTCATGCTTCCTGCGGTGGCCGTGAAGGTAAAGGTGCCCTCGATGGGGTGCGAATCGCTGCTGACGACGCGCCAAACCACCGTGTATTCGCCGGCCGGAGCGCCTTCGCGCAGCTTCTGGACGGCCTGGTTGTCGATGATCTCCACCGGGCCGTCGGCCCAGTTTTCGCCACCCGCCGTGACCGTCACGCCCGAGCCGATGGCGAGCGGCCGGTTGTTGAACGTAATGGAGACCGACGCCGGGACGTCCGTGACGCTGCTGCCATTGGCCGGCGTCGTGGATTCAGCGACGTCGTGGGCGGACGCGGGTGCCGCAGAAAACAGCAAGGCGGACGCGAAGGCAAGAGCTGCGACGACGGCGGCCAGAAGCGGGCGGATGGTACGCATGGGGCGGTTTCTCCTAGTGTTGGCTTCCTTACAGACTAGGCGAATCGTCCGGAGCGCCCGTACCGGACCGCATAGGATTTGATGGCACACTCCCACCGATCCCCGGAGTCCTTCATGCTTAAGCAAGGTTCTGCAGTAGACCGCTACTTCAAAATTACTGAACGTGGATCCACGTACTCGCGGGAAATTCGTGGCGGCTTCGCGACGTTCTTCGCCATGAGCTACATCGTGGTGTTGAACCCGCTGATTCTCTCCGGGGCGGATTCCAGTGGGGCATCCCTCGGCTTCACGGCCGTCGCAGCCACCACGGCCTTCGTGGCGGGCATACTGACCATCCTCATGGGTGCGTGGGCCAAGCACCCATTCGCCGTTGCAACCGGACTGGGCGTCAACGCCTTCGTTGCCGTCACGGTCGCCTCGCACCCGGAGCTCACCTGGCCGGACATGATGGGCCTGGTGGTCCTGTCCGGCATCACCATGCTCATCCTGGTGCTGACCGGTTTCCGTACTGCCGTGTTCAAGGCCGTGCCGGAAGCCCTGAAAACGGCGATCGTGGTGGGCATCGGCCTCTTCATTGCGCTGATCGGCCTGGTCAATGCAGGCTTTGTGCGCCGAATCCCCGACGCCGCCGGCACCACGGTCCCCCTGGGCCTGGGCGTGGACGGCAAGCTCATGGGCTGGCCTACCTTGGTGTTCGCAGTGGGCCTCATCCTCACCATTGCGCTGGTGGTCCGCAAGGTCCGCGGCGCCATCCTCATCGGCATCGTGGTCTCCACGGCACTGGCAGCCATTTTGGAATTCACCCTCCACATCGGCCCCAGCTTCGACGGCAAGAACGTCAACCCACGCGGCTGGTCGCTCGTGGCGCCCACCCTCTCTGAGTGGGGCGCTCCGGACCTGTCCCTCATCGGCAAGGCCAATCCGTTCGGCGCCTTTGAGCACCTCGGGTTCATCGCAGCGGCCCTACTGGCATTCGTGATCCTCCTGAGCATCTTCTTCGATGCCATGGGCACTATGGTGGGCCTGGCCAACGAGGCAGGAACCGTGGACAAGGACGGCAACATCCCCAACGTGGACCGTGTCCTGCAGGTGGATGCCCTTGGCGCGATCGTGGGCGGCGGCGCTTCGGTTTCCTCCAACCAGATCTTTGTTGAGTCCGGCGCCGGCATCGGCGAAGGCGCCCGCACCGGCCTCGCCTCGATCGTCACCGGCCTGCTGTTCCTGGTGGCGATGTTCTTCACGCCCCTCATCAACCTTGTCCCCTTCGAAGCCGTAGCCCCGGCCTTGGTGGTTGTGGGCTTCATGATGGTTTCCCAAGTGGGCAAGATCGATTGGCAGGACTGGGGCGTCGGCATCCCGGCGTTCCTGACCATCTCCCTCATGCCGTTCACGTACTCGATCGCCAACGGCCTCGGCGCCGGCTTCATCTCCTACGTCCTGATCCGCACCTTCCAGGGCCGCGCCCGCGAAGTCCACCCGCTCATGTGGGCTGTGGCCGCTGCGTTCCTGCTGTTCTTCGGCATTGGAACCGTGGAGGAACTGCTGGGCGTCAAATAGGCATTCCGGTATTTCAGACACTCCGGACCCGGAACTGCTGGTATTGGCAGTCCGGGTCCGGTGTGCTTAAAGCATGCAAACCAGCACCATCACTGTAGATGTCAGCCCCTCGCCGTGGACCGGCCGTTTTGACGGCGACGACGTAGAGCACCGGCGATGGTGGCAAGCCGTAACACCCCACACGCCCGCCGCGTCAGCCGCAGCCGCGCGCCCCGCCGTCGTGCTTGGTTTTTGCAGCGACGCCGGAGTCCTCCGCAACCAAGGCCGGGTGGGTGCTGCTGCGGCTCCCGCCGCCATCCGCAAAGCGCTGGGTCCCATGGCTTACCACCTCCAGCGGGACGTATACGACGCCGGCGACGTAGTTGTGGAGGACGACTCACTGGAAGCGGGTCAAGAGCGTGCCGGACGCGCCATTACGGAACTGCTCGACACCGGAAACCTCACCGTGGTGCTGGGTGGCGGACACGAGACTGCCTTTGCCAGTTACCTTGGCGTGGCCGGTTCTGACGCGGTCCGCGGCAAGCGGCTTGGTGTCCTGAACCTGGATGCCCACTTTGACCTTCGTGACGAGCCCGCACCAAGTTCGGGTACGCCGTTCCTGCAGATGGCCCACGCAGAAGCCGCCGCCGGCCGTGAACTGCAGTACGCCGTCGTCGGAATTTCGGAGCCGAACAATACGCGCACCCTCTTCGACACCGCCGATCGCCTGGGGGTGAAGTACCTGCTCGATGAGCTGTGCACGCCGGAGGCAGTGGAGATTTTTGTTGCCGATTTCCTGGCCGGCGTGGACGTGCTGTACCTGACCATCGACCTGGACGTGATGCCTGCGTCCGTGGCGCCCGGGGTCAGCGCACCCGCAGCCTATGGCGTGCCTTTGCCGGTGATCAGCGCGGTCTGCCGGCAGGTTGCTGCGAGCGGGAAGCTCCTGCACCTGGACATAGCGGAGCTGAACCCGGAGTTTGATATCGATCACCGCACCGCGAAAGTGGCTGCCCGACTGGTGAACGCCCTGCTCGCCTAGCGTTCCCTTTTCCAGCCGCCTTCCTCCGCCTACTCTGTGGGGAGGGAAGGATGGCGATGCGCGGAACTCCTGTGCAGGACAAGTGGGCTTGGGTGGCAGGGCCCATAGCTGTGGCTCTGGGACTCGCAGCGCACATGCTCGCGGGCGGCAGCGCTCCCGCCATACCTGTCCTCCTGGCCTTCGCCGCGTTGTGTGCGCTCGCCGCCCAGCTCATTTCCCGCTGGGTCCACGGACCGCTGCTGCTGCTCCTCCTTTCCGGCTTGGCACAGCAGCTGCTGCACTTCGGCTTCGAAGCTTTCGGAGGGTACTTTCCCGGCAGCGGATTTCTGGACCACCTGCACGGCGGCCCGGTCTTGGGGGATGTGAAGGCCGGGGATATGCCAACCGGGACCGCATCCGGTGGCGGCGACATACACCTCCTCCTCTACACCCACATGGCGGCTGCGATCCTCACGCTGCTGGTGGCTACGGGAGTGTCGTTCACAGTGAGTCGTGCCAAGACGCCCACAGCTTAACGTGCAGCAACCTTGCGCAACGCCGCGTAGCCCGGCGACTGCCTCCGTAGCGCTGCGAAAGCCTGCGAAATGAACTTTGATCCGGCTGCCCCAAGGCACCTAGTGTCGTTGGCACGTGGTGTACCCGAGAGGCCAGGGAGCTGCCTGCAAAGCAGCGCACGCGGGTTCGAATCCCGCCACCACGTCTGAGAGGTCCCGAGGCTGGAACCGCCTCCCGACGTGGCATGAGATGGCAATGTTTCGCTCCATCATTGCCATCAAATGCCACCTCGCGGGAGCATGGGATGAGGCGCAGGGACTTTGCCGACCGCAACAGCACGGCCGCTCCTTTGCGCAGCGGAGGCGCAGCACCATGTCACCCAGCACTGAGCCGGCGGACGGATTCCTGACCGACTACTACCAGCACGTGGCAGAGGACGATGTCCGCAGCTACACCCCTGAAACGCTGCTGGAACGGGCCCGTTACCACCGGTCTTTGGCTGAGCGGCGCGAGCCCGGGCAGGCCGTGATCGGTGTCCTGCATGAGCCCGACGCCAGCGTGGTCTCGATAGTCAGCGATGACATGCCCTATCTGCTCCCATCAGTCACCGCCGAAATCGCCCGGGACACCGCATCCATCCGGCTCCTGGTCCACCCCACGTTCACCGTCACCCGCGACCCAGCCACCCACCGCCTGACCACCATCCACAGGGCGCCGCAGCGCATCGGGCTGCCCACCGGCGTTGAACCTTCAGCTGCAGCCATCAGTCCGCAGCTGCCCACCCCACATGATGGGCACGACGGCGGACCGCTCGCCGAAGCGTGGACGGCAATCGAAGTCCCCCGGCTCCCGGACGACGCGGCCGCGGACCGCTTGGTGGGGCGGCTCCGGAGGGTCCTGCTCGACGTGCGGGCGGCCGCCGAGGACCATGCTGCCATCCAGGAGGAATTGGCCTGCGAGGTGGAGGCCTTGGATGAGGTGAGAGGCTCGGGCCCTGTAGCCCGGGAGGCCCGGGAGGCCCGGGAACTGCTGCAATGGCTGGGTGAAGGGAACTTTGTGTTCCTCGGGTATCGCGGACGCCGGAGGCTGGGCGTGCTGCGGGACCACGAGGAGGTGGACCACGTGGACAAGGTGGACTATATGGACCGCGAAGAGCCACCCGGAGGTGGACCCCACGGGAAACCCCGGCTACTCACCCTCACCAAGTCCACCCAACGCTCCACAGTCCTGCGCCGCGCATACCTTGACGAAATCACGGTGCAAGCAGCCGGGACAACGGAACAAGGCGCCGGCGAACAGAGCAACGCCAGGCACAGCTTTGTGGGGCTCTTCTCCCCCAGTTCCACGTCACATTCAGCCCTGCAGATTCCCGTCATCCGTGACACGGTAAAGGAAGTGGTCAGGGCGTTCGGCTACCCGCCCGGATCGCATCACGGCAAAGAACTTCTGGCTGTGATCGAGGGGTATCCCCGCGATGAGTTGTTCCACATCGATTCCGGGCAACTGGCTGACCATGCCCGCGAGATCCTGCGCCTCCAGGAGCGTCACAGCACCAGGCTGTTTCTCCGTCCGGACTCCTATGGACGGTTCATGACAGCGCTCGTGTTCCTGCCGCGCCATCGGTACAGCACGGCCGTCCGGCTCAGCATTGAACGTGAACTTCGCGAAGCCTTCGGTTCGGACGCCATCGAATTTGAGCTTCGTTTGGGCGAGTCCGCCATGGCCCGGGTGTTCTTCCGGGTGCTGTTGCCGCAGGCGGTTTCGACTCCCGGCGGGACGCCCGGCGTCGTGGATGCCGCAATCCTGGAGCCTCGGATCATCGCCGCTACCAGGACCTGGGCACAGGGCCTGGCTGAGGCGCTGCAGGCGCGCTATCCCTCGGAAGAGGCGGCGCGGCTCTCCCGTGAGTGGGCCGCCGCGTTCCCGGCCAGCTACAAGGCCGACTTTGAGGTGGAGGACGCTGTTGAGGACATCTCGGCGTTCGAGAGTTTCCCGGCCGCCGACGACTTGGAACCCGATCCCCTGCTGACCGTTTATACACGGCCCGGCACCGCCGTGCTCACCGAGGACGCCCGGATCCGGCTGTATCTGACCCGCCCCAGAAGCCTCACCCAGATCCTCCCGTTCTTCCACAATCTCGGCTTGAAAGTCCTGGACCAGAGGCCTTTTGACATGCAGCGTGGAGACGGCAGGCAGTTCTTCCTGTACGACCTCGGGCTCAAGTACCCCCGCGGCGTGGATCCCCTGAAGACGGGCGGATTGCTGGCGGGCGCGTTCTGCGCCGCCATGCGGGGCGACGCGGAGTCCGACGCTTTCGATGCGTTGGTCATCAAGGAGGGCATCGGCTGGCGGAAGGTGTCCATTCTGCGCGCTTACGCCAAGTACTTACGGCAATTGGGAAGCACCAACTCGTACGGCTTCATCGCAGACACGCTCTGGTCCAACCCCCGGGCAACACATGCGCTGCTGGAACTCTTCGAGGCGAAGTTCAACCCGGACCGTTACGCACCGGACCTGTTTGATCCTGAGCTCAACAACCGTTCCGGTGTCACGTCCCACGGCGACGTTTTCGAGGAGGGCACCAGCGGGCTAAGTCATCGGACGCAGGCAATCCATACCGCCAGGGCCGTCCTTGCCGAAGCCATCGACGCCATCCCGGTCCTTGACGCCGACCGTCTCCTCCGGACGCTCGCCAGCTTGGTGGAAGCGACCTTGCGCACCAATTTCTACCTGGACAAGCCGTACATCAGCATCAAACTCGATCCCTCCGGCCTCCCGGCGGCCCCACCGCCGCGGCCTCGGTTCGAAATTTGGGTTTACTCACCACGGGTTGAAGGGGTCCATTTGCGTTTCGGTCCGATCGCCCGCGGTGGCCTCCGCTGGTCAGACAGACGCGAAGATTTCCGAACCGAAATCCTGGGGTTGGTAAAGGCGCAAACGGTCAAGAATGCCGTGATTGTTCCTACCGGGGCCAAAGGTGGCTTCTTCCCCAAGCGACTCCCCGACCCGGCGGAGGACCGCGCTGCCTGGCTCGCGGAGGGCCAGGAAAGTTACCGGACTTTCATCCGCGGACTGCTGGACGTCACGGACAACCTGGTACCGGAACCCGACGGCGGCAGCAACGGTCGCGTCATCACGCCACCGCGGGTGGTGCGGCATGACGGCGACGACTACTACCTGGTGGTCGCGGCAGACAAGGGAACAGCAGCCTTCTCGGACATCGCCAATGCCGTTGCGGAGGAGTACGGTTTCTGGCTCGGGGACGCCTTCGCATCGGGCGGATCGGTGGGTTACGACCACAAGCAGATGGGCATCACCGCCCGGGGCGCATGGGTGTCCGTTCGGCACCACTTCAGTGAGCTCATGATCGATTCCAGGGCCGAAGACTTCACTGTGGTGGGCATCGGCGACATGAGCGGTGACGTTTTCGGCAACGGCATGCTCCTGTCCAACCACATCAAATTGGTCGCCGCCTTCGATCACCGGCACATCTTCCTGGACCCCACACCGGACCCTGCTGGATCCTACGCGGAGCGGGAGCGGCTCTTCAGGCTCCCCCGCTCCAGCTGGGCCGACTACGATCCCGCCAAGCTGAGCCCGGGAGGCGGTGTTTTCGCGCGGACGGACAAATCCATCCTGATCACCGACGAGGTCAGGCTCGCGCTGGGTTTGGATGAAGGTGCAGAGCCCATGGATCGGTTGGCAATGAGTCCGCCGGAACTTCTCAGGGCGATCCTCATGGCGCCGGTGGACCTTATGTACAACGGCGGAATTGGCACCTACATCAAGGCGTCCACGGAGTCCCATGCCGACGTCGGGGATAAAGCAAACGACGCCATCCGCGTCGATGGCAACAAGCTCCGCACCCACATCATCGCCGAAGGCGGCAACCTGGGCGTCACGCAGCGCGGCAGGATCGAAGCTGCGCTGGCGGGCATCCTGGTGAACACCGATGCGATCGACAATTCGGCGGGCGTGGATTGCTCGGACCACGAGGTGAACATCAAGATCTTCCTGGACCGCATGATTTCGGCAGGCAGGATGACCGCAGTTGAGCGGACGGCATTCCTGCAATCCTTGCAGGCGGAAGTAGGCCGGCTGGTGCTCAAAACCAATGATGACCAGAACGTCCTGCTCCTCAACGACAAGCAACTGGCCGTGGAGTGGAGCCCCAGCTTCGAAAGGACCATGGACTGGCTGGAATCCGTAACGGACCTGGACCGGGAACTGGAGTCCCTCCCCAGTAACGGTGAACTGCAGGCGCGCGTTCTCACGGGCAAGGGTCTGACCACTCCCGAGCTCGCCGTGCTGGCCGCCTATGCCAAGATCGAGCTCGCACGGGAGCTCACGGAAGGCGGACTCGCTGATGATCCGTGGTTCTCGCAAACACTGCGCGAGTACTTCCCCAAGCAGGTCGCGGAGCGGTTCGGCGAACATCTTTCAACGCATCCGCTCCGCCGGCACATCGTTGCCACCGTGGTGGCCAACGACATGATCAACATGGGCGGCATCTCCTTCGCTTTCCGGGCAATGGAGGAGACCACGGTGTCAGCAGCCGCCGTGGCACGCGGCTTCGTGGTGATGCGGAAGGTCTGGGATCTGGACTCTGTCACCCAGGCAATCGCCCAACTGCCAGCCACTACGCCCAGCGAGCACGGTGCCGCAGTGGCCCTGGACATGCGACGCCTCCTGGACCGGTCGGTGCGCTGGTACGTCACCCATGACTTCCGCGATAAGCCCCTTTCGGATGCTTTGGCCCGGCTGGAGCAACCGATGTCCCTGATGCGGGCCAACTTCACGAGTTTCCTGCACGGCATCAATTTGGCGCACTCCCAGAAGCGGCTCGCCCACACCGATGCTGTCGGCCTGCCCCACAGTTTGGGAATCCGCGCATCTGAGCTGCTGGTCAGTTACGGGCTGCTGGACATCTCGGCCATCGCAGAGGAACTCCAGGAGCCGGCGGACGCCGTGGCGGAGGTCTACTTCGCCGTCTTCGAACGGATTTCCGCCATCCCGCTGCTGGAACACATCACCATGCTTCCGCGGGACACCCATTGGGAGTCCCTGGCCCGGGCTGCGCTTAGGGATGACATGTACCTGGTCCTCGCCGACATGACCAAAGCGGTGGTCCAGCATACTCCGCGGTCCCCGGTGGCCGCCGATCCTGTGGAACGGATCGTGGATTGGGAGCACGGAAACATCGAGCAGTTGACGCGGGTCCAAGAGACCATCCGGGAGGCCATCAAGCCAGGTCCGGTGGATATCGCTGCTCTTTCAGTAGCAGTAAAACTCCTCCGTGCCATGGTTCGGAGATGAGACGCAGGTCACCTGGCTGCCAGTCATCTTACATATTTTCGGCGCTCACCACCTATGATTGATGGGTCGCCCTCGCATGCGGCACGTAATAGGAGGCCCCCCAATGACCCCTGCAATGACTGCAGAACGCGAAATTCGCCTGTCCTTCTCGAAGGCAGACGAGATCCACGACGGACTCGACCGCGCCGTGGATGCCCTGATCGAAAACGCAGCAGCAGACGCTGCCTGCGGAATTCTGGTGACGCGCCACGAGCCCGGCACCTACACCGTGGCTCTGGACGAATCCGTTCCCTTCGGTCAGACCCGCGAAGTACTCGCCGCCTGATACCCCAACGTATTTCCGGCAGCGACGCAAAACCGGGGCCCGCTCCTTTCCGCATCTACTACCCGCGGAAGGGAACGAGCCCCGGTTTCTGTTAAACAAGTATCTCTGCGGTACCTCCGCCTATGCCCGGCGGAGAGTCACGCCGTCGGACTTCATGAACAGTTCCTTGCCCTCTTCGGTAACGCCCGGGCCGGAGTGCTCAAGCCACACCACGTTCCCGCTGCTGGAGATTTCCTCGACCCTGCCGGTGGCAATCACGTGGGCATATTTGACCACTTCCACCGCCTCGCCAACGTTCAGCGTCTTCCAGTCGGAAACCGTTGCCGAGTGAGCGCTTCGCCTGGACAGGACTGCTCCGCGTGCCTTCATTGAACTTCTACCCCTTTGTGGATGTTCTCTGTTGTGTATTGAGTTGTTAACGGTTGACCGTCAAGCCCACAACACCGTTGTTGTGGACGTGACGTACACCATAAGTTCTACTACATTTGCCACGCCCCGGCGCTTGCGTTGCGAACAAAGACCGGGGCGTGACAAAGATGCCCATCAAATGAGCGTTTTATTCGACGTCAGGCCAAAATCCCGACGGCGGATTCGGCGGCCGCGCGGACCGCCCCGGAGCCGACCAAACGGTCAGCCGCCTCCAGTTCCGGCGACAGGAACCGATCGGCGCCCGGGCCCTGGACTACTTCACGAAGCACCTCAAGCACTGCCGTACCGGCAGGACCCGGGGTGAGTTCGCCGTCGGACATTTGCGTCCGCATGTCAATGGCGCGGGCGCTGGTGACAAGCTCGACGGCGAGCACGCGGCGAAGATTCTCCACGGCCTTGCGCAGCTTCCGGGCAGCGTGCCAGCCCATGGACACGTGATCTTCCTGCATGGCGGAACTCGGGATGGAGTCCACCGATGCGGGCACGGCCAAGCGCTTGTTGTCCGAAACCAGACCAGCCTGCGTGTACTGCGCGATCATCAGTCCGGAGTCAACACCGGGGTCTCCGGCGAGGAAGGCCGGCAGTCCGTGCGAGCGGGCGGGGTCGAGCATGCGGTCCGTGCGACGCTCGGCGATGGAGCTGAGGTCCGCTACGGCGATGGCCAGGAAGTCCAGGACATAGGCCACGGGGGCGCCGTGGAAGTTGCCGTTGGACGTGACGCGGCCATCCGGTAGGACCACCGGGTTGTCGATCGCAGCTGCGAGCTCGCGGGAAGCCACCAGCGCGGCGTGGTCCACGGTGTCGCGGACGGCGCCGGCAACCTGAGGGGCGCAACGCAGCGAGTAGGCGTCCTGGACCTTGGTGTCGTTGATCCGGTGGGAAGCAACAATCGGCGAGTTGGACAGCACGCGGAGCATATTGTCCGCGCTGGCGGCCTGGCCAGGGTGCGGCCTCAGTGCGGCGTGGAGCTCGGGCAGGAACACTTGGTCGGTACCCAACAGGGCCTCGACGCTAAGCGCGGCGGTGACGTCCGCCGTCGCAAGCAGCAAACGGATGTCGGCGATGGCCATCAGGAGCATGCCGAGCATGCCTTCGGTGCCGTTGACGAGGGCCAGGCCCTCCTTCTCGGCGAGGGTGACCGGCTCGATGCCGTGCTGCGCGAGCAGCTCAGCAACAGGTGGCTGGCCAGCGGTTCCGTAGAGTTCGCCGTCGGGACCCGCTGCTTCGCCTTCGCCCATGAGGACCAGGGCACAGTGGGACAGCGGCGCGAGGTCGCCGGAGCAGCCCAGCGAACCAAACTCGCGGACCAGCGGAGTGATGCCGGCGTTGAGGACGTCCACCATGGTCTGCAGAACCACTGGACGGACGCCCGTGCGGCCGGAGGCCAAGGTCTTGGCGCGGAGGAACATGATCCCGCGGACCACTTCGCGTTCAACGGCCGGGCCCATGCCCGCTGCGTGGCTGCGGATCAGCGACTTCTGCAGCTGCGTGCGGAGGTCGTTGGGGATGTGGCGGTTGGCGAGGGCACCGAAGCCCGTGGAGATGCCGTACGCCGGGACATCGCTGGTAGCGAGATCGTCAATGTGGGCACGAACCTTGGCCACGTTGTCCAGGGCATCCTGGGAAATGGTCACCTTGGCATCGTGCCGTGCGACGACGACGACGTCTTCCGGGGTCACGCCACTGGAACCGAGCGTGACGGTGAGTTGCTCGTTGGAGGTAATAGTCATGTTCTTACTTCTCGTTCATGGGGATGCGGACGCCGCGTTCGTTGGCGACTTCGACGGCGCGGTCGTAACCGGCGTCGACGTGGCGGATGACGCCCATGCCGGGGTCGTTGGTCAGGAGTCGTTCGAGCTTCTCCGCGGCGAGGTCTGTGCCATCAGCGACGGAGACCTGCCCGGCGTGGAGGGACCGGCCAATGCCGACGCCCCCACCGTGGTGGATCGATACCCACGTGGCACCGGAGGAAGTGTTGAGCATGGCGTTGAGCAGCGGCCAGTCAGCAATCGCGTCGGAACCGTCAGCCATGGATTCGGTCTCGCGGTAAGGCGATGCCACCGAGCCCGAGTCCAGGTGGTCACGGCCGATCACGATCGGAGCCTTGACCTTGCCTTCTTTCACGAGCTGGTTGAACAACAGACCAGCCTTATGGCGTTCGCCGTACCCGAGCCAGCAAATACGTGCCGGCAGGCCTTCGAATTCCACACGGTCCGCTGCAGCGTCCAGCCACTTGTGCAGGTGGGTGTTCTCCGGGAAGAGCTCCTTGATGGCCTTGTCCGTCACGGCGATGTCCTCGGGGTCACCTGACAGGGCAACCCAGCGGAACGGGCCAAGGCCCTCGCAGAACAAAGGACGAATGTATGCCGGGACGAAGCCCGGGAACTCGAACGCCCGGTCATAGCCGCCCTTGCGGGCCTCGTCACGGATCGAGTTGCCGTAATCGAAGACTTCGGCGCCGGCGTCCTGGAATTCCACCATGGCCTGTACGTGGCGAGCCATGGATGCCTGCGCCTTCTTGGTGAAACCTTCCGGGTCGGCTTCGGCTTCGGTGTGCCACTCATCGACGTTGATGCCCTCGGGAAGGTAGGACAGCGGATCGTGCGCGGACGTCTGGTCCGTGACCACATCAATGGTCAGCTCTCCGGCCTTGTGGCGGCGCAGCAGTTCCGGGAAGACCTCGGCGGCGTTGCCCACGTAGCCGACGGACCAGCCGCGGCGCTCTTCCTTGGCCTTGTTGACCTTGGCTATCGCGGTGTCCAGGTCCGTTTCGACCTCGTCCAGGTAGCGCTTGCCGGCGCGGCGGCGCAGGCGGGTTTCGTCGACGTCGACAATAAGGCACGCGCCGTCGTTCAGGGTGACAGCCAGCGGCTGGGCGCCGCCCATGCCGCCACAACCGCCGGTCAAAGTCAGGGTGCCCGCCAACGGACCTTCGGTGGAACCGGCTGCCGCCGGTGCCGGGTGACGGCCCGTGTTCTGCCTGGCGGCAGCGAGCTTATTTCCGACGGCGGCGAACGTTTCGTACGTGCCCTGCAGGATGCCCTGGGTACCAATGTAGATCCAGGAACCGGCCGTCATCTGGCCGTACATCATCAGGCCCTCGGCCTCGAGGCGGCGGAACTCGGGCCACGTTGCCCAGTCGCCCACAAGGTTGGAGTTGGCCAGAAGTACGCGCGGCGCCCACTCGTTGGTCCGGAATACACCTACCGGCTTGCCGGACTGGACCAGGAGGGTCTCGTCCTTTTCCATGCTTTCCAGGGTCCGGGTGATCGCATCGAAAGCGGCCCAAGAGCGGACGGCGCGGCCCGTACCGCCGTAGACGACCAGGTCATCGGGGCGCTCGGCAACCTCGGGGTCCAGGTTGTTCATCAGCATGCGCAACGGCGCTTCGGTCTGCCAGGACTTGGCCGTCAGCTCCGTACCCCGGGCAGCCTTGACCGGGCGGGCTCCTGTAGTGAAATCGGCGGGTGCCATGGTGGCTCCTTCGTCAGTGGGAAGTGTGTGCTGGAAAGATCTTCTGCTTCTACTAAAGCCCCTTTATCGCGCGGCAGGAACGGCTTTTGGAGTGGTGCTGTCCGGGATTACAGACCCGCCAAGCCTCTCGCATTCCAGCGGCAAAGAGCGCATGCTGGACCCATGGCAACGTTCCGCGTTTCGACCCTTGTCGCAGCACCACCCGAGCACGTTTTTGCGACTTGGACGGATCTTGACCGGTACCCCGAGTGGATCGGCGGAGTCACCCGGGCGGGCGACTTGGTTGGTTCGATTGATGAGCCCGGCAGCCGCTACACCTTGTGGTTCGGGCGGATGGCAAGCCCCACCGAAATCCTTGAGGTTGAGCGGCCTTGGCACATCCGCACCCGCTTTGGCAATGCAATCTTGAAGGGCGAGTCAGATGTAATGTTCACTGCCGAGGGCCACGGCACGCGCATCAACCAGGTGTTCGTCACCCGGGGATTTATCGCTGGAATCTTCGGCCGGCTGTTCGCCATGGGCTCCTACCGCGGCAGCTTCCGGGGCGAGCTTGAGACCTTCCGAAAACTCGTCGAGCGCGATGCCTTGGGGCGGGGCTAGCTAGCCCCCAGGTCGCCCGTGGATCCGGACCGACAATTCGTCTGCCGCTTTCCGGATACGTGAAGCCAGCACCGGCCATTGCTCAGCCGGCACTTTGTCCTCCAAGAACGTGACGGCGACTGCCGCCGTCGGCCATCCAACGTGGTCCGTCACTGCGGCGGCGATGGAGCCGAATCCAGGCGTAATTTCGCCGTTTTCCGTGGCGTAGCCACGCTGCCGCACCTGATCGAGGTGAGACGACAACGCGGAGTATTTCATGATGGGGAACTCCACCTCGTGCCGCGAAGTGAAGGCAGCAGCGTTCGGATACAGCGCCCGGACCTGCGACTTTGGCAACGCGGCCAGGATCGCGCGGCCTGACGCGGTGAGGTGGCTGGGCAGGCGGACCCCGACGTCGGTCACCAGGCTGGGGCGGTTCTTGGCGCGTTCCTCCACGATGTAGAGAACGTCGCGCCCATGGAGCACTGCCAGGTGTGCGCTCTCGCCGATCACATCAACCAGTGACGCGAGCATGGGCCGGCCAAGCCGTGACAAAGGCTCCTGGCGCGAGTATGCGGAGCTGAGTTCGAAGGCGCTGATGCCGAGCCCGTATCGCTGCTCTTCGTGGAGGTGCAGGACGAAGCCGTTGGCCTCCATCACACCCAACAGGTGGTAGACGCTGGATCGCGGCAGGCCCAGTGCCGTGGCAATGTTTGACGCCGCCATCGGGCCTCGTCGCGAGGCCAGCAGCTTCAGGATCCGCAGGGTATTCTCGGCGGCAGGGACTTTGGAAGTGGCCTTGCCTGGTGCCACTGGCGACGTTGTCATGGTTCCTCACTGCTCAGGGTTCGGGACCAGCGGAACAAACGTCTGTCCGGTATCCCGTACTCAAGCGTGCACCCTGAGGTGCCACGCAGCCAACCCGTCGAGCTTGCCCGGTGTCTGGAGTGCCAGACAGTCCCGGCTTGCCCAGGCCACGGGCCGCGGTTGGGGCAGGACCCGGGCTACGGCTTGGGGGCAGCGCCCGCGCCGCCAGGCTTTACAGCTGCCGTCGCTGGCACTGGACCCTTCCGACGCAGCAGGAACGCGATGGCACCGGCAGCGGCCAGGACCAGTGCCGCAATCAGGCCGATGGTCCAACCGCCCAGCCCGGTAGAGGAAACTGCCAAGGGAGCCGCCGCCTCTGGCGACAAAGACTCCTCCGTAGCCGACTCGCTGGGCCACGTCGCAGCCGGCGGGACGTCGACATCTGTGATGTCAGGACGTTCAGCATCGACAGGCTCGCCGTCCGGCGCCTCGCCGGTGACGCCAAGCGCGACGGCGGAACCTGGGGCCTGCGGCCATGGCACCACGGTGGGGGCTGCCTCGAACAACCCGGAAGAGTCAACCCGCGGCACATTCAGGGGAAGTTTACCGCGTGCCTGCTCTGCCTCTGCGGCGGCTTTCGCTGCTTCGGCAACCCTCGCCGCCTCCGCCTGGCGCGCTGCTTCGGCGGCCTTCGCAGCGTCAGCCACCACACCGGCGTCGACTGCTGCCTTGTCAGCCAGCCCGGCGAGTTCGGCGATCATGGCGTCGATCGAGGCAACGTGGGCGGCGGTGGTTTCGTCGCGCTTGGCAGCAGCAAACTGCCCGGCGGCGGCGAACGCCCGAAGGTCAGCCCGGCTGCCCTCCAGCGCCACAGTGGCAGCCGCCCGCCGTTCCGCCCCCTTGTCCAGGGTGGCGTAGGCAAGGATGCGGTTGTCCAGATCTTGCGCAGCAGCGAAACCATACTCAAGGAAATAGCGGACATCTGCGTGGTTGGCAGAGCCCAAGGCAATATCCGCGGCTTTGTTGACGTGACTGCCGCCCTGGGCCAGTAGTTGATAGACCCGCTGACGGTCCGCGCCGAACGCAGACACACCGCTTGAGTCCCGTGCAATGGCTTCCGCGTGGCCCTTGGCCACGAAGTCCTTGATGGCCGAATCCCCACCCACGAGGGCGGTCGCGGCGGCCTTCTTCACTTCAGGTGTGCCGACCAGTGCGAGATCCAGGGCGACCTGCCGGGCTTCCTTGATGAGTGCGTCAAGATCGGCACCGGGAGCGGTGAGGGTCGACAGCAGTCCGGGCAATTCCTTGGCGGCTTTTGCGAAGGCTTCCTTGAACGGCTTCTCGGAAGCCACGCTTGCGCTGTCCAGGACATTTCGCGGAACAGCCTGGGCACTGAGGAGATCACGATCAGCAGTCAGACGTGTCGTGTCTGCTTTGCGGGCGGCCGCGGTGGTGTTTCGTGCTTGCTCCACGGCGGTCTTCGCCCGGTCGGCGACTGCTGCAGCACCGACAGGGTTGGCCTTGACATCGTCTTTGACCTGCTGGAGCAGCGAAGTCACGGCGGTCGCCTCGGTGTGATGGTCTGCGGCGACAAACTGGCCGTAGCGGAGGAAGTCCGCGATTGCCTCAGGGTTGTTGGTATCCAAGGCTGCCTGGGCTCCGAGCGTAACGGCAGCTACGGGGGAATCAGTCAGGTAGGTTACGGCCTCCCGGTCCTGCCCTTGAGCAATATTTCGCCAGCCTTCAAGAACGAACTTCTCCACTGCTTGGTCGCCGGACTCCAGGACCTTCGATGCAGCAGCCTTGATCCGGGGGTTCTCCACCTCAGTGAAGAACGTCGCCGCAGTGCGCAGATCGCCTTTCCACGTCTGGGCCCATCCCACCGAGAGGAAGCCGGCGATGATTGCGGGATCATTCGCCGCCAGGACGTTCTTAGCTGACGAGCGAACATGCGCGCTCCCCCGCTCCGTCAGCTCGGTGACCAACTGCTTGCGGTCCGCTGCCAGCGACACGTCCTGACCGCCGTCGACGAATGCCCGGATCGCATCGCTGCCACCTGCAAAAGCTGTCGCCGCAGCGGCGCGGGTCGCGGGTCCACCCGTCCTCCACAGCTCCAGGACGCCCGCCGCGTCCGACGCCCGCTCCACGTATGGCAAAGGAGCCTGCGACGCGCTGGGAACCTCAAAATCGGGAATGTCGTAAGCCTGGGCTGGGGATGCATAGAGCAAAGACGCGCCAGCCAGAACGGCAACAACGGCAGCGGCCCAGCGGCGGCGGGTGTCACGAAGTACAGAAATCAAAAGTCCCCCATAAGGATGCGGTGGCAGCGCTGAATTCAAGGGGGGCGACGCTGAAAGCGAGGGATGCCTGACCGTATTGATGAGCTGTCCGCGGTCATCATATCCGAACGGAGGCTATGACTTTGACCACCTTCCAAAACCGCCCTGTCCGCCAGGGCAGCAGTGTCTGCGATCAAAGACACCAAACCCCCGTGAGTCCGATCACAAGAGGCCCAAAAGTGATCTGCTGGATAGCGATCCCCTCCCAAAGACGAGAAGGTTTTACTATGCAACAAACCAAGCTGGCCGCGGAGAACTCTGTCCTCCAGGCCGCGGGTACGGCGCTCAACCGAGGCCTGAACGTCCGCCACATCCGCTTCATGGCCCTCGGATCCGCAATCGGCACGGGCCTCTTCTACGGCTCGGCTTCTGCGATTCAGAAGGCAGGCCCGGCCGTCCTGCTGGCCTACATCATTGGCGGCGCGGCCGTGTTCATGGTGATGCGTGCCCTCGGCGAAATGGCTGTCCGACACCCGGTGTCGGGCTCCTTCGGCCAGTACGCGTCCAAGTATCTGGGACCGTTCGCGGGTTTCGTGACCGGGTGGACGTACGTGTTCGAGATGGCCATTGTGGCCATCGCCGACGTCACGGCTTTCAGTATTTATATGGGCTTCTGGTTCCCACAGGTGGACAGATGGATCTGGGTCCTGGCCATCATTCTGTTCCTTGGCGCCATGAACCTGCTCAGCGTGAAGGTGTTCGGTGAACTGGAGTTCTGGTTCTCGCTCATCAAGGTGGTGGCGATCATCGCCATGATCGTCGGTGGTGCGGCGATCGTCGTGTTCGGTTTCCAAACGGGCGACGGCGGTGGCGTGGCACCGGGATTGGGAAACCTCGTGAACCACGGCGGTTTGCTCCCGAACGGTTTCGAGGGGCTCCTGGCCGCGTTCGCAGTGGTGATGTTCGCCTTTGGCGGGATCGAAACCATCGGCATCACCGCGGGCGAAGCCACCAATCCCAAGAAAGTCATCCCGCAGGCAGTCAACACCGTTCCGGTCCGCGTGCTGCTCTTCTACGTACTGACGTTGGGTGTGCTGATGAGCATCTTCCCGTGGAACGAGATCGGCAGCAGCGGCAGCCCGTTCGTGCAGATCTTCGACGGCCTGGGCATCCCGGCCGCACCGCACATCCTCAACGCTGTGGTCATTACTGCCGCGCTCTCCGCTATCAACAGCGACATCTTCGGAGCCGGCCGCATCCTGTTCGGCCTCGCCCAGCAGGGCCACGCACCCAAGAGCTTCAGCAAGATCTCCCGCCACGGCGTTCCGTGGATGACCGTCGTGATGATGGGCGGGATCCTGCTGGTGGGCGTCGTATTGAACGCCGTCATTCCGGAAGATGTCTTTGTGCTCATCGCCTCCATCGCGACGTTCGCCACAGTGTGGGTCTGGGTGATGATCCTGGCGTCGCACGTGGCCATGAAGCGGGAGATCAAGCGCAAGGGGCTGCCGGCGTCGGAATTCGGTTCTCCGCTGTGGCCTGCTGCGTCCATCCTGACCATGGCGTTCATGGCGATGGTCATCGTGATCCTGGGCGTCTTCGAGGACACACGGGTAGCCCTGTACGTGGGCGGAACCTGGCTGGTCCTCCTGTTCGTGGCCTACAAACTGTGGGTCCGCGGGGGCGGCTTGCGCCGGGCAGAACTGGTGGATGAGACGGCCGCCCTACCGGTGGTGAAGGCAAGTTAGTTTGTGAGGCGTGTGGGCTTGTGCCCCGGCAACGGTGGTGCTTTGGATTGGTAGTTATGCCCGGTGGGAGTGCGGACCTGAAGTGTGTGCACGTCACCGGGCATGCTAGCGACGGCCCAACCCGGATTTTCCTTGGTATGGTTGCAGGCTTCGCACAGCCCGGCTCCATTGTGGAGATGTGTGCTGCCTCCTGAATGCCAGGGAATGACATGGTCGATGTGCCGGATGGGCGCGTCGCAGTAGGGAGTACGGCATGTGTTGTCCCGGAGCTGGATGAAGCTCCGCAACCGTTGGGGGAAGAACCGTGCTTTTGAGTCCATAGTCAGGAGCTCGCCACTGCCGGGAGCGGTGTACAGGCGGCGGAGCAGCACTGCAAATTCGCTTCGTTCCGTGCGCTCGCGGCGTTCCGTGCCCTCGCGGCCCCGATGGACCTGATCCTCCAACCCGGAGGGCTCGTCGACAAAAAGCGCCCTTGCCCATTCCGCGGGGACGATTCCGTAGCCATCAAGACGGGCAGGCTCGGAGTCGCCCTGGAAGAGCATGCGATCCGTGATGACGAGGTTGAGGTTGATACCTGCAACACCACCCGGCGTGCCGGTAACGCGTTCGGTCAGGGTGTCTGCCATGATTTGGCCGCGGGTCCGCTCATCCCCACTGGAGCGGACGGAATCAGCCGTCCGGGACAGCGCGGCATAAACGGCCACCCCTTGAGCGACCGGGAGTAGTGCGGTGAGGTACGTCATGGTGTCCGGAGCAGGACGCAGACTGACCGTCCGTTCCGTGGCGGCATGGCTCGCTCGTTGCGCCACTGACCTCGGGTCACGGCGATACGCGGCGGCTCTGGCAGCGGAGATGATGGCCTTGTCTCCGGCCCCGTCGAATGTTCCGGTGTCAGGGGCCAGTTCCTCGTCCACCGCGGCCCGGTCTTCAACGGACAGGCAGGCTGTTTCCTTCACGAGCAACGTAGCCCGCCACTCGTTCAACTGGCCCGACTCCAGCGCTGCCAGGGTCCGCGGCATCTCCATGACCAGCGCCTTGGCGAGCCCCAAGAGCCTTGATCCCTTATGGGGCGACTCGCGTCGCGCCATCGCCACCTGCGCAGCGACGCCCATCCCTCGCTCAGCCGCAGGAACCCCGGCTTGGGCCTGCTCCGCCCGCTGCGCCAGGTCAAATGCCACTGCAGCACGGGCATGCCGGGCGGAAATTGCAGACTTCAACTCCTCAAGATCGCGTATTTCATCGATAAGCCCCGAGCTATCGGAAGCGATCGCAAGCGACTCGAGTGCAAGGACGAGACCCCGAATCCCCATGCCGGCTGCGGGCACTTCAGGAGCAACCGCTGAAGAAGCCAATACACGGTCAGGAAGCGGCGGCGAAGCCAGTGTTGCCCGCTGCGATCGCCGAATTCTGCCCATACAGGCACTCTTCCAGCGACCTTGTCCGAACATCAGACCCAAAGTTGTCTATGTGGAAAACCCATAAACATCTGTGTGACAAGCCCGCCAAGTGACAGTTGGCCTAGAGGGAGGCGGCGGCGGAACGCACGGCCTCGGACAGCGGGGTCGACGGGCGGCCGATCAGCTTCTGGAGATCACCGCTGGTGACCAGCAGATCGCCGCGCGCAATTCCAAGATCAGAGTCGGCAAGGATTTCGGCGAAGGCGTCCGGCACGCCTGCACCCACCAGGATCTGCTGGTATTCGTTGGCGGGCAGATCGTTATAGGCAATCTCGCGGCCGGCGGCGGAGGAAATCTCAGAGGCCAGCTGGTCCAAGGTGAAGGCGTGGTCTCCGCCCAGTTCGTACACCTTGCCAGCCTGGTGATCCGCCACCAGGACAGCGGCCGCAGCCTGCGCGTAATCAGCACGCGTGGCGCCGCTGACCTTGCCGTCTCCCGCACTACCCGCGATGGCACCCTGCGCCAGGGTTCCCTGCAGCTGCTCGGTGTAGTTCTCCAAGTACCAGCTGTTGCGCAGCAGGACGAACGGAACACCGGACTCCTTGAGGAGCTCCTCCGTTGCCTGGTGCTCGGCGGCCAGTTTCATTCCCGTGGTGTCCGCGTTGGCAATGCTGGTGTAGGCCAGCAGTTCCACGCCCTCCGTCTTGGCAGCCTCAATGACCGTGCGGTGCTGCTCAACCCGCTGGCCCACTGCGCTGCTGGAGATCAGCAGAACCTTGGTGGCACCCTTCAGAGCCTCGGCAACGGATGCCGGGTTTTCGTAGTCCATCTCCTGAACCGTGACGCCGCGTTCGGCGAAGTCAGACAGCTTCTCCACCGAACGGCCGGTGGCCACAATGTCCGCCGCGGGGACGTTGCGCTCTAGAAGGGCCTCTACTACGTGGCGGCCAAGCTGTCCGGTTGCTCCAGCGACAACGATGCTCATGGGTGGTTCCTTTCAACGGAAGTTTTGCTCTGTCATGGTGGATAACGAGCCCCACTTCCGGAAACTTCCCAAAAGTTAGTACGCACTTTAAGGTAAGGTACGCACATGAAAGTAAGTGACCTCCCGGCGCCGCTCCCCGCAACCATTGCCGACGGCGTGTTCCCGGCTGGTTGCCCCAGCCGGACGGTGCTGGATCACATCACCAGCAAATGGGGCGTGCTGATCCTGCTGTCACTCTCCGAAGGCGATCAGCGCTGGAGCGAATTGCGCCGCCGGGCCGAGGGCATCAGCGAGAAAATGCTCGCCCAAACCCTCAAGACACTCGAGCGGGACGGGCTGGTCCGCCGTGACGCACAGCCCGTCATCCCGCCCCGCGTGGATTACAGCCTCACCGAACGCGGCCGCGAGCTCAGCACGCTGCTCATTCCCTTGGTGACATGGGCCTTCGACAATGCCGAAGCCATCATCGGCGGCCAGAACTAACCCAGCGGCGCCTTACCTGGCCGACCAGCCGCCGTCCATGGTGTAGCTCGCGCCGGTAACCATGCCGGCGTCGTCGGAGGCCATCCACGCAGCCAACGACGCAACTTCCTCCACCTCCACCAGGCGCTTCACTGCGGACTCCGTCAGCATCACCTTTGCCAGGACCTCGGCCTCGGGAATGCCGTGGAGCCGGGCCTGATCGGCAATCTGCTTCTCCACCAAGGGCGTGCGTACATAGCCGGGGTTGATGCAGTTGGAGGTAACCCCCCGTTCGCCGCCCTCCAACGCGGTGACTTTGCTCAGCCCTTCCAGCCCGTGCTTGGCGGAGACGTAGGCACTCTTGTAGGCGGAGGCCCGGAGTCCGTGGACCGAAGAGATGTTGATGATCCGGCCGAACCCATTGGCGTACATGTGCGGGAGTGCGGCCCTGATGAGGAGGAACGGCGCCTCCAGCATCAGGGCCAGGATCCGCCGAAACTCCGCGGGTTCGAACTCCTCGATGGGCGCGACCCTCTGGATGCCGGCGTTGTTGACCAGGATGTCGCAGTCAAGGCTGAGAGCGGCCAGGGCGTCGACGTCCAAAAGGTCCACTGTCCAGGCCGTGCCGCCCAGCTCATCGGCGAGTGCCGCAGCTCCGGAGGCATCGACGTCGGCCACTACTACTTTCGCCCCGCGGGCGGCGAGCGCCCGGGCACAGGCCGCCCCAATACCGCTCGCCCCGCCGGTCACCAGTGCTTTGCGTCCGTTCAAGGAGTTGTCCACGGATTTAGCCTTTCGAAGTAGTTGACGTAGTCAGCCCGTGGCGGATGGCGTCGGCCTGGTCCACTTCCTGGAGCGCGATGCCCTTGGTCTCCTTCAGTGAAACAACGGCGACGACCGTAATGGCGCAGGCGACCACCAGGTAGATGGCTGTGGGAACCCAGGAACCAGTGTCCTTGAGCCACTGGGTTGCCAGCAACGGTGCGAGCGAGCCCGCAAAGATCGAGGTGACCTGAGAGCCCAGGGATACACCCGAGTAGCGCATGCGGGTGGGGAAGAGCTCGGACATGATGGCCGGCTGCCCGGCGTACATGAAGGCGTGCAGGCAGAGGCCGATGGTCACGGCGAGCACGATGATCACGGCGTTCTTGGTATCGAACATGGGGAAGGCGAAGAATGGCCAGGTTGCGCCCGCAATCGCGCCCACCAGGTAAACGGGCTTGCGTCCCCACGAGTCCACCAGTCGTCCCACCTGCGGGATGACCAGGAAGTGGATGACGTGGGCAATCAGCAGTGCCAGCAGGAGCGAGGAGGTGTCGTACTTATGGACGCTCTTGAGGTACACGATCGCGAAGCTCACCACCAGGTAGTACATGATGTTCTCTGCGAAACGGAGGCCCATGGCCTGAAGAATGCCCTTGGGGTACTTGCGGATGACTTCGCCAACGCCGTAGCTGATGGCCTTGGACTCCTCCACCTGTGCCTTGGCTTCGAGGAAGATGGGGGCTTCGGTGACGTGGGTGCGGATGTAGTAGCCAACGAAAACGATCACGGCGGAGAGCCAGAACGCTACGCGCCAGCCCCAACCAAGGAAGGCTTCGCTGCTGAGGACCGAGGACATGGTGAACAGGACTGCGGTGGCCAGGAGGTTACCCACCGGCACTGCTGCCTGCGGCCACGATGACCAGAATCCGCGCGACTTGTTGGGGCTGTGCTCAGCCACCAGCAGCACGGCGCCGCCCCATTCGCCGCCGAGCGCAAAGCCCTGGATGAAGCGGAGCGCCACCAGCATGGCCGGTGCCCAGTACCCGATTTCCATGAAGCCCGGGAGGCAGCCCATCAGGAAGGTGGAGACGCCCACAATCACGATGGTCAGCTGCAAAGTGGGCTTGCGGCCAAGCTTGTCGCCGATCTGGCCAAACACGATGCCACCGAGCGGACGGGCAACGAATCCGACAGCGTAGGTGATGAACGCCTGGATGATGCCGTCCAGTTCATTGCCGGTGCTCGGGAAGAAGTACTTGCCGAAAACCAGCGTGGCGGCCGTGGCGTACAGGAAGAACTCGTACCACTCCACCACGGTGCCCACCATCGAGGCCGCGACAATCTTCTTGAGTCCGGAGCCTTCGCCGGAGCCCTTCCCTGCTTTTGATGCGGAGCGCTGCTCTACGCTCATATCCATCTCCTCAGTGTCCTCTTTGACCCTTTTGAACGTGATGTGATCCACAACACGAAATGCTCCACTGAGTATTGCCGCAGATTTGTTGTGTCTCAATGACCAAAGCAGCACCCTGTGTGTGCAAAATTGCAGATATGAAGCCGAACCCGGATGACCTCCTCATCTTCCTGGCCGTCTCACGTTCAGGGAAATTTACGACGGCGGCCCAAGCCTTGGGGCTCAACCACACCACCGTTTCGCGCAGGATAGCGGCGTTGGAGAAAGCGCTGGGAGGCAGGATCCTCGCGCGGGCCGCGGGCGGTTGGGAAGTGACGGAGCTGGGCGCGGAAGCCGTGCTGGTCGCAGAACGGATTGAAGCTGCGGTGGGCGCGCTGGGACCCAGCGACCGCGCCCCCGACCCCATTACCGGCGTCGTACGCATGACCGCGACCGATGGCTTCAGCGCATATATCGCGGCCCCAGCGGTGGCACGTTTGCGGAGGGAGCACCCTGGGCTGAGCGTGGAGATCGTGACGGTGACTCGACGGGCGTTGCAGCAGCGCTCCGGCCTGGATATTGAAGTGGTGGTTGGGACGCCGCAGGTGCACCGGGCCGAAGCGATCAGGTTGGGCGAATACCGGCTGGGGATGTACGCGTCCCGTGCCTATTTGAAGGACAACGGCACCCCGTCAAGTATTGAGGAACTCACGCAGCACCAGCTGGTCTACTTTGTGGATTCCATGCTCCAAGTGGATGACCTTGACGCCCCGCGCAGGTTGGTTCCGACCATGCGGGACGGGCTGAGCTCCACCAACGTGTTCGTGCACGTCGAGGCCACCCGGGCTGGAGCAGGTGTTGGCTTCCTGCCGTGTTTCATGGCTGACCGGCACACGGATTTGGTGCGTCTCCTGCCAGCGGACTTCGCCGAGCTTCTCCCCTACTGGATGGTCCTCCGCCCGGACTCAATGCGCCGCCCCGCGGTAGCCGCCGTCGTGCAGGCTTTGCGCGAGGAAACCGAGCGGCGACGAGAGGAACTGCTGGGGGCTGAATAGCCCGCGCCAAAGGTGGCATCTAATGACAATTTTTTCCGAAAAGCATTGTCATTACATGCCACCTCGCGGGACTGTTGCATTGGGGTTCCATTCCGCCAGACAACGTGTAGCATCCGTCTACGGGCATTGACGCCCGTGACGCTTCTGGGGAGGTGATCATGTCTTTCGCAACTAGCGGCGCGCCGCCTAGGGCGTTTGGCTCGACGCTGTTCCCTCGTCGAGCGCTCACTCACCGCACCCATCCCGCACGGCCCGCCTCGTGCATCGGACAGGTGTCGTTTTGAAGGGACCGTCATGAGCCAAAATCCCTACCCCGCCCCGTATCCCCCTCCACCGGGCTACGGACAGGCGCCACAAAGCAACAAATCATTTCTTGTTACGTGGTTGTTGTCTCTTCTCCTTGGAGTCTTTGGCGTAGACCGGTTCTACCTGGGCAAAGTCGTAACCGGCATCCTCAAGCTGATTACTTTTGGCGGCCTGGGCATCTGGGCCCTCATCGACCTCATACTGGTCCTGGCGAACCAAACCCGCGACAAACGAGGGCTCCCGTTGGAGGGCTACCAGCGGCACAAGAAAGTGGCACTGATCGTCACGGGCATTTTCGTCCTATTCGGCATTATTGTGAATGTCGTCCGCATTGGATCCGGCCCAACTGCAGCCCCCACGTTATCCAGCACCAGAGGTGCAGCGCCGGATTCGGCTTCGGCTTCGGCCTCCGTGCAATCAACAGCGGAAAAGGAGGCGCAAGCCGCAGCGAAGGCGAAAGCAGAGGCGGAGTTAAAGGCAAAAGCTGAAGCGGATGCCGCGGCAAAAGCCCAGACAGAAGCCGCAGCCAAAGCCGAGGCAGAGGCTTCAGTAAAAGCAAAAGCCGATGCAGAAGCTGCAGACGCTGCGGCTAAGGCTGCAGCCGAAGCGGCAGCAAAAGCGGCCGCTGGAACAGTTAGCCAACAAAACGCCCTGCGAAAAGCAACCAGCTACCTCGAGTTCACAGCGTTCTCTTACCCGGGGCTCATCAAGCAACTTGAGTTTGAGAAGTACTCCACAGAGGATGCGACTTGGGCCGCAGACCGTGTCAAGGTCGACTGGAACCAACAGGCAGCCAAGAAGGCTAAGAACTACTTGGAGTTCAGCTCATTCTCACGTGCAGGTTTGATCGATCAACTGCTGTTCGAAGGCTTCACGCCGGAGCAGGCCGAGTACGGTGTGAGTCAGACAGGTCTCTAGCTGATTTTCCGATCTGGTGAATCGCCGCAGTGGCATTTAATGACAATGGCCGTCGAAAACATTGCCCTTAACTGCCACGTCGCGTGGGGCATCAGGACCCCAGCGGGATCACCAGCGGCGTGTGGCTCACGGGGTCATCGATCACGATGCACGGCAGGCCGAACACGTGCTCCACCAGCTCGGCCGTCACAACATCGGCGGGCCGTCCCTCGGCCACCACTGCGCCGTCCTTCATGGCCACGAGGTGCGTGGCGTAGCGGCAGGCGTGGTTGAGGTCATGCAGCACGGCCACCAGGGTGTTCCCTTCGCGGTTAAGCCGCCGGAACAACTCCAGGAGCTCGATCTGGTGCGCGATATCCAGGAACGTAGTGGGCTCGTCCAGCAGGAGAAGCGGGGTTTGCTGGGCCAGGACCATGGCCACCCAGACGCGTTGCCGCTGCCCGCCGGAGAGCTCGTCCACCAGACGCCCGGACAGCCCGTCCACATTCGTGGCTTCCAGGGCAGCAACCACGGCCGCTTCGTCTGCCTCGGACCACTGACGCAACAGCTTCTGGTGCGGGTAGCGCCCCCGGGCAACGAGGTCCGCCACGGTGATTCCGTCGGGCGCAATGGAGGTCTGCGGCAAGAGCCCCAACCGTCGGGCGACTTCCTTGGCGCCGAAGGAGGAGATGCTCTTCCCGTCCAAGAGAACAGCACCGGACGTCGGTTCCAGGAGCCGTGACAGCGCGCGCAAAAGCGTTGACTTTCCGCAGGCATTGGGCCCAACTATCACGGTGAACCCGCCATCGGGAATGCGCACGTCCAGCGCCTCGGACACGACCCTGCCCGCATACCCCAGACTCACATTCTTAGCGTGCAGCCGGGCGGTAGCCGTCAGCGAGCCAACAGAAGCCGGAACATCCACCACATCAGTCACAGCAAACTCCTTCACTTCTTGGCTCATTGCCGCTTCACTTCGCGGGCAAGGAGCCATACGAGGTAGCAGCCGCCGATACTGACGGTCACCACACCCACGGGCAATTGGATCGGCGCGAACAGGTTCTGCGCCACGATGTCGCTGGCCACCAGCAGGAAGGCCCCCATAGCAGCCGAAGGAAACATTCCCACCGAAGCGGAACGGGTCAACCGGCGTGCCAGTTGCGGGGCGGCAAGGGAGATAAACGCGATCGGTCCGGCCGCAGCGGTGACCATCGCCGTCAATGCCACGCCCACCACTGCCAAAACCAGCCGCGAACCTTCCAGCCGAACCCCCAGGGCCCTGGCGGCGTCGTCGCCCATCTCCAAGAGCCCCAACCGCCTGCCGTAAAACGCCAACGCGGCCAGCAGCAGCACAAAGACACCCACCACAGGAAGCACCTGGTCCCACGAGACCTTGTTGAGGGAACCGGCACCCCAAACGGCCGCGGACATCGCCTGCTCCAGGGAGGCCTTGAGGATCATCCAGGTGTTGACGGACGCCAGCATGGCACTCACAGCAATGCCGGCAATGATGAGCCGGAACCCCTGGATTCCCTTCTTATACGCAAACAGGTACACCAGGGCAGCAGTCACCAGGCCGCCCACCAACGCACCGGCCGACACTGCAAAGTAGCCGCCACCCATCAGCAGGATGACCACCAGGGCACCCGTGTAGGCGCCGGTGTTGAAGCCGATGACGTCCGGACTTCCCAGCGCATTTCGCGTCAGCGACTGGAAGATTGCCCCACTGACCCCCATGGCCGCCCCCAATAAAAGGGCCAGGAGGACGCGGGGCAATCTCCACTCCACCACCACCATGTGCACGGCTCCGCTGGATTGACCCAGCAAAGCCGATACGACGTCCGGCACCGCAACGCTGAACTCGCCCAGGCCAAGGGCGACGACGGCGAGCGCCAGGGCGGTGGCGACGAGGACGGCGGTGACAACAAGGGTACGGACGTCGACGCGCAGTGAAAGCCGCCCGCCGAAGGGGCGGACAGCAAGGGTCTTGCGTCCGAAGTCGAGGGGAGGGGACTGACGGGTGGAAGGCGCGGGATAGGTACGCGTCACAGCGTGCTCACTTTCCGGCGTCGGATGAGCCAAATCAGGACGGGTGCACCAATGAAGGCGGTGATGATGCCGACCTGCATTTCGCCAGGGCGGAGCACCAGCCTGCCCGCAATGTCAGAGACGAGCAGCAGTACGGGCGAAAGCACCAGCGTGTAGGCCAGAATCCAGCGCTGGTCCGGCCCGACGATCCACCGGGCTACGTGCGGAATCATGAGCCCCACAAAGCCGATGGGTCCTGCCGCTGCCGTTGCGGCGCCGCACAACAAGGTGACGGACACGATGGTCCAGACCCGCGTGCGCACGATGTTGGCACCGAGGGACTTGGCGGTGTCGTCGCCCATGGCCACGGCGTTCAGGGGCCGGGCCATTGCCAACGCGATGAGCGTTCCAACAAGGATGAACGGCGCCACGGTGGTGAAGATCTCCCACGTGCGGTTGCTGAGTGTTCCGGCGCTCCAACTGCGCATGCTGTCGAACACGGCGGGCCGCAACAGAGTGATCCCTGACGAAATTCCGCCCAGGACTGCACCCAATGCAACGCCGGCGAGGGTGAGGCGGAGCGGGGTGGCCCCGCCCCTCCCCCGTGACCCGATGAAGTACACGGCCACGGTGGCAACCACGGCACCGGCGAAAGAGAACCAGATGTACTCGTGGATGCTGGTCACGCCGAACAGCGCAACCCCGAGCACTACGAAAAAGCCCGCACCCGCGTTGACGCCCAGGATGCCTGGGTCCGCCAACGGGTTGCGCGTCAGGGCCTGGATCAGCGCCCCGGACAAGCCGAGGGCAATGCCCACCACAACTCCGGTGACTGTGCGGGGCAGGCGGAGGTCGTGGATGATCACGTGCTCCGGAGTGCCGTTGTACGCGGTGATGGCGGGCCAGAGATGGCCCATGTCCACATCCTTGGATCCCACCACCAGGCTTAGCCACAGAACCAGGGCCAGCGCGGCAATCGCTGCAAGAAGTCCCAGGAGTCGGTGCCGGTTCACGGCCGCCAACCCTGCGGGGCGTGCGCCTGCAGAAGAAGCCGGCGCCGCGTCCTGAGGTTCAGCTATGACCGGGCGCGGCGCAATGGTTCCGGACGCCATTTAGAGGCCCAGCAATTCGAACTTGGCGTCCTGCAGGTCCACGATTTCCTCGCGATCGCGCTTCTCGTTGGACCAAAGTTCGTCGAACCAGCGGCGGGTTTCGGCGTCGAGATTTTCCCAACGCTCTTCCCAGGCCTCGCTCTTGTCCGTCCAGTAGCCGATCAGCTTGTAGGACTCGGGCGTGAGCTTCTTGTCATGCCGGAGGTACTTGCGGATCCCGCGCAGCACCTTGGTTTCACCGGCCACCCAGATGTAGCCCACGCCGCCGGGCAACTCCATGCTCTTGAGGGCCTCGTCCAGGCGGGACTGGCTGTGACCATTGCCGCCGTAGATCCAGGCCACTTCCGTTCCGGCGCCGAGGGCCAACTCCTGCTGATGCGAAGGCTCTTCTACCTCGATCAGGACGCGGGTCCGGACACCCGGCGGCGTCTGCTCCACCAACCGCGCGACGGCCGGGAGGCCGGTAGCGTCGGCCAGCAGGATCTGCCACTGGAGGTCTGCCGGGGGTTCGTACAGTCCCGTAGGCGAGTTAAGCCCGACGACGTCACCCACCTGGGCGCGCTGCACCCAGGAAGCTGCCAATCCGCCGTCGTGGACGACGAAGTCAATGTCCACCGTTCCGGCAGCCGGGTCCACAGCGCGGACTGTGTAGGTCCGCATCGCGGACGGCTCAACATCACTCGCCCAGTCCCAGGAGTCCCCGGTGGAGATGGGCAGCCGGGCCTCATGCGTGCCAGGATCGGGCAGAAAAACCCGAAGATATTCGTCGCCGACACCCGTGGTGTCGAAGCCGGCCAAGCCGGGACCGCCGAAGGTAATCCGCACCATTCCAGGCGTCAGACGGCGGGTAGCGAGGACCTCGGCCCGGTAGATGCCCATCATGGCAGAAGGGCCTTTTCGAACTTCTCCAGCAGGGCGTACTGGCCGCTCGGGGAGCCGTAGATCATCTCGAGGTCGTACGTGTGGATCTGCTTGTTGGCCACGAAAGGCAGCGAGGTCCACAGCTTGTTGTTGGCCAGCGGGGCGAACGCGTCCGGGTTGGCGCCGTCCTTCTCGGGAACTTCGGTGGTGATGATGGCATCGATACCGTTGAGCTGTTCCAGTTGCTCGGCGCTTAGTTTGGAGCCTTCGCCGTCGGCGAGCGGGGATACCTTCAAGCCCAGGTCCTTGATGACCAGGCATGGCGTTCCATAGCAGCTGACCGAGACCTGGTCCTCGTAGTAATCCACGGGGCCTATCACCAGGTCGCTCTTGCCTGCGGCGGCCAGGCGCTTCTTCACGTCGTCCACCTTTGCCTGGTATTTGTCCATCCACGCCTGATACTGCTCCGTCTTATCGAAGGCCTCGGCTACGGTCTTGAACTTGGTGCGCCAGTCGCTGCCGTCGAAGCCGTTGAACGTGTAGGTGGGAGCGATGTCGGAAAGCTTGCCGTCAAGCTCCTTCTCGTAGCCCAGGCCATTCAGGATGACGTCCGGCTGGGCCTTGAGGATGGCTTCAAAGTTGAATTCCGGGTAGTTGGTGAAGGGCGTGATGCCCTTGAGTGCTTCCTGGTCAAAGAAGGACGGGAAGCCTGTGTAACCGCTGTCCCGGATGGGCTGCTGGCTGGCCAGCGGAATGCCCAGCGTGATCAGCATGTCCAGGTCCGTGGTGTACATGCCCAAAGCCTTCTTGGGCTCCGCGGGGATGCTGACCTCTTTGACCTCACTGGTGACGGTGCGGGTTTCCGATTTCGCGCTGGCGCTGGCATCGGTAGTGGCACATCCGCTGAGGAGAAGAGCTGCGGATGCCAGGGCCGCAACGGCGGCAGACATGGTTCTAGAGCGTGAAATCACTGCGGTCCTCTTGGTTCTCAGGGGAGACGGAGAGCTCCCGTTGGCGACCGCGGCCCCATTGATGGGCTCTCGCAGCGGCTGCCGAAGTTAGGTATACCTACCCTAACAACGCACGCGCCTGAGAAACCGCTGAAATCTATACGGAACCGGCCAAAGAGTGATGGTTTCCGGCCTTAAGCGACGCCACGTACCAGCCGGGAGTGTGCCCCATCACCTTTCGGAACACCTGAACGAAGGCGCTCGGGTTGTTGTAGCCCACCCGTCTACTGACCGAAGAAACGGGGTAGCCGGCAGCCAGCAGCCCCAAGGCGACCCGCACCCTGGCATGGATGCGCCACTGCGCAAACGTCATTCCGGTTTCCTTGTGGAACAGGCGGGAAAGGTTACGGACACTGATGGCAACCTTCACGCTCCACTCCTCCAGGGAACGGTCCAAGGCTGGATCATCCAGAAGCGCCCGGGCTATGAGTTCCAGCCGGGGGTCCGTGGGCATCGGCAGCAGCATCGGCCGGGCATCCACAACATCCAAAAGTCCCACCACCACCTGCTCCGAGCGTTCACGGATGGAGTCGTCCATATCGAAAGCGCTCATGTGGCGCAACAGCTCCTGCGCTGCGGCTGGCACCGTCACCGCCACGGTCCGGCTCGCCAGATGGGGCATTACCTGGCCGTCAATGTGCGAGCAATAAAACCCCGTCCCCTGCGTGGATTTCACAGCATGGACCACACCTGCGGGGATCCAGAGGCCCAGGGTTGCCGGTACGGCGAAGAAGCCGCCATCGGCTTCCACCGTCAGGACCCCGCGGGCACCCCACAGCAACTCATGGGTAGTGTGGACGTGTTCAGTCCAGGTTGCGGGCGTCGCGCACTCGAAATACTGCGTGCAGACGCCATTGACCTGCTGTACTCCCACCCCTGCCGTCGCCTGTGGCGCGGTCTGTCCGGATTGCGATATAGCTTGGCGGGTCATCTGGCCTTCTCGAAGTTAGGTGAGCCTTACTATGGTAAGCATGCCCTCCCGTTCCGCCATTCCGTCCTGCCCACCCGGGCGTAACAAGCCAACACCGTGGACGGCTTCCCGTCTGTTCAAGTTCACCCTGTTGGCCAATGGCCGCTGGAAGTTGCTGCTGGTGGGCTGCGCCGGCTTCATTCTGCATCAGGTCAGCGAGGCCCTGGTTCCGGCGACCATCGGCGCCGCCGTTGACAAAGCAATTGCACCGCACGACGCCGGCGCCCTCCTCTGGTGGCTTGGTGCCTTGGCTGTCGTCTTCGTGGTGCTCGCCCTCTCCTGGCGCATCGGCACCCTGGCCACCAACCGCTCCTTCCTCTACGGTTCGCACGACCTCCGGCAGTTGGCGGTGGAACGCACCCTTCACCCACGCGGCTTGGCAGCCCGGCGCGCACCCGGCGAAATCGTGGCGATCGCCTCCTCCGACGCAGACAGGGTTGCCGGCCTGTCATGGCTCATCGGTGGGGGCCTTGCTGCCGCCGCTGGCGTCGCAACCTCCGCCGTGACACTGCTGATGATTTCGGTCCCCTTGGGCATCGCAGTCCTGGTGGCCACGCCCGTCATGCTGGTGGTGATGCAGCGCCTCACCAAACCGTTGGAGGACCGCAGCGATGTGGAACAGTCCTCGGCGGCCCGCGCCGGCGCGTTGGCCACGGACTTTGTGACCGGGTCACGTCCCCTCAAGGGACTTGGCGCCGAAGAAGCAGCTGTCATCCGATACCAGGAGGCCAGCCGGACATCACTGCTGGCCGGACTGAGGGCTGTCCGGTCCAGGTCCGCCTATAACGGCGCCAGCACCGCGCTGTCCGCGGCGTTCCTGGCCGGGATCGCCTTCTTCGCAGCGTGGTTCGCCGTCCAAGGCAGCATCACTGTAGGCCAACTGGTGGCAATCGTCGGCGTGGCCCAATATGTCCAGGGACCCATGGCCGCGCTGGGCTTCCTCAGCGTGGAACTCGCCCGGAAACGGGCCTCAGCGGTACGCATCGCGGTACTGCTCGAGGAACCGGATGCGGTGCCCGCACCTGTTGACGGGGAACGCCTTGCCGCAGCAGAACGCACGACGGCGGCCGCCGGGTCAGCAGCACGGCCCACCTTCGTGGGGGAACCGGCACCGCTCCTTGAGCTCCGTGACTGCCCGGACAACAGCGACTTCCCGCCCTTCACGGCGTCCGCCGGCGAGATCGTGGGCGTGGTGCTACCGGACGGCTCGCAAGCCAGGCGATTGGTGGACACCCTCGGTTGCCGCACCCCCGCTCCCCGCGGCGCAGTCTCCATCGACGGCCACGACGCCGCCGACCTGGACCCCATGGATGTCCGGTCCAAAGTCTTCGCCGACAGTCATGAAGGCGTCCTTTTCCGCGGCACTGTCCGCGACAACGTGGCAGCGGCCGACGCCGCGTTGCAGGAACGGGCCCTGGCGGCTGCCGCCGTCGAGGATTTTATTTCCCAACTGCCGGAGGGACCCGAAACCGTTCTTACCGGGCACGGCCAGAGCCTGTCCGGTGGGCAGCGGCAGCGGCTGGTTCTTAGCCGCTCGCTGCACCAGCGGCAGCCGGTGCTGGTCCTGCACGACCCCACCACCGCCGTCGACACCGCTACCGAAGCTGTGATCGCGGACGGACTCGGAAACTTCCCGGACAAGGCGTTGGTGTTGGTCACCACCAGTCCCACGCTGTTGGCCGTCTGTCACCGGGTAGTGGTGGGAGGTGCCGATGGCGCGTCGGAAACCGGGACACACCGGGAACTCCTCGCGACGTCGGCCGGCTACCGCGAGGTGGTGGGTTCATGAGCACCGACATCCTGCCCATCGCTACACCCCGCGAGACCCGGCGGGCCATGTGGCGCCTGTTGGCACAGCGCCCCGGCCGGCTCGCCTTGACCGTGTTCGTCTTGCTGGCGGCGGCCTGCTGTGGACTGGCCGCTCCAGCGATCCTGGGCATCATGGTCAACATCGCGGCCAGCGGCGGAGACGTCATGAACTTGCTGTGGCTGGCCATCGGCTTGCTGGTTGCGGGCGGATGCGGCGCACTGCTGGGAATCCTCGGCCAGAACCTGCTGGCCCGGATCTGCGAGGAAGCCCTCGCCGGGCTCCGTGAGGAGGTCTTCGCGGCGGCAGTCCGGAAGCCCTTGGCACAGCTCGAAAAGGCGGGCATCGGCGATGTTGTGGCCCGCGTATCCGGCGATGTCGAGGCTGTCAGCGAGGCCATTTCCGGAGTGCTGCCCGCTTTCACCAGCGCAGCCTTCACCATCGCCGTTACGTTGCTGGGCCTGGGAGTTATCGACTGGCGCTTTGCAGTGGCCGTCCTCATCGCCGCACCCCTGCAGGTGTTCACGCTGCGGTGGTTCCTCAAACGGACCGCCCCCATTTACCGGACCGTCCGCATCACGGAGGCCAATCGAACCGAACAGATCATCGAGACCGTCCATGGCTCGCCATCGGTCCTGGCGTTGGGCCTCGGGCCGCGCCATGCGGAACTGGTGGCAGCTGCTTCCCAGGAGAACATCGGCCACGCGCTCAAGGGAGTCAGCTACCTGACACGGTTCTACAACCGCCTCAACCTTGCGGAACTCATAGGCCTGTCCGCGGTGCTGGTGGTGGGCTTCTGGCTTCACGCCGAGGGCATCGTGACTATTGGGGCGGCTACAGCAGCTGCGCTGTACTTCTACCGGCTGTTCGATCCGATCGGGCTGGTGCTGGGGCAGTTCGATGAACTCCAGAAAGCGGCTGCCGGCCTGGGGCGCATGTTCGGGTTGACCATGTCCACAGCCAAGACGTCCCCTACCGCCGATTCCCGCGGCACTGATTCCGGCATCGTCCTGGACAACGTCACCTTCGCCTACCCGGGCCAACGGCCCGCGCTCCACGGCGTCTCACTCACAGTGCTCCCGGGCGAGCGGGTTGCGGTCGTTGGCACCTCAGGAGCCGGAAAGACCACCCTGGCCAAGGTCATCATGGGCCTGGAACACCCGGACAGCGGGACCGCCTGGGTGGGTGGGCTGGACTCAGCCGCCGCGGCCCCCGCGGACCTGCACTCGAGGATCGCGATGGTCAGCCAGGAGGTTCACGTCTTCTCCGGAACGCTGGCCGAGGACCTCAAGCTTGCCAAACCGGACGCTTCCCCCGCGGAACTCTCCGGCGTCCTCGCCGCCGTGGGGGCTTCGTGGATGAACACGCTCGACGACGGACTGAAGACTTCCGTAGGCGCCGGTGGCCACCAGCTCACCCCGGAGCAAGCACAGCAACTCGCGCTGGCCCGGCTCATGCTCAAGGATCCGCCCATCGCGGTCCTCGACGAGGCTACTGCTGAGGCGGGAACCGGCTCAGCCACCATGCTGGACCAGGCTGCCGAAGCCGCGTTGGCCGGCCGGACGTCCGTGGTGATCGCACACCGGTTATCACAAGCAGCGTCGGCGGACACCGTTGTGGTGATGGAGCAGGGGCGGATTATCGAGTCGGGTCCGCATCAGGAACTACTGGCCTCCGGGGGCCGTTACGCCACATTGTGGGAGGCGTGGAACAGCTCACTCAGCCGCAACTGAGGGTGCGTCCGAAGGCACCGCTGCGGGGTCGTGCCGCACCGGGGTTCCCGCCGCGAAGGAGCGGACTTTCGCATCGTCCCAGATGTGCGCCGGGACGCCCCCGCCCAGGAGTTTGCGGGCCAGTGTGGGGTCATCTCCGAAGGGTGCGTGGCTGCCGGCCATGATCATGTTGCCGTACCGGCGGCCCTTGAGCATGGCAGGGTCCGCAATGATCATGGTGTGCTCGAAAGTGTCCGCGATGGTCGCGGCATCTGCCCGGGCATTCTTGAGGTCAGGAGCATCCCCGGAGTTGACCACGTACAGGCCGTCGGGAGCAAGCACCGCGTCGGCATGCGCCGTGAACTCGCGGGTGGTCAGCGCACGGGGCGTAAAGGCACCGGCGAAGACATCCCGGATGATGAGGTCCCGGGTGTCCGGGGTGAGGGATTCAGTGACCTGCCGGGCTTCGCCCACCCGGAGCCTCAACAACGGCGCCTTGGGAAGGTCGAACCAACCGCGCACATAGTCAGCCAGTTTACCGTCCAGTTCCACCACCACCTGCCGGGCTTCCGGGTAGGCGGCGTGGAAGTAACGAGCCATGGAGCAGGCTCCCCCGCCGAGGTGCAAGGCCCGCAACTTCGGCTTCTGCTCCGGCGGCCAGCGCGATTCCACCAAGGCAGCGATCCAGCGCATGTACTCAAAATCCAGGAACAACGGATCCGCGAGGTCAATGTGCGAGCTCATCACGCCGTTGATCTTCAGCAGCCAGCCGTTGGAGTTGTCCTGGTCCGGGATGAGCTCGCAGTCTCCGGTATCGATGTAGTAGATCCCCGCAACCGGACCATCAGGACGGGTGCCGGAAGGCACCTCGACGACTCCCGTCGTCGACCTTTGGGACCTGTTGGGTTTGCCGCGCTTCGCCACTACTTCAGCCCTGCTTGAGTCATGCTTCAAGCCTAGTAGAGTGCCGCATTACTCCGAACGGTCACATCAAAGATAAGGCTACTTACCTTTAGGGCCCCTGGAGCCATATGATCTCTACATGGAACTCGGAGCATCGGTGTGGGCGGAGGTGTTGACCGTTGCCGTCGCATGGTTGACGGTGGTCTGCCTGCTGCTGGCCCGTGTGCCCAAACCGCCGGGCCTGCTCGATTCGCCGCTGGACATGGATCCGCCCGACGATCCGGAATCGCGTTAGGTCTGGCAGTTGGTGCCTGCGGTCCGCACGTGTCAGTTTATGCGGATGGAAAGTGTTTCATAGACGATGACCGAGCCCTCCACCGGCGCCCGGCAGGTCAGTTGCCTCTGGGGTGCGCGGCTGGCCCGCAGTTCCACCTCGAGATGCGCCGGGTGGGGCGGCCGGCCAGTAATCCGGATGCGCCAGTGCTCGCCTTCCCGCAAGGTCTCAGTGACCACAAAATCCTGCCGGCCGGCAGGACCGAACTGCCCCAGCACTGCCACCACCGCGGCTTGCTGGGGCGGCAAGAGATCCGTATAGCCGCGCAGATGCTCTGCGTGGATACGGGCGGCCAGGTGCTCCTCAACGGTGGCCACGGCGGACCCGGCGTCGAGTCCTCCGTAATAAACGCCGTCCGGGGCGATGACCACGTTGGCCGCAAACCTGTCACCGCCAACATGGGAGCACTCCCACACCAACTCTGGCCAGCGCTCGCTGAGTGCACGTCCCACGGGGCGGCCCCATACTGCGCAGCAGGGGTCGTGCTGACCGTGGGCGCAAACCATGATGACCGGCGGGAAACCGTGCTCTCCGGGAGACGCCAGGGCTGAGGCTATCCCCGCGAGGTCCTCATCCCGCTCCCACGTTCCCCAGTGCTGTCGATAGGCGCCGGAGCTTTCATGGCGAAGAACGGCCCAGCTGCCCGGACCCGGGCGGCGGCGAGGGCCGAGCCGCCGAACCAGGAGAATCCGCGCATTCGCCGTCCGCGCCGCAGAGACGACGAGCGCCTTGGTCGCAGCCTCGAGATTAAGGGCGTCAAAGCCGTCGGGCGGCCACGCGCCCCGGTACTCCACGAGGATCCAGACGAGGCCGGGTGACGCCGTGCCTGCCATCGAGTCCCCGCGCGCCTGGGCAGTTTCCGCGCAGAAGAAGCGTCCCGTTGCGGCTGCCGGGGACGTCATTGTGCGACGGGGACAAGAACTCCTGCGCGCAACAACCTCTCGGCGAGTGCCAGGCCGATGTCCGCCGCGAGGTAATCCCCGCCCTCCAGCAGGCGCCGCACGGACGGCAGATCTTCCTCGGGGAAGTCGAGCCAACCGACGCGGGTGGTGAGGCGTGAGCCATCAAACCGAGCTTCCAAGGCCTCCCGTAGACGAACCAGCGACTCTGGCCTGAGGCCGTCAATGGCCGCGAGTTGGGCCAGCGGACCAAGCGGAGCCGGACGCCCTTGTCCCCTTCGGGCACGGTGGAAAAGGGACGTGGTATCGGCTTCAAGGACAGCGGCGGCAAGACGTTCGCGGACTGCAGAGATTTCCTCTTCAGGTCCGTCGACTCCCAACGGCAAGGACCGGCGCATCCCTGGATCGTCACAAAGCGCGGCAAGCGCGGCCTGTGCCAGATGTTCGGCCAAGGCATGGCGGGTCCAGGTGTGAATACCCAAGGTGAGATGGATGGAGACTTTCCCCTGCGCCTGGGCGGCGTGGAGCCAGCCTCGCGGCATGTAAAGGACATCGCCCGGCTCGAGGACCGTGTCGATGTACGCCGCGCCTTGAGCGGCTTCTTCGACGGCGGATCGGCGATCAGTCCAAGGCTGGCTTCGCAGCGGATCCACGTGGACCGGCTCATGGATGATCCAGCGCTTGGTTCCCTCGATCTGCAGCACGAAGACGTCGTGGACGTCGTAGTGATCGTCGAAGCCCCGGTTCTGCGGCGGGGTGATGTAGGCGTTGGCCTGTACGGGATGGCCAAGCTCAGTGCCCAGCCGCGAGCTGAAACTGGACACAGGCTCCCACGTGCGGTGCAGCGCCTGCAGGACGAGGGTGGCGCCGTCAGCGAATTTGCGCCACAGCGCGGTGTCATCAAGTTGGTCGGAGATGGTGGCGCCAACCCCTGCCGGAGAAGTGAAGGAGGACTCGGGAAGCGTGGAGCCGCCTTTGGCGACGCGCAGGAAAGGCGTCCGCAGCCCGCGCCGTGAAACCAGTTCGTCCACTGCGCTGGCTGAGAACACATCGGAGAAGTCGCTGACACCACGTGTCAGCAGTGCGGTTCGCCCCCAGATGTCACTGGCGAACTTCTCCTGGCCGATGTCGATCAAGCGTGTCTCCAGGACCCCGCCGCCTTTCACGGCGCCGGGGTCCTGGAAGTCAGTGCTGGTAGAGCTCAAACCTAGCTGCCCTGTTGTCCGGCGCCGCCGTCCGCGCCACCATCTGCGCCACCATCGGCACCACCATCAGCACCGCCGTCGTGCGTGCCGGGGACGCCGTCCGCACCACCGTCAGCCGGGCCTTCTGCACCACCGTCTGCGCCGCCGTCGGCGCCACCATCGGCACCGCCGTCGTGCATGCCGGGGACGCCGTCCGCACCACCGTCAGCGGGGCCTTCTGCACCACCGTCTGCGCCGCCGTCGGCACCACCGTCTGCGCCGCCGTCGTGCATGCCGGGGACGCCGTCCGCACCACCGTCAGCGGGGCCTTCCTGCTGGCTTGGATCCTGCTCTGGAATAGACATGCTTCCTCCCGGGAATCGGACCGGGCGGTCTTCATCGATACCGCCCGTGATCACCATATCCACAGGAGTCTGCTGTGGGAACAGCTCGCGCGGGAGGAACTTGCTAGAGCCCGGGACGGACCATGCGATGTTCCGGCAGGGAGTACCAGGAGGGATCGCATAGTTGCTGTTTGCCGTCCGGAACAAAGCCGTTTCGCCGATAGAAGGCCTGGGCGCGCGGGTTGTGGTCCAGGACCCAGAGGTACGCCGGGCCATCGCCGATCAAGGCATCCACCAATGCTTGGCCAACTCCCCGGCCATGGATGCGTTCCAAGGTGTAGAGCATAAAAAGCTCCCGTTCGCAGGGGCTGTCCTCATCCCTGCCCGGGCCTGCGGCTCCGATGCCTACCAGGAGACCATCGGGATCGTGGGCCAGCATCCTGGAGTGACCCGCCGCGATGTAGTCCCGGTAGCGCTGGATGCGGTCGGGCAGCGCCGCTTCCTGTTTCTCGAAGAATACCGGGGGCAACAGGTGCCCGTAGCTTTCGCGCCACGACTGGACATGCATGAGGGCCATCGCTTCGGCGTCGTCCACCGTAGCGGGGCGAAGCGTGAAATCCACTAGCGCACCCGCGCTATCGCGAAACCGTCCCAGCCCTTGCTGCCCACCGTTTGGATGGCAGTGGCGTCCAGCCGCGGATCCTGGCCCATCATGTCCAGCATCTTGACGATGCCAGGCGCATTGACCTGATCCCGTTCCGGCTCCAGGATGGCGCCGTCCCAAATGACGTTGTCCACCACGATGACCGTGCCAGGGCGCCCCAGCCGGATAGCCCAGTCGAGGTAATTGGAGTCGTTTTCCTTGTCCGCATCGATGAAAACAAAATCAAACGATTCCTGCCCCACCAGCGTGGGAAGGGTGTCCAGGGCAGCGCCCACCCGGATATCCACTTTGTGCCCCACCCCGGCAGCATCAAGGTTGGCGCGTGCCACGTCCGCGTGCTTTTGGAGGAATTCGCACGTCACTATCCGCCCGTCGTCAGGCAGTCCCTGCGCCATCCACATACTGCTGAATCCCGCCAGGGTTCCGATCTCCAGGACCCGCCTGGCCCCCGACACCTGAACCAACATCCGGAGCAGCTTGCCTGCGTTGGGGGCTACTTCAATCGCCGGCATGCCGGCCTCGACGGCGGACGCCAGGGCCCGCTTATGGGCAGGATCAGGACGCACGACGACGTCAGTCAGGTAATGCTCGACGTCGACCCAACCAGGCTCGGCCACGTGTTCAATCATGGGCTACAGTCTGGCACCGGTGGCTTCGCTGGGGAAGGATCTAGTCCGTGGCGGAGATCGCCTCTTCGAGTCGTTCCACCTTGCCGGTCAGCTCGCCGCTGTACCCGGGCCTGATGTCGGCCTTGATCACCAGGGAGACACGGCTGCCGTAGCGGCCCACAGCTTCAGTGGCGCGCTTGACGACGTCGAAGACCTCGTCCCATTCGCCTTCGATGGTGGTGAACATGGAGTCCGTCTGGTTGGGCAGTCCGGATTCGCGGACGATCTTGACGGCGGCAGCGACGGCGTCGTGCACGGAAGCGTCGGGGGTGGGTCCGCCGTTGGTGGCGGATGCGGGCTGGCCCGAAGGGGCGACTGAGAAAGCAAGCAACATAGAATCCAGTGTTTCACGTACTGGTTTGTCATATAACGGCCTACTCCCGCGTAACAACGGGCCAAGGGCGCTCCGTTGCTACCCTGACAAGCATGGAACAGCCCTCTGAACGCAAGCCCCTCAGGGCAGACGCCGCACGCAATGTGGACAAGATCATCACCGCTGCCCGGCAATGCTTCCGGGAACACGGGCCCGACGTGCCCCTGCAGACCATTGCCGCCACCGCCGGGGTTGGCCCGGCCACGCTGTTCCGCAACTTCTCGGACAAAGAGCAACTTGTCCTCGCCGCGTTGTCACGCCAACTGCGCCAGCACGTAGACCCTGTCGCCGCAGCAGCCTTGGACGGCATGGACGCCGCAGAAGGACTCATCAACGTCATCGATGCCGTGATGCAGGTAGCCAGCGAAGACGCGAACCTCCTTGACGCCGTCGCAGGCCGCCGCGGACTCTTGATAGGCATCACCCGCGGCATCATCGGCTCCATGGCCACCCTCCTTGAACGGGGACAAGGCCAGGGTTCCTTGCGGCGCGACATCACCATCGAGGACATGGTCCGGCTTGTGGCCATGCTGATTGGCGCCGTGGACACCATGGAACCGGGCTCTGCGGCGTGGAAGCGTCCCGTGGCGTTGATTGAAGACGCCATCCGGACCGAGCGCCCGTCACGACCGCTTCCGGAACAGTCCGGCATTCCGGGTGTGACGCTGACCGAGGCTCTCTAGCCGCAGCCGATCGGCGCGGTCGAGTGGTGAGTCCTGCCCATCGCGGGACAGCTTATGGGGCACTAGGCTCGGTTGTATGAATTTTCCCCTGAGCACATACTCATCCAGCGGTTCTGAATCCGCTGCGGCGGCCGGCCTGGTCCTGCTGCTTATGGTCATTTACTTCGCAGTGGTCTTTGCGATCGTCGGCGTGCTCTACATGGGAATGTTCACCAAGGCAGGCCGCCCTGCGTGGGCAGCTTTTGTTCCGATCTACAACAGCATCAAGCTCATGGAGATCGCAGGCCGCCCCTGGTACTGGTTCTTGCTGTGCCTTATCCCGTTCGCAGGAATCTACTTCAGCATCGTGGCCCTCCACGACCTCTCCAAGTCGTTCGGCAAGGACGCCGGCTACACCGTTGGACTGGTCCTGTTGCCTGTGGTCTTCGTGCCGATGCTCTCCTACGGTTCGGCTCCCTATTTGGGTCCGGCGGCCGGGCGGCAATTCGTGGCCTACCCGCAGGGCTATGCCCAGCCTTTCCAGCAGGGCTATGCGCAGCCGCCGGTCCAGCAGGGTTATCCGCAGCCGCCGGTCCAGCAGCCCAATGGCCGGCAGTACCGCTAGCCCCAGCCCAGAAGCCTGAGGAGTGCCGCGGCCGCGGCGCCCGAAATCACCACCACCAGGAACGGTGCGCGAAGCCACAGCGCGACGGCGGCGGCTGCCAGGGCGCCGATGCGGGCATCAAGGACCAGTCCCTGTCCGGAGGCAACAGCGTTGACCACCGTCAGGGAGGCCAGCAGGCCAATGGTCATGGTGCCGGCCACGTGCATGATGCGGGGGCTCTCCAGCAGCTTGGCCGGAACGAAGTAGCCCACCAGCTTGGTGAGGTATGCCAGCGCACAGGCAATCAGGATCCATAGCCACAGGTTCACTGTGTGTCTCCATTCGCAGGCTTCCCATGCCGGTGTTTCTCCGCGTAGGGATCCACGTCCGGCTCCAGCCCTTCGTCCAGGCGTGCGTGGCTGAACCAGCCGATGACACCTGCCACCACGGCCGCCACCAGGATGGGAACGCCCGAGGGAACGAAGGGCACGGCCAGGATGGTAGCCAGTGCGCAGGCAGCAGCGATTGCCCAGGGCTCGCGGCCTTTCAACCGCGGCCAGAGCAGGGCCAGGAAAGCAGCAACCGCGGCCCCGTCCAAACCCCATTGTTTGGGGTCGCCCATCGCGTCCCCGGCCAGGGCCCCGATGGCCGTAAAGATATTCCAGAGAATGAATATACCGATTCCAGCAGTCCAGAACCCCCGGCGCTGCTCGTCGGAATCGGACTGGCCCGACGCCGTCGCTGTCGATTCGTCGATGGTGATGTGCGCCGAAACATAACGCTTCCATCCGCCAGGGCGGAGCATCGCGTTGATCTGCATGCCATAGATGCCGTTGCGCAACCCCAGCAAGGCGCTGGCCGTCATGGCCGCTACTCCGGAGCCACCGCCTGCCACAACACCAATGAAGGCGAACTGCGATCCGCCACTGAACAGCAACAGGCTCAACACCATGGTCTGCCAGAAATCGAACCCCGACGCCACGGAGAGGGCTCCAAAGGACACTCCGTAGAGGCCCGTGGCGATACTCAGGGACACAGCGACCTTGAAAGCCGGCGACTCCCTCAGCTTCACGGGAGCAGCACTGCCGCTCATTTCCGCAAGCTCCACGACCACAGGATCAGCGGAATCTGCAGGGGCAGGCGGACAGTATGGATGCGGCGCTCGGCGGCCGTGCCGTTGGGACCATAGGCACGGCGAAGTGCATCTATATGCCCGGCAAGGAATGCAGTGAACATCGCCGTGGTGGCGTCCGCGGCAACTTTTCGCGTGGCAGGGATCAGGAGCCCGACGGCGGCAGCCGCCTCGATCAGCCCGGACGAGGCAACCCATTCCTCGCGGGACATGACTGCCAGCGGTCCATTCGGGCGGCCAGCCGGCTCGTCGTTGCGGCATAGGTAGTCCGGCACCACCGGGTAGTAGAACTTAGGGGTGCGGAAGTGCTTCGCGGCGCTGGCCAGAAGCAGTGCGCTCAAAGCTACTGCGGACGTGGTTCGGGTTGCTTGTGCTGACCAGCGAAATGACATGAGACCACTCAATCACAAGCGGGGTGGCCGCCAAAGTCAGCTTGACACCATCAATTGCTTGAGGACCTGCGCCGGCTTGTTGGTGGTGATCTCATGGATACCAAGTCCCTGGCACAGGGCTACGTCCTTTTCCGAGTCCACGGTCCACACGCGGAATATACGCCCGGCTTCCAACCACCGCTGCACGTTACGCGCATGCTCCCTGATGTAGTCGATACCCGGGCCGGCAATTGATGCTTCGCCTGCGTCCAGGACACGCTCCGCCTCAAGCTGGGTAGCACGCATGACGTTGGCTACCGCACCGCCCGTCAGGAAGCCCAGCCCGAGTTCTTGCCGAAGCTCCTTCACAGTGAAGTCGTCCACCAGTTGGCACACGTGTTCTTTTGGCACGCTCTGCAGCAATCGTTGGACGGAATCGGTGTCGAAGCTCATGAAGGATATCCGGATGTTCTCCAGCCGGGATTCCACCGGCGTCCAGCCTTCTTCTTCCAGCAACGCCAACACCCTGTCCTCCAGCTTGAGCCGGTACGGACTGGGATGCTTGAGCTCAATCGCCAAACCAATCTCGCGGCCGGCCCCGCGCAGGATGTCCAGCAATTCCGGCAAGGTCAGGAATTGATCGGCCACTCCCCCGTACGCCTCGGGAATGCGTGCGCCCTTCCACGACGAGAAGTCCAGGGAGCGGAGCTCCTCCAACGTGTGCTCTGCCACCGGACCTGTGCCGGTGGACGTACGGTCCAGGTTCGCGTCATGCAGCAATACCACGTGCTGGTCCCGCGTCAGGTGGACATCGCACTCCACACCGTCGGCGCCGTCGGCGATTGCCTGCAGATAAGCAGCCCTGGTGTGCTCGGCGTAGGCTGCACTCGCGCCGCGATGGGCGTAGACCTTGGGCCGGCCTGGGGCGAAGTCGTCGCTAGTCATGCAGACACGGTAGCCCACCTCCGTGCATCTGCGGGGGCTACGCTGGGCTCATGCAGGTGAACTCTGAACAAATCCCAACTGAAGACGTCACCAACCCCAACCCGCTGCCCCACCAGCCGCGTTCCGCAGGTTCCGCGCGCGCAGCTTCCACTCGCCCCGGTTCCGCTCGCGCACGGCGGGGCGCCGCCGTCGACCTTTCAGCGGGTGACATGGAAAAAGCGGCCGCGCTGCTCCGCATGAAACGGTTGGCGCTGGCGCTACTGATCGCCATGGCGGTGATCTTCACCGTGGCGTTCGCGTTCCAGAAGCAGTATCCGTGGCTGGAATACGTCCGGGCGGCAGCCGAAGGCGGCATGGTGGGCGCGTTGGCCGACTGGTTCGCCGTGACGGCGCTGTTCAAGTACCCCATGGGCCTGAAGATCCCCCACACGGCCATCATTCCGCGCCGCAAGGATCAGATCGGCGAGTCACTCAGTGACTTCGTGGAGAGCAATTTCCTCTCCCAGGAGGTTGTGCAGGACAAGTTGGCCAGCATCGATATTGCCCGCAAGGCCGGCACATGGTTGTCGGCGCCGGGCGGAGCCGAACGCGTGGCTAAGGAAGGCGGCGCAATCATCCGTGGCGCCTTCACAGTCCTGAACGACGACGACGTGCAGGCAGTCATCGAGGGAATGGTCCGTAAGCACCTGCTGACCCCGCCGTGGGGGCCGCCCGTGGGCCGAATGGCTGAACGGATCTTCGCGGACGGCCACCACCACACCCTGGTTGACCTCTTGGTTGACCGCGCCGCCGACTGGGTGGATGCAAACCACGCCACCGTCAACCGGCTGGTATCGGATCGCTCGCCCCTCTGGGTGCCCACGTTCGTGGACGGTCTGGTGGGCGACAGGGTGTATGTGGAGCTCTCCAAATTTGTCCGCGCTGTTCAGTCGGACCAGAACCACCAGGTGCGCCAGTCGATCGACGCCTACCTGAAGGATCTGGCCCAGGACCTTCAGCATGATCCCGCCATGATCGAGCGCGCAGAGTCCATCAAAGCCCAGATCCTCGGCGACCCCGAGGTCCGCGAACTGGCGTCCCGCACGTGGGGAACCGTGAAGACTGCGTTGCTCAACGCCGTCGATGATCCGCAGAGTGAACTGAGCCAGCGCTTCAAGGGCGCCGTTCGCGATTTCGGTACACGGCTGGTCAACGACGCCGAACTGGCCGACAAGGTCAACGCCTGGATCGGAGACGCGGCGGGTTACTTGGTGAACACGTACCGCTCGGACATCGCAGGCGTCATCTCTGACACCGTGGCGCGTTGGGATGCCGAGGAAACGTCCCAGAAGATCGAACTGCAGGTGGGCAAGGACCTCCAGTACATCCGCATTAACGGCACCGTGGTGGGCGCCTTGGCCGGACTCGCGATCTTTACGGTGGCGCACCTGCTGTTCGGCTAGTCCCCGGCGGCGCTCTGGAGCTATCCCGTGGCCCTGGCGCAGAAGCTCTGAAGGGAGGCACTTCCATGTTGAAGCACGTCGCTGACGGCGTTCTGGTTCATGAGAGCGAATTCATCCAGAGCAACTGCACGGTGGTGCAGGGCCGGGACGGTGTCCTGCTGGTCGACCCAGGCATTACGGTCAACGAAATGGCCGCCATCGCGGATGACCTCCGCGAGTTGGGCCAGGGCGTTGTGGCCGGCTTCTCCACGCACCCCGACTGGGACCATGTGCTCTGGCACCCTGACTTCGGCAGCCCTCCTGATCGAGGGAGCCGGTGTCTTGGTATCCGGCGACATGCTGTCCGACATCCTGATGCCATTCCTCGACCTTGAGGCAGCAGATCCGCTCAATGACTACCTTAAAGCGCTGCGGCTCTTCGATTCCGTGGCCGACGATGTTGTTGCCATCGTCCCGGGCCACGGCTCAGTGGGCTCTGCTGGGCAGTTGCGGGAACGCATTGCTCAGGATCGCGCCTATGTGCAGGCGCTGCTGGATGACCGTGAAACCGATGACCCGAGGGTTGGCCCGTCCGCTCCTCTGGAGTGGCTGGCCGACGTCCATGGGTGGCAGGTTCAGCGGCTCGCCGAAAAACGGCGGAGCTGGGATTTCTCATGAAATGCCGTTCTTGAGAAAATCAACATCGCGTTTTCTCAGCCGAGCAGGTGGACCATCTGCCCTGGCCTTGCTTGGCCGATCAGGTCCAGGTCTTCGTCCCGCACCACGGCAATCACCGGCGATTTTGCCTTTGCCGGACGGCCAGCCAACGCAATGACGGGAAGGCCCGACGGCGGCAGCACCACTGCGCCCAAGGCCAACGGTTGAGGATGGGCTGCTTGGGTTTCGGCGGCTGGGGCCGTTCGGCCAACTTCAAGCGGCCGACCCGTCAGCCGCGCACCCACACGATCCGATTCCTGCGAGAGAGTCCACGGTTCCGTGGTCAACCGGAGCCACGTGCCGGTGTCGATATTCTGAGCCTGCGGGTCGTTCGGCCCGTCTGGCACACGTGAAACCCTGGCAACTACCGCTCTCTCGGGGTCCAGTGCCCGCCGGGCGGTGTGGGTGACCTCGGGGAAACCCTGGCCGTGTGGCTTTCCGAACGTCACGGACGAACCGGCGGACAGCGCTTCGCCGGGCACCGACACACCACCTTGGACCCCTACGTAATAACGGATCCCAAATAACGCCGGGCCGAACTCCAACACTGCTCCGGGAGCTACCCTGATCGCTTTGTTCAGCGGAAACTCTGAGCCGTTGAGCGTCACCACACCCTCGGCGCCAGTGACTGCCACGGCCGATCCGGTCACGAACCTGAGCTTCAGGCCGCCCACCAGCACCTCGAGTCCGCCCGCATGTTCCGGATTTCCCAGCAAGGCGTTCGCCAGGTGCAGGGACTTCCGGTCCAGGGCTTGATCGGGCTTGAGGGCAAGCGTCAGAGTTCCAGGGACCACCACCACTGCACCCATCCGGCCAACCTTCCCTTACAAACCAGCAGAACGTGGATTACGCACCATCAGGTCTAGGCAAACGGCTCAATCTGAACACCGGCTTGCTCAAGGCCTTCCCGGACAGCAGCGGCCATGTTGACAGCCCCCGGTGTGTCTCCGTGAATGCACAGGGAATCAGCCACTACGGGGACGACAGTTCCGTCGATGGCCAGGATTTCCTTGCGCGTGGCCAACCTTACGGCCTGAGCCACCACCGCAGCGGGGTCATGCAGCACTGCGCCGTCCTGGTTACGGGGTACCAGCGTGCCGTCCGGAAGGTAGGCACGGTCCACGAACGCCTCGCGGAATACTGGATGACCGGATTCTTCGGCGAGCTTCAGCCATTCGGAGCCCGGCAGGCCAAGTACGGGGAGCCCGGGATCATAGGCGTGGACGGCCGCGACCACGGCTTCGGCCTGCTCGGTATCACGGACAATCCGGTTGTAGAGCGCGCCGTGCGGCTTCACGTAGTCCACCGATGCTCCCACAGCGTGGGCCACCCCATCGAGGGCGCCGAGTTGATACAAAACGTCGCCGAAGAGTTCGTCGAAGGTCATGTCCAGGGAACGCCGGCCAAAGCCCGCCAGGTCCCGGTAGCCCACATGCGCTCCTACTCGGACATCCAGTTCAAACGCCGCCCGGCAGCTGTCCAACATGGTGAGAGGATCACCAGCGTGGAAGCCACAGGCCACGTTGGCACTGCTCACGATGCGGAACATCGAGGCGTCGTCACCCATGATCCAGGAGCCGAAAGACTCCCCGAGATCAGCGTTCAGGTCCACTGTTACCGCCTTCCAGCGTGAGGGTTTCTGCCGCTTCGGGAGCGACGCCATTCTTTGGTGCATTGGGGAGCAGCTCACCCGGGATGGTGTCCGGCAGGGGACCGAAGGCTTCCTTGGCGGTGGAAACCACGGCGCGGCCCATCATGAGGTTGCCGGCACCACCCACCACTGCGCCCACGCCGAAAGGCAGGGCACGGCCCAGGAACGCGGTCCCCTGGCGCTTCACAAGGTTCTTGAGGAAGGCCCGCTGGATGGAGTCGCGGATGACGCCAAAGCCGCTTCCCGGAATCTTCTTGGTGAGGGTTCTGCCCCATGCGTTGGTTACGCCCTTGCCGCGGCCGAGCGATTGGCCACTCAGTGCCCCGAGCATGGACGTGCCTTCTTCGCCCAGCATGATGGCCATGACCATGGTTTGCGCACGTACGGGATCAGTCAGCCGGATGCCGTGGAGCTCCGCCAAGGACGACGCATAGAGCGCGGTGGTCTCCAGGAAGCCCACGGTGGCGAGCGCGGAAAGTCCCAGGGACGCCGCAGTTCCGATGCCAGGAACGACGGCCGTTGCACCCACCGCTGCACCTCCACCGGAAATGGCGAGCAAGTAGTGGCGCTCCAGTTTCGCTGCGAGCTGGGCAGGGGTGTCATGTGGGTGTCTGCGTTGCAGCCTGCGCAGGTTGGCCAGCACCAAGGGGCGCTGGACTTCGACAGCCTTCAGCAGGACATTATGGACGCCGGGCTTGGTGTTGCCTTCCTGATCGAAGACTGCGTTATGGGCTGTCTCTTGGGCGATTTTCACCGCCGGGTTGGGTCGCTTGGGCATCTTCACCTCTCCTTGACAGCTGGGTTGTCATACTGGGAACTGTTGGATTCAGCCTATGCCACACCCCTGACCTGCGAGACCTCCCCGGGGCGGTATGTGGATACTATTCCGCGCACAGCGGACGTTGCAGCAGTGCTCCCGCGGCGTAGACTGGGGGCACCCACGGAAGCGGTCCACCCAGGACGGGAAGTATCCGTTATGAACGCCTCGGAAAAGAACGAACACGTCATCCGACACCACACCGACGCCCCGGCCGAGGGTGAAACGGAGGGCTGGGTTTCGCACGATACCGGCATCCACAGCCAGGATCCGGCGGAAGGCCCGGACATCGACGACGACGTACCGCCGTCGGGCGCTTCATAACCCAGGTCCCTACCGCTCTCGCCATCGGCAGGCGCGCCTTCCACAGCGCCAACTCCCAGGTCTAGGCTGGTGAAATGGCTGCGTTAAGAGCGCTGCGTCCGTTTGCGCACCGGGAATTCCGTGTACTGATTTCCGCGCTGTCCATTTCCATTTTTGGATCGGGCATGTGGGCAGTGGCGATGGTCTATGAAGTGATCCACCTCGGCGGCGGTCCGTTGGAACTGTCGCTGGTGGCCACTGCTGCCAGCCTGGGCCTGGTGGGTTTCGTGCTGGCCGGAGGCATCGCGGCCGACAGACTCCCTCAACGGCTCCTGATTATTGCGGTAGAAGGCGCCAACCTGGCAGTCATCGCGACCATCACGGCGCTGGCCATGCTTGACGTGCTTGAGCTGTGGCATCTGGCCATCGGCGCTTTTGTCCTGGGTGTGGGGCAGGCGTTCTTCTTCCCTGCGTACTCGGCGATCCTTCCGCGTATCCTGCCTGCCGACGATCTCCTGGCCGCCAATGGCTTGGAGGGCACCGTGAGGCCGGTCCTGCAACAGGCAGCGGGCCCGGCACTTGCCGGAATCCTGGTGGCAGCGCTGTCTCCGGCGCACGCTGTGGCAGGAGTTGCCGTGTGTCATTTGCTGGCCTTCGGAATCGTGAACTTCCTGAGCCGGCAGACTCTGGGAGTGGACGCTGTTGGTACCGACGGGACACCGGCGAAGTCGTCCCTCTTCAAGGACCTCGCGGAGGGATTCAGCTACACCATCCGGACCCCTTGGCTGCTGTGGACCCTCATCTGGGCCTGCTTGTCCGTGCTGTTACTCATCGGACCCATCGAGGTCCTGCTGCCCTTCGTTGTCCAGGACCAGTTGGGCGGCGACTCGAGGATGTTCGGCTTCCTGCTGGCCATCATGGGCGTAGGAAGCGCCATCGCCGCGCTGGCTACCGCATCCCTTCGCCTCCCCCGCCGCTACCTGACAGTCATGGTGCTGACATGGGGCCTTGGCAGCCTGCCCGTGGCGGCCATTGGGTTCATGAACAGCTTTTGGATGCTCGGCGCTGCCATGCTCATTTTCGGAGTCACCGAAGGGATCGGCACTGTCATCTGGGGAACGTTGCTGCAGCGGCGCGTGCCACGGCATCTGCTGGGCCGGATTTCCAGCCTGGACTTCTTTGTTTCCCTGGCCCTGATGCCGGTTTCCATGGCCCTCGCCGGCCCCCTCGCGGAGGTGGTTCCGATCTGGCTGATCTTCTTCGTCGGCGGCCTGGCGTGCCCCATCATGGCTTTTGTTGCCCTCTTCGTGGCACGCATGCTGACGGATGAGATCCAGAATCCCTTGACCTCAGGTGCCTCCGATGCTGAGACTGCAGACACCCAGCCCGACGCTGTGTAGCTTGGGCACCACCCCCGGAAGGACACACCATGGCCGCAGGAACCAAAAGACGATCCGTGGCAGCTCACCACTCCCCCGGGACCCTCCAACTACACCATGTATACGGACAATCCCGTGGGTGGCTGGTACGGATTGCGCAAGGGCTACCGTGGCCGCTTCGGAATGTACATGCCTCCTCTGCTGGAGGCCCTCGGTTTGGCTGAACTGACGCATGAGAAGCGGAACAACAGCATGCGGGCCATCAGATGACATCCCTGGACTTTTCCCTGCGGCGTCGAGCCATGGCGAGATCCGGCCCTGCCGGGTGAGACCGTCAGCAGGCACTGCTCCCAGCCGGGCTACTTGCCGGCAGCCAGTGTGCCGATCTGATCCCCGCCTTGGCCGAAAACAGCCAGTTTTCCGTCTTCCTGGATCTTGGCGGTGGCAGCGTTCGAGAGCCACGTGTCAACGCCTTGGCAAGCCATCCGGGTAGACGAGAAACCTCCGAACGATACGGTTTTTCCGTCCTCTTTCCAGGAGCCGACGAGCCTGTTGCAACCATCCGTTCCGGTGGCACTGCCGTCAGACTTCATGTCAAGGGAGGGTTGCTTGGCGTTACTGGTATCACCCCAGACTCCGACGAACGGGCTGGTGCCGCTTCCCGCGCAGCCCGCCAGGAAAGCAGCAGCTACGAATGCCAAGGAAACAACGCGGACAATGCGGGTCTGGGTCTGCGCCATGCGGTCAGTCTAGGTTCACTGCAGGATCATGCACCATAGTCCGGACCCGCTGGCTGTGGGCTTCCGGCGGCACCCACAATGCTGCAGTTAACCGGATCGTGCGGCCGGTCGCGACTCAGACGACCGACCGCACTAGCCCGGTTTACGCAGCGACGGCGCCCCGGGCGGGCCCCAGAACCCGCCACACCCATCGCTGCTAACTCCGTCGGTGAACCGCAACGCAGCCGAAAAGGGCAACGGCCCAGTCCGCGGTTCAACGACATGGGCACTCAATATGTGCGTTGACCTGCGGAAACGTGACGCGGCGTTTGGAGAATTATTTGGCTTTGATGATTTCGGCCGTAATAAGCAGCATTTGCGGGACTGAGCCCCGTTGCTTCCACGTGCACGGTTTAATGGGCTCCATGAGCACCGTAGATCCGATCGCCGCCAGGAAACTCCGCGCCAACAAACGCCCTGGTCCGGTCCGCATTGCGCTGCCGCTGGGCTTCCAGTTCATCGGCGGACTCGCAGCAGGCTACGGCTGGCCTCATCTGGCAGTACTGGAAGACGTCGAGCCTCCGGCCCTCGCCATGACCGCCATCATCACGAGCATCCCCCTGCTCGTCCTGAGCTCCATCGCCTGGACTGCGGTGGCCATCAGGAGCAGCAATCTCGGGCTGGCACTGGGCGGAACCTTGGCGTGGCTGGGTGCCACGCTTGGGGTGGGAGCCGCCGCCGTCCAACTGAACTATCCATCGATACTCATGTGGGTTGCCACCGGGTGCCTCGCCATTTTCCTGTTCTTCGGCAGCCTGGGGATCATCGGCGCAAGGGCCCGCAGGAGCGCCGCCCGAAGGGAGGCGGAAGTAATGAGCACTGGCACCATGACGTCCGCCAGGGTCACCGACAAGGGCTACCTCTCGTTCAGCGACAGCTCGAAGATCCTTACCACTGTCACGTTCACGTTCCATGATCTGAATGGAATCCAACGCTGGGTCCAACGGGCACTGCTGATCACAGCCGCAGAGCCTGTAGTAGATGGTCAGGAGACCACCCTCTGGTACGACCCCATGGATCCGGGTAACGACAAGAAGATCGTCGTAAAACTGGCCAAGGACATGCCTTTGCGCCAACCCTGAACAACAACGCCTCCCGAATTCGCATCACATTTCCGCTGTTCCGCCCACATATCAGTAGACGGAAAAACACCAATGGATGCGCCCAGGAGCATGATGTGAAGTCACCAAACGGAATGGCCATGACGGCCTCCTTTGCGTTTACCGACGCACCGGATATCCACCTGTTGTTTATGGCGGGGCTGGTCTTCCTGGCCGGCGTGGCTGGGGTGGGCGCGGTGACGCTCCTGCTGTTGTTGGCACCTTTCGCCGCGCTGCTGGTGGCCCGGCCTCGGACGAGAAAGACCCTCGAAAGGACCACCGCGCCTGCTGCTCCCGGCACAATCCCCTTCCTGCGCAAGAGGCCCGACGGCGGTGCATGGCGCCTACCGCCGTCGGGTACCCGGAGCGATGAAGCAGCTTAGACCCAGCCGCCGGCGTCGTGGCGTTTCTCCTTGTGACTCTGACGCGGTTTCACATGTCTGCCCAGCAACAGCACGGCAGCGTTGGCCGCGACGATCAATGCAATGCCGGCCCACTGACCCACGGCAAGTTCCTCGTGCAGGGCAACTGCCCCGATCAGCGCAGCGAACACGGGGTTGATGCTCATGAGCACGCCGAACAGATTGGCAGGAACCCTCCGCAGAGCGATAAGGTCTGCCACGTATGGGAGCACGGACGCCAGAACCCCTGCGCAAACTGCGCACAGGACCGAAAATACGTCTGCAGGCTGAGTCATGAAAATCACGACGGCGACGGGCAGGAACAGCGTGGCGGACACCCCTGTTGCGGCCGCCGTCCCGTGAATGCCCTGAACGCGCCGGCCGACGGTCCGGTTGAGGAGAATGTAGGCCGCCCAGCTGCAGGCAGCAATGAGACCCAGCCCTATGCCCACGAAGTCCATGGATGCCTGGGGTTGCGTTATGGCGATGACGCCCGCCGCTGCCGCCACTGCGCACAGGGCGCTGCCCTTCTGTCGCGAGCTGATCAGCGCCACGGCAAGCGGCCCCAGGAACTCCAGCGTCACCGCCAAGCCGAGGCCAATCCTTTGAATGGACGCGTACAGGCCAAGATTCATGGTCCCGAAGGACACAGCGAGCAGGAGAATGGGCCACCACTGGGACCACCCCAGTTCGCGCAGCCGGGGCCGGACCAGCGGCAATAGCACTATGGCCGCTATCAGTTGTCGGACCGCCACTACGCCCACAGGGCCCAAGGCAGGGAAGGCGAGGGAGCCCGTTGCGGCACCCAGCTGATTGGACAGTGCACTGGCGACGAGGGTGGCCGCTCCACCGACTCTCCTGGTCGGCTGCGGGCTGGCTGCACCTACTCCCATGGTCTCGATCATGGGGAAATTCTGCGCTTCCGCCGTGCATCCGCTAAATGCATGGATGCCACTATTTATACGCTGAGCGCATGAATAGGATGGCCCTATGGATGTTGAGCTGAGGCAGCTTCGCTGCTTGGTGGCAGTAGTGGACGAAGGCACCTTCACCGATGCCGCCATAGAGTTGCGCATGTCCCAAGCAGCGGTGTCACGCAACATCGCAGGCTTGGAACGAACCCTGGGTGTCAGGCTCGTGGAACGAACCACCAGAAGCGCCCGCCTCACAACCGCCGGCGAGCGCGCTGTGGCCAAGGCACGGCGCATCCTCGCCCTCCTGGCAGATCTGGAACGCGACGCAGGAACAGGTACGGGAAAGTTCCGGATCGGCTACGCCTGGTCAGCTTTGGGCGAGCACACCACCGAATTCCAGCGGCGATGGGCTGTCGCCTTCCCCGCCACCGAGCTTCAACTGGTCCGTTCCAACACACCCACCGCCGGCCTTGCTGACGGAAGCACCGACCTTGCCATCCTCCGCCGCCTGACTGAAGCTGACGCCGTCGAGCATGTCCGGATCAGTGCCGAAAAACGCTACTGCGCCATGGCGTCGGATGATGTGTTGGCGTCGAAGAGGTCGGTGACACTGGCGCAGATCGCCCAAAAGCCCGTGGCGATGGATCTACGGACGGGCAGCACCACGCCGGAGCTTTGGCCTGAGGATGCCGGGCCGCCAAAGGTTGTCCCCACCCAGGACGTTGACGACTGGTTGACGCTCATCGGCGGCGGTAAAGCCCGCGGCATCACGGCGGAATCCACCGCACACCAATATCGACGACGGGGCGTAACCTACCGCCCGGTGCGGGACGCACCACCGGTTCCCGTATACGCGGCGTGGTCCAGGAAGGATCCGCCACGCGAGCGGGATCAGATTGTGGAGCTGCTGATGGGGTTGTACGGCTAGTTCAGTCCACCAAGCACGGTTCAGTCCACCAAGCACAGTTCAGTCCTCGAACCGCAGGTGGTTTTCGGTGCTGCCACTCAAGTGCGCGATGATGTCCGATGCGACGGCATGCAGTTTCTGGTTCCTGTGACTGGAAGCTTTGGTCAGGAACTCGAAGGCTTCGTCCTGGGTGCAACGGCTCTGGGCCATGATGACGCCACATGCCAGGTCAATAACAGTTCTGGAAGACATTGCTGTTTTCAGGTCCGCGTTGAGTTGCTCTACGGTTTCGATCCTGATGGCAAGACGCAAGGTACTGCCGGTGACCTCCGTGAAAGCGGCAGCTTCCTCGATCACAGCTTGCGTGAAAGTGCCGGCTTTGGGCGCGAAGAAGTTGATGACCGCCTGGGAGGTCTCGCCAAGGTCCATGGGCACGCCCAAGGCTGAGCGAATACCCTCAGCAGCCAAGGCCCGGCTGTACTCCGGCCAGCTGGTGTCGGTGGCAACGTCTGCCAGCAGCACCGGACGGCCTGCGTCCAGCGCTTCCAGGCAAGGGCCCTGCCCAAGGGACTGTTCGATCTTGTCCAGATGCACCGCCCTCTCACTGCTGCCCGCAACGGTGGCGGTGCGCTTGCGGCGGCGCAGCGTGAGTGCACAGTCGATCTTTTCGCCGGCAACTTTGCTCATCGCATCGGACGCGAAGCCGGTTACGCCGTTGAGGATCGCATGGATATCCGCGCTGCCGACCACCAGCTCGTGCAGGCTTCGGATGTGTTCAGCACTCCCATTGGGTTCCATAGGCCTAATCGTAGGAAGTGTTGGGCCTCCCGTCACGCGCTTCCGGTAACTAGTAGACGGAGCCCATCAGGAGCTCTGACAGGCGACCGGCAGCTCGCCGGAGTTCCGGAACGCTTGCTTTCAGCTCTGCTTCGGTGGCTGTCTCCACCGGGCTGGTCAGTGCAATGGATTCACTCGGACGGCCGGTCCTGTTGGGAACTGCCACCGCCACGGAAAGGACGCCGGTGGCGCGCTCGTCGGCGGAATAGGCAAAGTCCTCACCCGGAAGGGGCAGTCGTGCCCGCAAATCGTCGGCAGTAAATTCGGCTTCTTCGTGGCCCGACGCGGAGGCCGCAAGCGCCACCTGGTGCAGCTCCTCAGGGGAAGCGGACACCAGGAGAATTTTTCCGGCGGCACCCACCGTGAGTGGAAGCCGTTTACCCAAGGGGAGGTCGTACCGGAGGGGTGAATCGCCATCCACCCGGGCCACAAGGATGCGCTCGAAGCCAAGGCGGGTGTACAAGGACGCGGTACGGGCCGTCTGCGTGGCAACTTGCTGCAGGATGGGCCGTGCCGCAACCACCAGGGGATCATTCTCCAGGAAGCTCCGGGCCGCAGGGAGAACCGCCGGCCCAACCCGGTACGTCTTGTCCGTCTGGCTGACCATGCCGAAATCCTGGAGAACGCGGAGGATCCTGAGCGTGGTGGGCAGGCTCATGCCACAGGTCCTTGCAAGATCGCTCAACCGCTGCGGCCGCTCGGCCCGCTGCAGCTCGGCAAACACCTCCAGTGCCCGTGAAAGCGAGCGCATGTTGGCCGCTTTGGGGCCGTCTTCGGCTGAACTGGCGGAGTGCGTTGAGCTCACGGTCATTCTTTCATTCTATGTAAGTTCCTTGCGCTTGACATCACATGTGGCTCCTGTCACTATTTCTTCAGACGCAATACTCTTTCATTCTATGAAATGAAATACCACGGAACGTAAGAAGGAAGACCATGACAACGGAGTCAGTTATGACCGAGCCGCAGCGCACCCGCGTGGCACCCACCGTGTTGGCAGGGATCGGCGCGTTCGTCGTCGTCGGCGTCTACGTGCTGGTCAGCTCCCTCGATTTGGGCTTGTGGACCTCCCTGGGGCCCGGCCCCGGGATGTTCCCCTTCGCCATGGGCGGGCTGTTGGTTGCCATGTCCGCCATTTGGCTGGTCCAGGAATTGCGCCAACCAAGTGAAACCGCCAGCGGCGTCGACCGCGGCCTGGTGATCGCCGTCGTCGTCAGCCTTGCGCTCCTGGCCGGGGTCATGGATCTGATCGGCTTCCAGCTGAGCATGTTCATCTTCCTGATGTACCACCTGAAAATCCGTGGCCGCCGTGGCTGGATCTCATCGCTGATCATCGCCCTGGCCGGAAGCGCCGGCGCCTTCTACGCCTTCAACTACGGCCTCAATGTGGCCCTGCCCACCGCCGGAATTTCCGTCCTGAACTCGATCGGACTCTAACCGTGGATACCCTCAACGAACTGGCCAACGGCTTCGCTTCTGCGTTGACATGGCAGAACCTGATTTTCGCTTTCCTGGGCTGCCTCCTCGGCACCATCATCGGTGTGCTTCCCGGCATCGGCCCTGTGGCTGGTGTCGCCCTGCTCATCCCCCTCACCATGAACCTCGATGCCACCGGTGCCATCATCATGCTGTGCGCCATCTTCTACGGCACGGCGTACGGCGGAACCATCACCAGTGTCCTGCTGAACACCCCCGGCGAGGCGGCTTCAGCCATCACCACCATCGACGGCTACGCCATGACCAAGATCGGCAAGGCAGGCGCGGCCCTCACCATCGCCGCTGTCGGATCCTTTGTTGGCGGCACTATCGCGACACTTGGCCTGGTGGCTGCCGCCAAGCCCCTCGGCGAGCTGGGGCTGCTGGTGGGTCCCCCGGAATTCTTCGCCCTCATGGTGGTTGGCATCTCGCTGCTGGTCGCTTTGGCCGGCAAGTCGATGGTCAAGGCCCTCATCTCCGGCGCCCTTGGCTTGCTGATCTCCATGGTGGGCATCGACCCCGTGGCCGGCGCACCCCGTTTCACCTTCGGCTCCGACAACTTGCTGGACGGCGTGAGCTTCGTAGCCGTGATCGTAGGCGTGTTTGGCCTCTCCGAAATCCTGTCCTACCGGAAAGACTCCAAAGCTGCTGCCGTGCATGCACCAGGCCTGCGCTCCCTGCTCCCCACCGGAACGGAGTGGCGCCGAAGCGCACCGTCCATGGCACGCGGAACGGGCATCGGGTTTGGCCTTGGCCTCATCCCCGGCATGACCGGATCAGTGTCCTCGCTCTTGGCCTACGGTGCCGAAAAGAAGTTCTCCAAGCACCGCAACGAGCTGGGCAAGGGAGCGATCGAAGGCGTCGCAGGCCCGGAGACCGCCAATAACGCCCACGCCAACGCCGCACTGATCCCCTTGTTCACCCTGGGCATCCCAGCCTCGCCAACCATCGCCGTACTGATGGGCGCCTTCCTTCAGCAAGGCCTGACGCCGGGGCCGACCCTGTTCACGGAGCACTCGGAAATTGCCTGGGCAATCATCGCAAGCCTCTTCATTGGCAACCTGCTGCTGCTCCTGCTGAACGTCCCGCTGGTGGGTCTGTGGACCTCAATCCTTCGAGTCCCGGCCTCAATCCTCACCGCCTTGATCCTGCTCTTCATGGTCATAGGCGCCTACACCATCAACTTCAATGTCTTCGATGTGTTCGTGATGATCGGCTTCGGCCTCCTGGGCCTGGCCTTGCGACACCTCGATATTCCACTGGCTCCCATGGTCCTCACGCTTGTGCTGGGACCGCTGATGGAACGGTCACTTCGGGAGTCCTTGGAAATCTCGCAAGGAGACTTCGGCATCTTCGTCAACCGCCCCATCTCGATGGTCCTGATCGGCGTCGGCGTCCTCATCATCCTGAGCCCGCTCCTCAAGCTTCGTAAGCCCAAAGCCCTCAACGAAGATCCCGAAACGTAAATCCCCCCGCTACACCCCTTCAAAGGAGAAGAACCATGACCCGCACACGCATCGCCGCGGCCTTCGCTGCCGCCGCCCTCATCGGACTCACCGGCTGCGGCGCCAACGCAGGCGCCGCCAATAACGCCGGGAACGATTTCCCCAAGAAGGGAAAGTCGATCGAGCTGATCGTCTCCTTCTCCTCCGGCGGGGCCGTAGACACAGCCGCCCGCTTGGTTCAGCCAATCCTTGAGAAAGAACTCGGCACCAACGTTGAAGTCATCAACAAGCCCGGAGCGGGCGGGCAGATCGGCTACACACAGCTGACCAGCGCCAAGGCCGACGGCTACACTATCGGCGCCACAGGCTCCCCGTCCGTGGTCGTCTCGCCCTTGGACCCGGCACGCGGCGCGAAATATACGCGCGAAAGTTTCCAGCCCCTGGGACGCCAGGTCATCGATCCCACTGTGATTGCCGTGCAGCCGGACAGCCCCTATAAGAACCTGAAGGATCTTCTGGACGCCGCCAAGGCTGATCCGAAGTCCATGACCGCGAGCACCACCGGCCTGCAAACAGGAGAGCACTTCGCCATGGCGCAGTTGCAGGAAACCACCGGCGCAGAATTTGCCCCAGTGCATTTCTCCGAAGGTGCCTCACAAGCAACCACGGCATTCCTGGGCAAGCACGTGGACATACTGGTGGCCAATGTCAGCGATGTCACCGACCTTTCCAAGCAGGGTAAAGCACGAGTGCTGGGCGTTATGACGGGCGAACGCGCTCCCTCCCTCCCGGACGTCCCTACCTTCAAGGAATCCGGTTACGACATCGAAGCCGGCACGGTCCGCGGCTACTCCGCACCAGCCGGCCTGCCGGACGCCATTGCCACCAAGCTGGAGGCCGCCTTCCAAAAAGCGATCGAGGATCCCACCGTGGTCAAGAAGATGGAAGACCTCGGACTCCAGACCAGCTACCTGTCCGGCAAGGAATACCAGGAATTCTGGGCAAGCCAGGAAGAGGACTTCAAGAAGGTCCTCCCACTGGTTCAGAAAACCGACTGAACCAAGCCGCTCCCCGAACCCCTGCCACCACACACGGAAGAACCCCATCATGACAACTCCAGTCCTTGAAGACCTCGACGCCGGTTTCCCCCGCCCCGCGCGGGACGTCTTGGAACGCCTCGCCAAGCTCCCGGCAGCGAACATCGGCGACGCCATGGACCGTCTGGGTGTTGCCGACTCGGCTATCCAGGCCATTTGGCCCGGCGCCCGCATTGCAGGCCCTGCCTTCACGGTCTGGACCCGCCCGGGAGACAACCAAGGCATCCACCGGGCGTTGCAGCTTGCCCGCCCCGGCGACGTCATCGTCGTAGCCGGTGGCGGCGACGAGTCCCGGGCCCTGCTGGGAGAACTCATCGGGGAACGCGCCATCAATCTCGGCATTGCCGGCTTCGCACTGGACGGGGCTGCCCGGGACGCCGAAACTCTTGGTGAAATCGGAATGCCGGTCTTCGCACGGGCCACCACCCCCGCTGGTCCTTACAAGAACGGCCCATCCCGGTTGGGCACACCCATCTCCTTCGGCGGAGTCCCTGTCATGCCAGGCGATATCATCATCGGCGACTCCGACGGCGTCGTCATCATCCCCCGCGATCAGGCAGCCAACGTCGCCGAGGCGGCCGAGGCAGTATTTGCCGATGAGACCAGCCGCAGGGCCGCCATCATCGCAGACCGGACCAAGTAGGAGACGAATAATATGACAGCTTGCACCGTCATCGGCCTCGGCGAAGCCGGAGCCACTTATGCGGCAGCACTGGTTGCCGCGGGGCACCAGGTCACCGGATTCGACCCCGTCGCCCCAGACACCCCCACCGGCGTCACCCGGGCGTCCACGGCCGCGCGTGCCTGCGCTGACGCAGACATCGTCCTGGTTCTTACGGGAGCTGCGGCGGCCCAGGCCGTGGCACAGGAATGTCTGCCTGTGCTGCCCACAGGGAGCTGCTACGCAGACTTTACGTCGTCGTCGCCTCATGTCATGCGGGAACTCGGGCAGGTGCCCAGCGAAGCCCTCTTCGCCGACGTAGCAATCCTTGGTCCCGTCCCCACCCAGGGCGCCAAGACACCACTGATGGTCAGCGGTCCTGGCTCCGCCGCAGTGGCGGACCTGCTCCGTCCGTTGGGCGCCGACGTCGAAATCGCCGACGGCGAACCAGGCGCCGCCATGTCCCACAAGCTACTCCGCAGCGTCCTGATGAAAGGTCTGGCCTCCGTGGTGGTTGAAGCCGTGACAGCTGGACGGGCTGCCGGTCTTGAAGAATGGATCCGCGGCCAGATCGCGCGGCAGTTGGCTGGTGACGGGCAAGCGGTGATAGACCGGTTCCTCACTGGCACGGCGAAACACGCCCAGCGCCGCTCCAAGGAAATGCAGGACACTGCCGACTACCTGTCATCCGGCCTGCAGGTTCCTGCAGAGATGACCACCGCCTCGGCCGCTGCCCTCACCCGTATGGCATCCGAAACTGCGGAAGCCGCCGCACCTTTGCGCTGAAACGGGCATCGGGAAGAATCAGGACAGGACCACCGGTGAACCACTCCCCAGCACACCTTCTTCAAGGAGCAGCATCATGATCGGCATTTGGGCCCTCGGCGCCTACTTGGCCGTCATCCTGCTGTGGACAACCCTCATCAAGCGCAGCGTCGGCGAAGCCATGATCATCGGTTTCGCGGTGGTGCTCCCCTTCACCGGAGCCGCTGCCCTTGAAACAGGTTGGACAGCGCTCTACTCGGCGGTGACCGATGAGATCGTGTACGCCACCATGGCGTTCGTTTTCATGGGATACCTGCTTGACAAGTCCGGCGTGCTGGATCGGCTCATCGACCTGCTGAATTCCCTGATCGGCGGGGTCAAAGGTGGCCCCGCGTGGGTGTCCACCGTGGCCTCCGCCGGGCTGGGAGGAGTGGTCCATAACCAGGCTGCCATCGCAGCTACGGTCGGCTCCGTGACCATTCCCTGGATGGCAAAGTCCAAGCTCGACAAGCCCTCGGCCGCCACCTTGGTAGCCGGCAATGCCGGGATGGGCATCACGTTTCCCTTCAGCGCCTCCATGTTCGTCCTGGTGGGATCCGCCACCGTGGGACCCTTGCTGAACATGAACGATCTGGTACTACCGTTGTTGTTTGGTGGGCTGTGGTGCTTCCTGCACCGGCTGATCGTCACGTGGCTGCTGATCCGCAAAAGCGGGATGGCACCGCTGGATGCGGCACACAGACTGACGGTGAAAACGGCGTTCAGCCAGGGATGGGCCACCCTGCTGCTCTTCGTGGTGGTGGCGATTCCGTTGATCATCACCTCCGGTGCCATCGCCACGGCGTTGTCGGACTGGACTGGCGGTGATGTCACCAAGTCGGTCAGCGTCATTGTCTGGATACCCGTGGTCCTCATCATCACCGGGGCATTGCTCGGATGGAAGCGCCTGCCGCGTGGAGCACGGGAGTGGTGGGAACTCCTGGAGAGTTCTGCCCCCAGGTTCGGTGTTGTTGGGATCACCGTGGTCTTCGCCTTCGCCGGCGCCAACGCCCTCGCAGCTACAGGTTTGCCGCAGCAGATGACCACGTTGCTCAACAAGATGAACCTGCCGCTGTGGCTCCTCGCGATCCTGATTGGATTGATCGTGATCGCCGTGGCTGCTCCCCTTTCCGCGACGGCGACCATGGCCGCTGTCGGGACCGTTGGCGTTGCCACGCTGGTGGCCGCCGGTGTCCCGGCCACCACTGCCGCCGTCGCTGTCCTGGTCTTTTCATCGTGTGAAGCCGCTGTTCCGCCCGGAGGTGCGCCGCTGTATGTTGCCTGCGGGATTGCCGACGTCAACCCGATCACGACGTTCGCCCGGTTGCTGACCCACTACGCACTTCCGCTGCTGGGCATCGGAGTCCTGATCATCCTCGGCATCCTGCCCATCTAAGGAAGCTCCCGTGAAACTCATCCAAAGCATCTTCGTCCTCACTCTCGCAGCCCTGCTTCTGGGTGGGGTGGTGTTCGTGGCGGGACAAGCCATCGCCCTCATGGTGGGCAACAGCGAGTGGTTGACGTTCCTCAACGATTTCCTGAAGGATCCGATGTGCATCGCCGCCTCCATCTGCGCGATCGCCGGTTTCCTCCTCAGCTATAAGCGCCATCAAGAGCAAGGCCAACCGGAGGAGGCCCGGACCCGGTGACGAATACCGTGAACGGAAAGTACCCAACCTTCGCCGAGCTGCTCCAACGGGATGGGAACCTCGCCGGCACCTCTTGGGGACTGTTTCCCGATGAGAGCCGCGGGACGCCGTCGTTCATCAGCCCACACGCCGTTTTGCAGGCACGGGACTGCGTCCGGACCGGGACGGCCTTTGGTCTGGACTACGCCGCGGACGCTTTCGACCCCGGAATGTCGCTGAAGCGCAGCGCCCCACGCCACACGATCTACTCATCGCATCCGGCCCACCGGGACGACTACCTGGACGGCTATTACCTTCAGGGATCTTCGCAGATCGACGGGCTCAGGCACCGGAAGGCGGACGACGTCGGTTTCTACAACGGCACCCCGGATGATCTGGTGCGGGAAGGAACACCTGAACTGGGGGTACAGGGCTGGGCCGAGGCACCCATCGTGGGCCGCGGCGTGCTGGTGGACCTTGACGGCTATCGGTCAGCCCACGGAGCACCGATCCACCACGCCGCCGGGGAGCCGCTCTCCCTGGATTTGATCCACTCAGCACTGGAACAGCAGTCCGTCTCCCTCCAGCCAGGCGACATCCTCATGCTCCACACGGGGTGGTGCGAATGGTTCCTGGCCTTGTCTCGCCACGACAAGCAGGAAATGCGGGAAAGCCGTCGCGCCACCGGCATCGCCCAATCACAGGAATTCGTTGCGTGGGCGTGGGACAACCAGCTTGCGCTCGTGGCGGCCGACAACTTTGCCGTGGAGTGCCTTCCGGCCCTTCCCGACAGTCCCTTCAAGCACACCGCACCGAACGATCACGGCATGATGCACCAACAGTTGCTCGCTAAACTCGGGATGCCCCTGGGTGAACTCTGGAAACTGGGGCCCCTCAGCCGACACATGCGCACCACCGGGAACTGGGATGCCTTGATCAGCATCAAACCCCTCAATATCGTCGGAGCCACAGGATCGCCGGCCAACGCCACAGCGCTGGTCTGAGTTCCGGATGGACCTCGCTTGGGAACTAAATTCCCTACCGCAGCCCTGCCGAGTGCGCCAAGGCAATTGCCTCAGCCCTGGAACGCACGTCGAGTTTCCGGAAGAGATTCCGGATGTGGAACTTCACTGTGTTTTCACTGATGTGGAGGGCGCCGGCGATGCTCCGGTTCCGCTGCCCAGCGGTGAGCAGTTGCAGGACCTCCAGCTCGCGGGGTGCCAAATCCCAGACGGCCACATCGCCGCCTGGGGCAGGCGGTGGATCCAGCGGCAGCACCACGGAAATGTCCGCACCCCAGCCTTGCATCACTTCAAGGGACATCCTCCCGTCAACGGCCTGCACCCGCTGTTGCAGGCGGGCGATGCTGGGCGAATCCGGCGTGAGGGCGCCCAGACCGTCGTCACGGACGTTGATCAACAGGTTTTCGCCATCGCAATCCCACTGCGCACGGACCCGCCGGACGTCCGGTTGCTCCGCGATGGCCAGGACCAGCCCGCGGACAACGGCACGCGCGGCATGGGCCACTTCGCCCGGGAGTGCGCGACCGTTGGCCGGTGGCTCGATGAACTGGATGTCGATATTGCTGAAGTGCATCAGGGGCCGGAGGTCCTCGCGCAGCCGCTCGAAAGCCGTCACTACCGGTTCTTCCACCAGGTCGCTGGTGCGGTCGCTGAGTGTGCGCAGATCCACCAGGGCTTTGACGGCGAGGTCGGTCACGGAGGCGCGCGCCGCGGCGTCGTTCATTGACGACGACCGCAGGGCCGCGAGCAAGGTTTCGAGCGTGGTGGAGTGCTGGTCTACCAACTCGGCCGTCACACGGATCCGCTCAGCGGATGCGGCCCGCGATTCCAGAAGGTACGACGGCGGCGCGTCGGTCACTTTCTCCTGGATGCGTCGGGCGGTTAGTCGCCATAGATAGGTGAGAAGACGGAGAGCCTCCTCTTCCGCTTCCGATCCTTCCGCTCCCTCCAGCCCGGCAGTCAAGGACGGGTCGGTCAGGACCAACAGCGCTTGGCTGGGCGCGTAGCCCAAGGCAAGTACCTCCCGCTCCTCACCGGCGATGACCGCAGAAGTGCGCCACGGATCCTCCCCCGGCATAGCCGCCCTCAGCCGGTCCAGTTCCGTGATGGAGACACGGCTGACGACGGCTTCAGCGCCCGCCTTTTTCTGGGGCCGGCCAGTGCAGTCCTCGGTGAAGATGACCAGGGCGCTGCTTGCCAGGAACGGGAGCGTGGCTTGGCGAAGGTTTTCTGCGATGCGGTTCAGCGGTGCGGCAGCGAGGTCGCTGACGGAGTGGAGGAGGTCCCAGTTCTGCATCGGCCCAGCATACGTGCCGGTGAAGCGCTGGCACTACCCAAAGGGGTAGGAAAAGCCGTCACAAAACAGCGTTACCCCCACCCGCAAACTGCACCAAGCTGGAAGGGAAGACATCACGGCAACTGAAGGAGAAAGTGTGGACGCTGTCGCAGAAAAGCCCGCCCTAGGCCAAACACCAGCCCAGGCCGCCCTCAACCTGTCCCTGATCCAGGGCGAGATAGTGAGCACCACCAACGCGATCGACGTCGGTCAGTTGGCAGTCCTCGCCGGAAGAATCCACAGGGCGGAACGGGTCTTCCTCGCCGGGGCCGGCCGCAGCGGGCTGGTACTCCGAATGGCAGCCATGCGCCTCATGCATCTGGGCCTGACGGTCCACGTCGCCGGGGACACCACAACACCTGCCATCGCCGCCGGCGACCTCCTGGTGGTGGCCTCCGGCTCAGGGACCACCTCCGGCGTGGTCAAAGCCGCCGAAACAGCCCTCGCCGCCGGCGCGGACGTCGCTGCTGTGACCGCCAACCCTGGATCACCATTGGCCGGCCTGGCCGATGCGTTGGTGATCATTCCCGCCGCGCAGAAGACCGATCATGGCTCCAGCCTTTCCCGCCAGTACTCCGGCAGCCTGTTCGAGCAATCCCTCTTCCTCGCCACCGAGGCAGTGTTCCAAACCCTGTGGGAGAACACCGATGAGCCTGCCGAACAACTCTGGCTGCGCCACGCCAACCTCGAGTAAGCCCCCCCAAACCTGCATCACCCGTTCCAAAGCAAACCCTTCGAAAGAAAGAAAAACCCATGAAACTTCAGGTAGCACTGGATCTCCTCACCGTCGAGGATGCCCTTGAACTGGCCGGCAAAGTGGCCGAGCACGTGGACATCATCGAACTCGGCACCCCGCTGATCAAGGCTGCCGGCCTTTCCGCCGTCACTGCCATCAAGGAAGCGCACCCCACCAAGATCGTCTTCGCCGATATGAAGACCATGGATGCCGGCGAGCTGGAAGCCGACATCGCGTTCAACGCCGGAGCGGACCTGGTATCCGTCCTGGGCACGGCCGACGACTCCACCATTGCCGGCGCGGTCAAGGCCGCAAAGGCCCATAACAAGGGCATCGTGGTGGACCTGATTGGTGTGGCAGACAAGGTTTCCCGCGCCAAGGAAGCCCGCGCACTGGGTGCCAAGTTCGTCGAGTTCCACGCGGGCCTGGATGAGCAGGCACAGCCCGGTTACAACCTGCGCACCTTGCTGAACGCAGGCGAGGAAGCACGCGTCCCGTTCTCAGTGGCCGGCGGCGTGAACGCTGGAACCATCGCAGCAGTCCAACTGGCAGGTGCCGACGTCGCCGTTGCAGGCAGCGCCATCTACAGCGCTGCAGATCCCGAGCTGGCAGCCAAGGAACTGAAGGCAGCCATCAATTAGTTCAACCCCCTACCGCAAAACGTCGACCTGCCCATCCGGGCAGGTCGACGTTTGTGCTGGCACCGGGACCTTTAGAGGTTCTCCACCAGGGAGACGTCGCGAACGGCGCCCTTGTCCGCGGACAGCGCCATGGCGGCATAGGCGCGCAACGCGGGCGACACGTGGCGTTCGCGGTCCTTCGGCTTGTAGCCGCCGTTGACTTCGAGTTTTTCGCGGCGTTCGGCGAGGATCTCGTCGGAGACCTGCAACTGGAGGGAACGCTGCGTGATGTCGATGCTGATGATGTCGCCATCCTCCACCAGGGCGATGGCGCCTCCGGAGGCAGCCTCCGGGGAAATGTGACCGATCGACAGGCCTGAGGTTCCGCCGGAGAAGCGTCCGTCGGTGATGAGGGCGCACTTTTTGCCCAGGCCGCGGCCCTTGAGGAACGAGGTTGGATACAGCATTTCCTGCATACCGGGTCCGCCGCGGGGGCCTTCGTAGCGGATAACCACCACGTCGCCTTCCTTGATGGTCTTGTTCAGGATCTTCTCCACGGCTTCGTCCTGTGACTCGCACACAACGGCGGGGCCTTCGAAGGTCCAGATGGACTCGTCCACGCCTGCGGTCTTCACCACGGCGCCGTCCACTGCGACGTTGCCGCGCAGCACAGCCAGGCCACCGTCCTTGGAAAAAGCATGCTCCACAGAACGGATGCAGCCGCCCTCAGCGTCGGTATCCAGGGAGGTCCACTGGTTCGACTGCGAGAACGCGGTGGAGGAACGGACGCCACCGGGGGCTGCGTGCCACAGTGCCTGCGCTTCCTCGGTGGCCTTGCCGCCGCGGATGTCCCAGTCGTCCAGCCAGCCATCCAGATCATTGGAGTGCACCGAGTGGACATTCTTGTGCAGGAGGCCACCGCGGTTCAGCTCACCCAGCAGGGCGGGGATGCCGCCGGCGCGGTGGACATCCTCCATGTAATACGTCTTGTCCCCAGCGACGTTCGGCGCCACCTTGGCCAGGCACGGCACTTGGCGGGACTTGGCGTCCATTTCGGCCAGGCCATACTCCACGCCCGCTTCCTGGGCTGCAGCCAACAGGTGCAGGATGGTGTTGGTGGAACCGCCCATGGAGATGTCCAATGCCATGGCATTATCGAAGGCCTCTGCGGTGGCGATGGAACGCGGCAGCACGGAGTCGTCGTCGCCGTCGTAATAGCGCTTGACGAGCTCGACGACGGTTGCGCCGGCTTTCTCGTACAGCGCCTTGCGTGCGGTGTGCGTTGCGAGCACGGAGCCGTTGCCCGGCAGGGCCAGGCCGATCGCCTCGGCCAGGCAGTTCATGGAATTGGCGGTAAACATACCCGAGCAGGAACCGCAGGTGGGGCAGGCGTTCTCTTCGATGAGGTTGATGTCTTCATCGGAGATGGACTCGTCCACCGCATCGGCAATCGCGTTCACCAGGTCCAGGGAGCGCACGGAACCGTCGGTCAGGGTCACGCGGCCAGCTTCCATGGGGCCGCCGGAGACGAACACCACGGGGATATTCAGGCGCAGGGCGGCCATCAGCATGCCCGGGGTGATCTTGTCGCAGTTGGAGATGCAGACCAGGGCATCGGCGCAGTGCGCGTTGACCATGTACTCCACGGAGTCGGCGATCAGGTCGCGGGACGGCAGGGAGTACAGCATGCCTGAGTGGCCCATGGCGATGCCATCATCCACGGCGATGGTGTTGAATTCGCGCGGCACAGCGCCCGCGGCGAGGATCGCGTCGGAGACGATCCTGCCCACCGGGGCCAAGTGGGTGTGGCCGGGGACGAATTCGGTGAAGGAGTTGGCCACGGCGATGATCGGCTTGCCGATGTCGGTGTTGGCGACGCCGGAAGCGCGCAGCAGGGCGCGGGCGCCGGCCATGTTGCGGCCGTGGGTAACTGTTCTGGAGCGAAGTGCAGGCATAAGTATCATCCTGCTGTTGTTCTACAGCGGGTGGAAGACGGTGCTGCTACTAGTAGTGAAAGTACCAGAGTAATAGTGTTGGGTCCGTGAAAGATGAGAGGCGCAAGGAACTGGGACTCTTCCTCAGGACCCGCCGCAACCAGGCCCTTCGTTCCGACTATGGCCTGCCGCCTGTGGGACGTTCCCGCGAGCGCGGCCTGCGCCGGGAAGAGATCGCCTTTCTCTCCGGAGTCAGCGTCACTTGGTACACCTGGCTGGAGCAGGGGCGGGACATCAGCCCCTCGCGCCAGGTACTGGAGGCGGTGGCCCGCACACTGCATTTGTCCGACACCGGGCTGGGCTACGTGCTGTCCCTGGGCGGATACTCCTCCGCTCCACCGGCCGGTCCGGTCGCCGCTGACGCTCCCGCCCACGTGCAGCGCCTGTTGGACGCATTGGATCCCAACCCTTCTTACGCGCTGTCACCCGACTGGGGCATCGCTGGCTGGAACCGCGCTTACGAGGCGCTGTACCCCAACATCGGCACGTTCGATGCCTCCGACCGGAACCTCCTGTGGCTCGTCTTCACCGATCCCTACATCCGTGACCTGCTGCCCGACTGGGACGTCACGAGCAAGCGCTTTTTGGCTGAGTTCAGGGCCGAAACCGGGCAGCGACTAGGCGACCCCGATGTGGAGTACCAAGTAGGCCGACTCAAGGAAGCCAGCCCGGAGTTCCAGGAAAGCTGGGACCGGTACGACATCCTGGGTTTCGAATCCCGTGAGCGCCAGTTCCACCACCTTGCAGTTGGCGTCCTTCACATGGAGCATCACCAGGTTTCGCCCTCGGACCGGCCGGACCTCCACATCGTGGTCTACACCCCGGCGCCGGGGGGTGACGCTGGAGCGCAGATGCAGCGGTTGATGGGCGCAGGTAGGCAGGAGTGAGGAGATGGTCCCTCAGGAACTGAGGGACCCCCTGACGATGCTCACGCTGGAGTGGCCGGGATTTCCGTCCAAGGGTTCGTCCGAAACGTCGACGATGGGGAAGTCGTCCAGATTCAGTTCCGCCGGGAGCGGGAAGGTACCTGAGTCCGACTTCATGATCCCCAGACTGATCAGCCGCGTAAGGTCCGTGCCGATGAGCCAGACCTCCTGATAGCCCTGTGCTTCGTCTTTGCTCAGTTTCACTTCCAAGGTGCGGGATCCGTCCCTGGATTCAAGGACCGTCGCGGACCCTGTGGCAGAGTGTTGGGCCAGTGGGGACAAATCGGCTCGCGCCAACGGCGTTGGTGCTTGGTTGATGTTCCACAGGGTTGCACCGGCGATGACCAGCGCACCCGCCGCGGCAACTGCCAGCCAGGTGCCAGGCCGCTGCCAGCCCTGGGGACGTTTTTTGAAGGATCGCGGGGCCGCGGGTGGTTCCTGCAGGGGCCCGGTTTCGGACGGCCCGGCGGTACCGGGTTCGGCAGCTTCACTCCCCGGTGCCGAACCCAAAGGATCTTTCCGGGTTGCTTCCGATAACCCCAGCTCCTGGTGGATAGCGCTCCACACGTTCGGTCCGGGCACCTCAAAGCTGCCGGTGTCCGGTGTGGTTTTCATGGCTTCCACGGCGCGGCGCAAAGCGGCGTACTCCGCCGAGCAGGCATCACAGCTACCGAGGTGCTGCCGACCTTCCTCGTCAAGCCAGTCGCCGTACAGCGCCAAGAGGCTCAACTCTTCCGGATCAATATGCGGCATGGTCGACCTCCAGTCTGCTTCTTAGGTGGATCAAGCTGCGCCGAATATGGCTCTTGACGGTACCAAGCGGTAGTTCGAGTCTTCGGGAGATCTGCTCGTGCGTCAGGTCTTCGTAGAAGGCCAGTTTCATGATGGCCCCCTGAGGTTCACCGAGCCTCTCCAGCTCTCCGTCCAGGAGCAGTCTGTCGGCCAGTACCTCGACTGCTTCCTCAGTTGGTCCTGCAACGTCAACGTCCCGGACCTGGGCCGCGGCCAGGACCCTACGGATTTCCCGGGTTGAAGCAGAGTGGGCGTCCGCAATGGCGTGGCGTGTAATGCCCACTATCCATGCCGGCAGCCGCGCGACCGCGGGGTTGAAGGTGTTTCGGGAACGCCATACGCGGATGAAGACCTCCTGCGTGACATCGTCAGCCGCCGCACGGTCCCGCAGCGATCTCAAGGCGAGCGTATGCACCAGTGGGGCAAACTCCTTGTAAGCAGCCACAAGTGCACGCTCATCCCCCGCCATGAATGCCTCGGTCAAAGTATCGTCCCAAGGCGAAGAAACCTCGTTTGGGGATGCCAAATGAGACTCCTTCCCGGCGTCAGCGACGAGGACCACGGCCGGGTTTGGGTGCTTATTCAAGGACCGCGGTGACAATCACATTGTCGCTGTAGTCCATTCGTTCGTCCAGCCATCGGCCGCCGCAGGTGACCACCTTGAGCTCATGCGGGCCTGTCCGGCGGAAGAGCGATTCGCCGTCAAACGCGTCCTTGGCCATGAGCGTGACGGAAACAACCCGGTATCGAAGTGAGGGGGCTCCCTGTCGTCCCACCGTCACCAAGGTCCCTGCCGGCAAGGATTTCAGCTGCGAGAACGGCGCTTGGTCCGAGGTGGTGTCGATGTGTCCGGCCAGGACCGCTGCGCCTTGTGCTGCTCCCGGGGCGGGCCCGAAGCGGTACCACCCTGCCTCGTAAAAGGTCTCCGGTATTTCCATGGCCCCGCCGCTCGCGACCCCCACGGGGATCACGGGCATGTCAATTGACGTCCCGGCCACCTGGAGGGATGTGGGCGCGGGTGCGGCCGCGGGCTGGGTGGGAGTTGTGCCCTGGAGGGCGGCGCTGGCTGGTGGCCGGGAACTCCCGGCAGGCGGCAGGGAAGGTGCCGCTTGATCAAGGGTTGGGGTTGGGTTGCTTGCCTCGTTGGAAGCAAGGCCGGGCCCACCGGGGGCAGCCGTCCCGCAGGCCGTCATCAACAGCACTGCCATGGCGGCGAAGACGACAGTCCCCCGGTCTTTCCTGCGATAGCCGGGGGTAGCGCGTCTTCGTTTTGGGTTGGTGGATGTCATTGCGGTTGTGTCCTGGCTGGTATGGGCGGCTGCCGTGGTTGACGTGGGAGTGTCCCGACCGTCGGCACCAAGGGGCTGGTCAGTACCGAACGGCCAGGACGTATTCCGTTTTTCATGTACTACAAGTGCCGTCGCCTCAGGACTTCCGGGCAGAGGCGACAGTGCGGGCCTTACCAACCCCGATGATGATCATCAGCAACGTCGCAGCAGCTAGTCCGCTGCCCACAACAAGCTGTTCTGTGGGGACAACGCCCGATGAGCCGTCCATGGCGCCGGGTACGGATCCGGGGGCCGAATGCAGGCCTTCAATGTTCTGCACCGCCAGTTGGAGGTTCTTGTCGGCCAGGCTTCCCCACGCATAGACAATGGTGTGCGTACCCTCGGCCACCGTCACATCGGCCGGACCAATCACGGGCGCCGTGGTGCCGGCTGCGGCCACTGCGGTCGAAATCGTGCCGGGGTCAAGGGTCAGTGTTTGCTCATTGGGATTGGCAAGATTGGTCACCACTGCCGTGCCCCCGGCAAGCACATCCACTGCAGGCGCTGCGGCCGTATGCCGTACGGTCAACTTGCCCTTGCCGGCTTCGATGCGTGAAACGTCGTTGGTGAAGAAGTTCGCGGTTGGTTTCCCGGCTGCATCGAGATTTGCGACGGCGGTGTAGTTGCCGTTCGCAGCCAGGGTCACCGTCACCGGACCAATAACCGGAGCCGAGGCGTCGGCGGCGTCGGAGGCCGTGATCGCCAGATCGTAGGCACCGGGCGGAAGTGCCAACGGGCCGGCAAGAGTGCCGGGCGTAAAATCGTCCAGGGTGCGCGCGCCGTTGACCCAGACGTCAACGGTCAATCCGGGCACACCATGCAGGACAGAGAGGTGAGCGTCACCCTCCGCCGCCTGCGCGGGGACAGCCAGGACGATAGCTGCTGCCAGTGCCGCAGAGCTGACTCCTGCTCCTGCCATGAATATTTTGCTGCGCATATCCTTCTCCTCAATCGGCCCGACGTGCGGGAATTTTTGCTGACACCCCTACTACCGTTGCAATGCCGGTACCGGATGCGGATGCGCAGTCTTTTCTTGAAAAGGCGTCCACTTCACGGAAAAGCCGCCCGCCGCCGTCGTACCTTTACCAGGGCACGACGGCGGAAGGCGGCTTTACCGCTCGGTGTCAGGCAGGCAGCTTGCTGGCAACCCGGGGCGCATCCTGCGCGGGCAGGCCCTCGCCGGTCTGGCCATAGAGCCAATCGTTGTACTGGAAATCGTTGTCCTTGCGGCTCTTGAAGAGCAGGTTTCGCAGCGTCCGGGCCAGTCCGGAGACGTGCCAGGACTCACCCCATACGCGCGCGGTGCGCTGCACCCGGGCAGTTCGCGCGGCACGGGCGGTGTTGTACGCCCCAAAGGCCTCGTCCCAAGCTGCCGGGTTGACGCCGCCGGAGGTGAAGACCGTACCCGCCGTGACGTCCTGCAGCACGGCCGCGTCCTCGAGCGCCTGGCAGGCTCCTTGGGCGAGGTACTGGAGCATGGGGTGGGCGGCATCGCCCATGAGGACCATGCGTCCGGCAACCCAGTTTTCGATCGGATCGCGGTCGTACATGGGCCAGCGAATGCCGGTGGCCAAATTGGCGAGCGCTGCCTGAACGGCGGGCACGCAGTCCTTATAGGCGGCCTGGAGCTCATCCACTCCCCCGTATTGCTCTTCACCGCGTTCAAAGGATGGCGACTTGAAAACGGCCACGGTGTTCAGCAGTTCGCCTTTTCGCAGCGGGTACTGAACCAGGTGGCAGTCGGGGCCGAGGTACACCACTACGTCTTCGAGGTCGGCGGCGGGGGTCTCCGACGTAATGGGAACAGTGCCGCGGTAGGCAACGTAGGCCGACGACACCGGCTCATCGGAGGCTACCAGCGGACGAAGCGTGGACTTCAACCCGTCGGCGCCAATCACTGCATCCGCTTCATAGACCGTACCCGAGGCAGTGTGAACCACTCCACGGCCGTTCACGGTTTCCACGCTGTCCACCATGACGTCGTTGACCAGCTTCACGCCCGCTGCTTCACATCCATCGAGGAGGATGCGGTGGAGATCGCTGCGGTGAATGACCACATAAGGGGCGCCGTAGCGTTCTTCGAATTCGCCGCGCAGCGATTGCCGGGTGAGCTCTTCGCCGGTAATCGCATCACGGAACACCAGATGCTTGGGCTGGACGCCGATCTCCAGCGCCTTTTCCAGGAGCCCCCACCTCTCCAGCACCCGTGAGGCGTTGGGGGCCATCTGAAGGCCGGCACCCACCTCGCCGAATTCGGGTGCCCGCTCCACCAGCGTGACGTTGGCACCATTTTCGCGGAGGGCCAGGGCTCCGGCCAGGCCAGCCATGCCCCCGCCCACAACCAGGACATCGGTGGAATTGTTGTACTCAGACATTGCTTGCTCCCTGGGAGATTGTGCGTTTGATTTTGAGCCCGATTGCGGCCAGCAGGAGCGAGGCGATCGCTGCGGCGCCGGCGAATGCGAGGAAGTTGGAGTTGACGCCCATCCCGGCCGCCAGAAGGAGCCCGCCTACCTGGGGTGCGATGACGGCACCAATGCGGCCAGTGCCAAGCGCCCATCCGAGCGCGGTCCCGCGAACATGGTCGGGATAGTGGCTGGCCACTGCGGCGATGATGAGGCACTGCGTGCCATGGGTTCCGACGCCCGCAAGAACCAGGGCCAGATAGACAACGGTTACGGGCGGGCTGACCAACAGGAGCGAAAGTCCGACGGCGGCGACACCGGCCGCTGCTATCGCCGTCGGAATCGGACCGAAACGCGTGCCCGCCCAGGCGGTAATGACCGAGCCGGCGACAGCGCCGAGGTTCAGCGCCAAGGCGAAGGTGAGCGCCGATCCCAGATTGTAGCCAGCCAATTGCATCAGGTTGGGCAGCCACGTGCCCAGGCCGTACCAGGCGAACAGTGTGGCTATGGTGGCCAGGGCGAAGAGCATGCTGACGCCCAAGTAGGGTGCACGAAGCAAGGAACCGAAGCCAGCGGCCGGCGTGTCCTTTTCAGAACCCGGCGTCAGTGTCTCCGGGATGTACTTCAGCCCGAGCGGCACCACGATCACCAACGCCAGCACTGCCACCAGGAACATGGACTGCCATCCGAAGGCTGGAATCATGGGGATCCCCACCAGTGCGGCGATTGACCCCCCTATTGGGACACCGGACATCATGAGAGTGGCTATGGTTGAACGCCATTTCGTGGGAACCAACTCAGCCACCAAGGCGTTTGCCGAGGGCACCAGCCCGCCGAGACCAATGCCGGCCAGAAGCCGCAAGCCACCAAATACGGCTGCGTTGGGCGCAAAAGCGCAGAGGACCGTGAAGACGGAAAAGGCAATCGCACAGCCGAGGATGGTCTTGCGCCTGCCCCACGAGTCGGCCATCCGACCAGCGAAGATGGCACCAATCATCATCCCGAGAAAGGCCATGGACCCGATGGTCCCCGCCGTTGCCTTGGTCAGCCCCCACCCGGTTTCCGAAATCAGGGAGGACTGGACGGTGCCGTAAACAATAAGGTCATAGCCGTCGAAGACCACCAACAGCCAGCACACCAGGACGGCGAGTGCCGAGCGCTTGGAGAAGCGTGGCGACCTCACCGGAGCACCGGCGGCATTCTCGATGGACCCTTGCGACGCTGCAGCGGGAAGTGTGTGATTCATCCCACCACTGTCAGACGAACGTGAGGCGAAGGGCCATACAATTCTGTTGTGCAGAATAAGCCCACGTCGCAGTCCACCCGGAAACCAGTGCAGAAGCGTCCCACCTATTCCATTGAGGCCGTGGACAACGCCTTGCAGCTCCTCCAACTGCTGCGTGATGGCGGCGCCCTCCGGCTGAAGGATGCGGCTTCGGAGTTGGGCGTAGCTCCGTCCACTGCCCACCGGCTGCTGGCCATGCTGGTGTACCGGGGATTCGCCGTCCAGGACGAGAACCGCCGGTACGTTCCCGGCCCCGCGATGGGCGTTGGACCAGCAGGTTTGAGCTGGACCAGGCTCCTGCGGGAGCTCGCCCAGCCCCACATGGAACTCCTTTCCTCGCGGCTCGATGAGACGGTCAACCTAATGGTCCGAGTGGGCACCAAGGTCCGTTTCCTCGCCACTGTGGAAGGCACCAATGTCCTCCGCATCGGCGACCGCCAAGGCACCGTCATGCCGGCCGATAAAACCTCCGGCGGCAAGGCCATGCTGGCCGAACTCGAACCCGCCATGATCGAGCAGCTGTTCCGCAGCCAGAATGCCGAAATCGGGGGCGACACTATCCCGGATTCTGAATATCCGGCATTTCACCGCGAACTCGACAGCATCCGCACCAACGGATTCGCGGCCAACTTCGAGGGCACCGAGGAAGGCGTCAGCGCGCTGGGCATGGCGCTCCACAACCGGCATGGACACGTCGTTGGCGCGCTCAGCGTCGCCACGCCTGCCACGCGGTTCCGGAAAGTGTTCGACGCCGGATTGGTCGCCGCCCTGCGCGAAACCTGCCGGCAGTTGGAAATCGACATCGCCGCCAACCCAACCGACTGAGCAGCGCATCAGGTCAACCAGCCTCCACCCACGTCTTGCGAGGCCCGCTCTGCACGAAAAGAATCCCGCGACGGGTGCAGAGTAGGCCTCACAAGGCAGGAATTAATTCTGTACAACAGAATTTCCTCGGACTGCTACCCAAGCATCCGTAGGGTCGAACTACGCCAAAACTGTTCGGACCCTATCGAGGAGGCTTACGTGTCCATCAGCGCCGAGAACACGACCCATGAATCTGTGGCCGCCAGCCACGCCTTGCCGGAGCCCACTGCGGAGGAAGCTGCCCAGTTGGAGCAGCTCTACAAGGACTTCGCTGCGGGGGACATGGTGCCGTTGTGGACGGAGATCGGTGACCTGATGCCGATGGTCCCTACCCCGAAGGCCGTCCCTCATGTGTGGCGGTGGAATGACCTGTATCCGTTGGCTGCCCGTGCCGGGGACCTGGTTCCCGTGGGCCGGGGTGGGGAACGCCGCGCGATTGCCCTGGCGAACCCGGGCCTGGCCGGCACCCCGTATGCGACCCCGACGTTGTGGGCCGCGATCCAGTACCTTGGTCCGCGTGAGGTCGCCCCGGAGCACCGCCATTCGCAGAACGCGTTCCGGTTCGTGGTGGAGGGCGAAGGTGTGTGGACCGTCGTGAACGGGGATCCCGTGGCGATGCGCCGCGGTGATTTCCTGCTCACCCCGGGCTGGAACTTCCACGGCCACCACAACGACACCGACCAGCCCATGGCGTGGATCGATGGGCTGGACATCCCGTTCGTGCACTACGCGGACGCCGGGTTCTTCGAGTTCGGCACCGAACGTGTCACCGACGAAGCCACCCCGGACATTTCCCGTTCCGAACGGCTCTGGGCCCACCCGGGCCTAAGGCCCCTGTCCGGTCTCGATGACACCACCAACTCCCCCATCGCCGCGTACCGCTGGGAACACACCGACGCAGCCCTGCGCGAACAGTTGCTGCTGGAGGATGAGGGCCACCCGGCCACGGTGTCCCAGGGCCATGCCGCTGTCCGGTACTCGAACCCGACCACCGGCAGGGACGTCATGCCCACCATCCGGGCCGAGTTCCACCGCCTCCGCGCCGGCGCCACCACCGACCCGCTCCGCGAGGTCGGTTCCAGTGTCTGGCAGGTCTTCGAGGGCGCCGGCACTGTCGTGTTGAACGGCGAGACCAAGCAGCTGGCCAAGGGTGACCTGTTCGTGGTCCCGTCCTGGCAGGAATGGTCCCTCCACGCGGACGCGGACGCTGTTACACAAACCGACTTTGATCTGTTCCGTTTCAGCGACGCCCCCATCTTCGAACGACTGAACTTCAACCGCAGCTACACCGAAGGACGCAAGTAAATGAGACTCCTGACCCTCCGCACTCCCGCTGGAACGAAAGCCGTCCGGCAGGACGGCGCCACCCTCACTGAGATTCCCGGCTTCGCCGACGTCGGCGCGCTGCTGGCCGACCCCGCCTGGGAACAAAAGGCTAAGGCTGCCAACGGCGCAACGCACGCGCTCGACGGCGCCGACCTCGCCGCCGTCGTGCCCGTACCGGGGAAGATCATCTGCGTTGGCCACAACTACCGCAACCACATCAAGGAAATGGGCCGGATGATTCCCGAATACCCCACCTTGTTCGCGAAGTACGCCGAGTCGCTGATCGGCCCGAACGATGACTTGGCGTTGCCGCAGGAATCGGACACCGTGGACTGGGAAGCCGAACTCGCCGTGATCATCGGTAGGAAGGGCCGCCGCATCGCCGAGGCCGACGCCGCGGAGCACATCGCCGGGTACGCGGTCCTGAACGACATCAGCATGCGCGACTACCAGTTCCGCACCATCCAGTGGCTCCAAGGCAAAACGTGGGAGAACTCCACCCCGTTCGGCCCGGCCCTGGTCACCCGCGACGAATTCACCGCCGACCCGCTCATGACCTCCGCTGTGGACGGGGAAATCCAGCAGTCCACCCCCACCGGCGACCTCGTCTTCACCCCCGAGTTCCTGGTCTCCTACATCTCCACCATCATTACCCTGAACCCGGGCGACGTGATCGCGACCGGCACCCCGGGCGGTGTGGGCCACGCCCAGGACCCCAAGCGGTACCTGCAGGAAGGCCAGCTCCTGGTCACCACCATCGAGGGCCTGGGCCAGCTGAACAACCGCGTGGTCAAGGAAGCCTGATGGTCGCCCGCTACGATCTCGCCACCGATCCGGGCCTGCAGGCAGACCTCCTGCAGGCCCGGCGGGGCACCGCGTTCTTCGCCCGCAAACTCAACGAACTCACCGACGCAGAGCTCGACGGCGGCAGCCTCCTTCCGGACTGGACGCGCCGCCATGTGGTGGCGCACGTGGGATACAACGCCCGTGCGATCGCACGCCTGCTCGAATGGGCTGCCACCGGGGTGGAGACGCCCATGTATTCCTCTCCCGAGGCACGGAACCACGAGATCAGCTTCGGCGCGACCCTGTCCCCGATCGCGTTGCGGAACCTGTTCGACCATTCCGCCGTGCACCTGTCCGTCGAATGGCGAGACCTCCCGGATGAGAACTGGGCCAACGAAGTCCGCACCGCCCAGGGCCGCACCGTCCCGGCGTCCGAAACAGTGTGGATGCGCACCCGCGAAGTCTGGATCCACGCCGTGGACCTGGACAACGGAGCCGCCTTCAACGACATCCCTGCCCCGGTCCTCGAACGACTCCTCAAAGACATCACCGGCGCGTGGAAAACCCGCGGCACCGACACAGGGCTCCTCATCAACGTCACCGACACTGCTGGGAACGGCACCGACCTGACGTTCGGCGACACCAGCGCCGCGGACCCGACGACCATCACCGGCCCCCTCCCCGCCGTCGTCGAATGGGCCACAGGCCGCGGCGACTCCGGTGTCACGGTCGCCGGGCCCAGTGCCGAAAGTGCCGTCCTGGCCGCCCCGAAGTGGATTTAGCCAGCCCACCCATGGCGATGCGCGCCCAGTAAGCGCACTATGGGGAGATGAACGCCTCCAGCGCCGATGATTGGGTGCAGGGAGGTTCCGGTAGCTTCGGGCCTGGCCTGCACCCCTGGAGCCGCTATGTGGCGTTGGGCGACTCTTTCACCGAAGGGTTGGGCGATCCCGAGCCGCGAAGTCCCGGTGGCCTCCGCGGCTGGGCGGACAGGGTTGCGGAAGAATTGAGCACCGGTCATGAGGATTTCGCGTACGCCAACCTGGCCATCAGCGGACGCTTGCTGCACGAGATCATGGCGGAGCAGGTTGGCCCGGCACTGGACCTCAAACCAGATCTGATCACCCTCAACGCCGGCGGCAACGACCTGCTCTTCCATAGGAGCGATCCTGACAAACTCGCCATGGAGCTGGATGCAGGAGTGGCAGCGTTGGCCTCCGCCGGCGCCACCATCCTGCTGTTTACTGGTCCGGACTGGGGCGCCACCCCAGTGTTGGGCCTGGCCCGCGGCAAGGTGGCCATCTACAACGAGAACATTCGGGTAGTGGCTGCCCGCCACGATGCCGTGGTGGCCGATCTATGGGCGTTGCGCGAGCTGACCGACCCCAGAATGTGGGATCCGGACCGACTCCACTTCTCGCCGCTCGGCCAACACACCATCGCCATGATGGTGCTCAACACCCTTGGCGTTCCGCATTCCCTGGAGCCGTTGACTCCGAAGGCCCTGCCCGAGCGCAACTGGCGCGAGGCCCGGGCAGGAGACATCGTCTGGGCCCGCGAGCATCTCTTCCCGTGGGTCGTGCGTCGCCTGACGCAGCGGAACGCCGACGACGGCCGGCACCCCAAGCGACCGGAACCCGGCCCGGTGTTCGGCGCCGGGATGCCGCCCGGAACGTTCGTCGGCAACGACCCCCGGAACATCACCGACTAACTCACGGAGTCATTGGACTGGTCTCCCTCGCCCACAGCCCTCCGTCGTCGAGCATGAGCCAGTCGTCAGCTGGCAGGCTGGGCTTCTGTCTGTGTCCGGATGCTCCACGCCGACCAGTCCAGCGGATGAACCGAGGGGCGTCCCAAGAGGTATCCCTGGGCTGCGGTGATGTTGAGCGCCGTGACTTCCTTGAGTTCTTCGGCCGTCTCAATGCCAACAGCAATGACTTCCGCACCGATTTCCCTGGCGAGCTCAACAATCGCCCTGGCCCTGATCCTTTGGCCTTCGCTGCTTTCGATGCCTTCGATCAGGTGGCGGTCCAGTTTGATGATGTCCGGGCGCAGTTGTTCCACCCGCTCCAATGCGACCAACGCTGCCCCGGAGGCGCTGACGGCCAGGCGCAAACCCAAGGCGCGCAGTGGCCCAAGGCCGTCGCGGCCGGTTTGCCCTCCGACGTCGGCCAGGCTGCCCGTGAGTTCGACAATGATTCGGTCAGGCGCGAGTGCCGCAGCAGCCAGCAGGTTCCGGACCCTGGGGTCGCTGGATGTTGCGGGGGTGAGGTTGAGGGCAACGGACATGGTGTCCGGGACGTCGTGCGCCGCGGTGAGAGCGCAGTGGAGGGCAGCGATCTCCAACTCGGTTCCCAGCCCCGCGGCGGCAGCCTCACTGAACCAGACATCGGCGCCGGCGCCGTCTTCACCGACGAACCGGGTGAGTGCTTCAACGCCCACTACGTCGCCAGTGGGGAGTGCATGGACGGGCTGGAAGGCGGTCAGCAGAAGCTTGTCCGCCAGGACTGCCTGGATTCCTTCCCGGACTTCGTGGCTGACGGGAACCGACACGGTCCGCGCCGCGTCAACGGACTCGAGGTGGACGCTGGCGGATTCGAGGTGAACCGGCACCGTGGATGCCGGCGCGGCCTCTTTGCGGGTTTCCAGCAGATGCTCCAACAAGGCACGCTGAGGGTCTTCGGGATGCGCCTCCAACAACGCACCAAGCCTGATTCTGGCGGCTTCGCTGCGCGGTTCGGTATCGGCAAGGATGGATTCGATGATGTCGTTCACCTGCTCGCGCATGGTCGCCTTAGCAGGCGGTGACGTTTCACCAGGCGGTGACGCGTTGGCGCCATCCTGTGAAAGAGAGCCCTCTTCTTGAGCCATCAGCTATTCCTTTATGTGTATCCCCCGCTGGCAGAGCCAGACAAACTACCTGACCGGCCCATCTGTGGGCCCTGTCACGAATAATACAGAAGAACACTTCGCCGTTGTGCCGGTGCGCTTTTCCAAGCGCGCAAAACCGTGTCGCTCGGCTGCCGGCCTGAGATGCTTAGGGGGTGACGTCCCTTTCAACGGAAGCACCCCGCACCGCGCTCAGCTGGAAACTACTACCGGCGGCGCTGCTTTCGCTGTCCGGCATTCCCCTCTTTGCGATGGGAAACGAACTGCTGGGCTACGGCTTGCTGCTGGCCAGTGTTGTTACCGCCGCTTTCATTGACAGCCGGCTGATGCGCCACCTCGCGTTGATCGCGGCAGGCATGACCATCTTCAGCATGGTGCCTCTCAATGCCGACCTCAGCACGGAGCACATGGCCCTGATGGGCGGGGCGCTCGCGCTGGCAGTGCTGGTGCCGTGGCTGGTGTCCCGCTTTGTGTATCGGGAAGACATCATTAAATTCCCCATCAACACCGGCAGGAAATGGCCCCTGGCAGCAAAGCTGTACTTGATAGGCGTCGTTGCGCTGGGCTACTTCATCCTGCCCGTCTACCTGATCAGCACCGGCGTGTACCAAAACTGGCCCGACGCCTCCGATCCCGACATCTTCTGGCGGCTCTTCCTGGGCGTCAACGCCGTAGGAATCTGGGACGAACTGTTCTTCATCTGCACCACGTTCACCCTGCTGCGACAACACTTCCCGGACTGGCTGGCCAACCTCCTGCAAGCTGTGGTTTTCTCCTCATTCCTGTGGGAAATCGGATATCAGTCCTGGGGTCCCTTGCTGACGTTCCCGTTCGCGTTACTGCAGGGGTACACCTTCAAGCTGACCAAGTCGTTCACCTACGTGGTGTCGGTACACCTGCTCTTCGACTTCGTGTTGTTCCTTGCGCTGGTCCACGCCCACAACCGGGATTGGCTGCCGATCTTCCTCTACTAGCCCTGATCCGCTGCCGGGAAGCCAGCAGAACCTGCCCACACCTCTTCGGAAACCTCGATTTCCTGCGCCATGTCATCCAGGAACCGCATGACGATCATCCGTTCATCCGGGGCGAGACGGGCAGCCGCCAGGAACCGCTTGGCTTGCTGCCGTCCCACCGTCCGCATCGCGGCCTCGTGCGTTTCGGGGGTGATGGCTATGGCGAGGGCCCTCCGATCGGAGGGGTGGGCGCGTCGCGTCACATGTCCCGCGCGTTCCAACCGGTCGAGCAGCTTGGTGGTTGACGCCGTCGAGATGCTGAGGCGGGAGGCTATTGCGCCGGGGGTGGCAATCACGCCATGGTTGGCGCAGACAATCAAGTAGTGCAGTGCACGCATGTCTGATTGGTTGAGCTTCATGTACCTCAGGGAGGCGTCGGATAGCCGCTGTTCTGCCTCTCGAAGCCGTCCCAAGGCAGCCATGAGGTCACTGATCTGCTGGACGTCCTCTTCGGAGAGACCGGATCGGTCCACTAAGTCCCCATGAGGATCGTTGGCGTCCAGATGATAAATGCCGGAGGAAACCGGGGTCCCGGCTTCTTCAGGAATCTCTTCAGGACTGGACATGTTGAGTATGTTACACCCAACTTCCTACATGGTAGCCTTTCTTCTAGCTTGTCTAGCAATATTCAAGTTTCCCTAAGGCACCGGGTGTAGGAGGTAGGCGCAGGATGAACGCGACAGAGATGGTGGTCCTCCTGGACGACGCCGGAACACCCATCGGGGAGGCCGCAAAAGCGGGAGTGCACACACTGGACACGCCCCTTCATTTAGCCTTCTCCTGCTACTTGCTCAACGACTCCGGCGAGGTCCTCCTGACCCGCCGTTCACCTGAAAAGAAGACCTGGCCGGGAGTTTGGACCAACAGTTTCTGCGGCCACCCGGCACCAGGCGAGGAGTTTGAGGACGCTGTGATGCGGCGTGCGCAGTTTGAACTCGGGGTGGACGCCAAGAGGATCGAACTGGTCCTCCCGGATTTCCGCTACAGAGCCGTGGACCCCACTGGCATCGTCGAAAATGAGGTCTGCCCCGTATTCATGGCCCGGATCAGCGGCCCCCTGCAACCGAATCCAGCCGAGGTTGCTGACTGGGCCTGGATTTCCCCGGCCCTGCTCGACGATGCCTTGGCACACACGCCGTCCGCTTTCAGTCCGTGGCTCGGCCTGCAGTTCCCCCGACTCCTGGAAGCGCGGGCGTTGCCTTTACACGAGGGAGTCAAAGCATGACCGTCACCTCCGGATCCCTCCGAAGCCGCACAGACCTCTGCGGCGCCATCGAAAACGAGCTGACCGGACTGATCGGCAAGAGGGCCAGCGCGGCAACCGCCTACGGTCCAAACTTCGCCAGGCTGTGGGGCTTGGCCGGCCAGAACGTGCTGGGGGGCAAGTTTGTCCGCCCCTTGCTGCTCATGGAAACGTACGACGCCCTCCTGCAGCGCGGCTCATCACGGCCGGAACAACAAAGCCCCGGCCAACGCGAAACTGCCATCAGCATCGCCGCCGCCATCGAACTCCTCCACTACGCCTTCCTCCTGCATGATGACGTGATCGACGGAGACCTCGTCCGGCGGGGGCACCCCAACCTCATCGGTTCCCTCCTTGCAGAAACCGGCGAGCTCCCCCGTCCGGATGGTGGCCTTCACTGGGCCCAGACCGGCGGAATCCTGATGGGCGACATGCTGCTCGCCGCAACCCATCAAGCCTTCGCCCGCGCTGATCTCCCCCACGAATTACGGCTCCGCCTTCTGGACCTCCTGGAACACACCATCAACGAGACCGTAGCCGGCGAGCAACTGGACGTGGGCCTGGGCGACGGCGTCATTGCGCCGGACCTGGAAACCATCCTGGTGATGTGTGGCTACAAAACCGCCACATACACCTTCGAGCTGCCGTTGCGTGCGGCCGCCGCGCTGGCCGGTGCGGACTTCGCCGTCGAGACTGCGCTTGCAACTGCCGGCCGGCATCTTGGCCTGGCTTTCCAGCTCCAGGACGACCTCCTGTCCACCTTTGGGGATCCGCGCCGCCATGGCAAGGATCCTTTTTCGGACCTGCGGGAAGGCAAGGAAACTGCCATCATCGCCCATGCGCGGACCACCAGCACGTGGCCGCACATCGCGCCCCTCTTCGGCAGGCCCGGACTCAACGGTGAGGAAGGCGAGCACGTCCGCCGCCACCTCACCGATTGCGGTGCAGAAGCATTTGTCCAGAACCTCATCGAGGAACAGATGGCAGCGTTTGATCATCAGCTCACAAGCACCATTCCGCAGGACGCACGGAACGTGCTGCTTGACCTTGCGCGGCAGCTGGAAGGACGGCAATCATGAGCGTCGCCACCGATACCTCTTTTACCCATTTCACCCGGACGGCCGAGAGGGCCGCCAACCAAGTCATCGCCGCCTATTCCACGTCCTTCGGCCTGGCATGCAGGTTGCTGGGGCCCCGGCACCGCCAGCACGTCCGGAACATCTACGCCCTGGTGCGTGTGGCGGACGAGCTCGTGGACGGCGTCACCGCGGAAGCCGGCCTCAGCTACCAGGAACAGTGCGACGCCTTGGCCCACTTCATCGATGAGACCCACCGCGCGGTCAAGCTCGGCTACAGCAGCGATCTCATCATCCACGCTTTTGCCCAGACTGCCAGGACGGCGGGCATTGATGAGACCCTCATCGACCCCTTCTTCGCTTCCATGCGAACGGACCTCGGCGAGCGCACGTCAGCGGGCACTTCTGCGCAGCAGCCGGCACCACTCCGTTTCGACGCCGATGCCCATGATGGCTACGTGCACGGTTCCGCTGAGGTGGTGGGGCTGATGTGCCTGCGCGTCTTCATGCGGGATGAAAACATCGACGACGGCGACGCCGCAGCTTTGCAGTATGGCGCCAGCAGGTTGGGCGCTGCTTTCCAGAACATCAACTTCCTCCGCGACCTGGCGGACGATACCTCCCGGTTGGGCCGCAACTACCTCGGCACCTCGGACCACCTTGAGGAGCATGACCGGGTGGAGTGGGTCAGGACAGTCCGGGCGCAGCTGGCCGACGCCAGCGCCGTCATTCCGATGCTGCCACGCGATGCCAGGGCCGCTGTCCGGAGTGCGTTGGCGCTGTTCCAGGCCCTCACGGACAGGATTGAACAGACCACGGTAGACGAGCTGTATCGCTCCCGGGTCCGTGTGCCTGACGCCGTGAAAGCCGGGCTCGCAGCCCGCGCCGTCGCCTCAACCTGGATGGAGCTGTACCGATGACGCGGACTGTAGTGATCGGCGGCGGCATCGCTGGGCTTGCCACCGCCGCACTCCTCGCCCATGAAGGCCACGAGGTCCAGCTCCTGGAGCAGCGCGACCAAGTGGGCGGCCGCGCCGGCAGCCTGGAACGGGACGGCTTCCGCTTCGACACCGGCCCCTCCTGGTACCTGATGCCCGGTGTCTTCGACCACTTCTTCAAGCTGCTTGGCACCAGCGCGGCAGAACAGCTGGACTTGCGGACGCTCAGTCCCGCGTACCGTATCTTCAGCGAGCCAAACCACGACGGCGTGCGGCCGGACCCGCTGACAGTCCCGCTGGGCAGCGACCAGGTTCTGGAAACCTTCGAAAGCGTAGAGCCCGGCAGCGCCAGGGAACTCACCTCCTACCTCGCGTCCGCGCGTCACACCACTGAAATGGCTGAACGGTTCTTCCTCTACAATCCGTTCACCAGGCCGCAAGGGCTGCTTCATCCGGAAGTACTACGGAGCCTGCCCAAGCTCGCGCAACTGCTCCTGACACCGCTGGATAAGTACGTGTCCCAACGGTTCCAGCACCCCGTGCTCCGGCAGGTCCTGGGATACCCGGCGGTGTTCCTTGGCACCAATCCTTCCGATGCTCCCGCCATGTATCACTTGATGAGTGCGCTGGACCTGGGCGACGGCGTCCAATATCCGATCGGCGGATTCTGGGAGCTCGTGAGTCGACTGGAGTCGTTGGCGGTGGATGCCGGCGTAAGGATCCATACCGGTGCCGAAGCCTTGAAGATCACCACCCGCGAGGCACCCCGGACAAGGAAGGTGGGCCGCTTCGATGGCGTGAAGCTTCCGCCTGCCCTGTCCGGGAAGGTTGGCCGTGAAGTCACCGGGGTCAAGTGGCGCGACAACTCGGGCACGGAGCACTACAGCGTTGCGGACCTGGTGGTCTCCGGCGCCGACCTGCACCACACCGAAACCCAACTGCTGGGCGTCAGGGACCGGAGCTACAACAGCAAGTATTGGCAGAGCCGCACCAGCGGACCCGGCGCCGTCTTGGTGATGTTGGGCGTCAAGGGTTCTTTGCCGGAACTTCCCCACCATTCCTTGTTCTTCACCAGGGATTGGGAGGCGAACTTTGCAGCCATTTTTGGTGAGGAGACCAGCATCCCGGAACCTGCTTCCATCTACGTCTGCAAACCCAGTGCCACCGACACCGGCGTTGCGCCACAAGGGCACGAGAACCTCTTTGTCCTGGTTCCTGTCCCGGCCGATCCTTCGCTGGGAGGGGGCGGACCCGATGGCAGCGGCGATGTCCTCATCGAGCGGACCGCCGATGCCGCCATCGACCAGATCGCCCAGTGGGCCAACATCCCGGACCTCCGCGACCGGGTGGTGGTCAGGCACACCATTGGACCCGCCGACTTCGCTGATGAGTACAACTCCTGGCGCGGCGGCATGCTGGGACCGGCGCATACCCTGGGCCAAAGTGCCATGTTCAGGGCACAGAATGCCTCGAAGCGTGTCCGGGGCCTCTACTACGCCGGCGCCACCACGGCCCCGGGAGTGGGAGTGCCCATGTGCCTCATCAGTGCCGAGCTGGTCTTGAAACGAATCCGCGGCGATCACAGTGCCGGCCCTACCACTGTGAGGCCCGTAGCTAGCAGGATTGGCTGATGGGTGTTCTCTACTTGGTGTCGTTGCTGCTGGGCATCACCTGCATGCTCCTGCTCGACCACCGCTTCCGGTTGTTCTTCTGGCGCGACGCTAAAGCAGCGGCGATAGTCACCGCCGTCGGGGTCCTGTTCCTTCTTGCCTGGGACCTGGCCGGGATCGGTTTGGGAATCTTCCTGCGAGGTGAAGGCGCCATCGCCACGGGGCTATTAATCGCCCCGGAGCTGCCCATCGAGGAGCCTGTGTTCCTGCTGTTCCTGGTGCTGTGCACCATGGTCCTGTACACGGGCGCCCGGCGGCTGCTTGGCTCGAGCACGGCCACGCGCACTGCGAAGCAGCGGGAGCGGGAGAACGCATGACGTACCTGTGGCTCGCCCTCGCGTTCATTGCCGCGGCAGTGATCGCCGGCGTGATCTTCGCCCGGCAAGGCGCCCAACCCGGAGAAACGGGCAAACACTGGAAAGCTGTGGGCCTCGCTTTTGCCGCGTTGGCCGCCCTGACCGCAGTGTTCGACTCCGTCATGATCGGGATGGAACTCTTCCACTACGACGCTTCGCACATCCTCGGCGTCAAAGTAGGGCTCGCTCCGATCGAAGACTTTGCGTACCCGCTGGCTGGTGTCGTGGCACTTCCCGGGCTGTGGCTGTGGCTGACGCGGGAACGCACGCAACCCAGCCAGAGCCGCACGGAACCGGGGCGCAAGGGCCTCGTCCCGCAGGCCTTGCTCGCCTCCCGCCCCGTCAGTTGGATCAACACCGCCTACCCGTTCGCGGCGGCAATGCTGCTCACTACCCGTGAGATCGACTGGGTGCTGGTGGTGGGCACCTTCTACTTCCTCATCCCCTACAACCTGGCCATGTACGGGATCAACGACGTCTTCGACTACGAATCCGACCTGAAGAACCCCCGCAAGGGCGGCATGGAGGGTGCACTGCTCCAGCCGCGCCTGCACCGCCCCATGCTGTGGCTCGCGGCCATCACCAATGTGCCGTTCCTGCTGGTGCTGGCGTTTGCGGGCGGACCTGCCGCATGGATCAGCCTGACCGTCAGCGCCTTCGCGGTGGTGGCTTACTCCGTCGCTGGGCTTCGCTTCAAGGAACGGCCAGTCTTGGACTCGCTGACGTCCAGTACGCACTTCGTCAGTCCCGCCGTCGTCGGATTGGCGCTGGCCGGCGCGGAGGTGACCCCCGGCCTGGTGATCCTGCTCGCGGCCTTCTTCCTCTGGGGCATGGCCGCGCACGCCTTCGGCGCTGTCCAGGACATCGAACCCGACCGGCAGGCCGGCATCGGCTCCATAGCAACAGTGTTCGGTGCCCGCCGGACGGTGAGGCTCGCCGTCGTGCTCTGGCTTGTTGCGGGACTCGCGATGCTCGCCACGCCGTGGCCCGGGCCGCTTGCGGCAATCATCGCCCTCCCGTATATCGCCAACTGCGCGCCTTGGTGGCACGTGACGGATACGACGGCGGCACGCACCAATGTGGCTTGGCGCCGGTTCATTTGGCTCAACTACGGTTCAGGATTCCTGGTGACTCTCATTCTGATCCTGCAGTGGAGCCTCACGTCATGACGGGGTGGGATCCCCGGGTTCTTCATCAATCGTGTCCAGCGCTTCACGCATGTGCTGCAGGAAGTTCACCACAATGTGCGACTCGTCCGGGTTCAATGCGCACGCCGCATCCAGCATCCGGCGGTGCATTCCACCGAGGGTGTGCCGTACTTCCTGGTCCGATCCCGGAGTGGCCTTCAGGATCAAGGCCCGGCGATCTGTGGGGTGGGGTTCGCGCCGAATATGGCCTGACTCCACCAACCGGTCGATCAGGGTTGTCATGGACGCCGACGTTATGCCCAGCTTGTCGCCCAGATCCTTCGGCTTCATCACTTTGCCGGCGGCCTCGGCTTCAAACAGGTAGCGCAGTGCCAGCAGGTCCTTCTCGCCCATGCCCATGGACGAACGGGTCCGGCGTCGCATCGCTTGTTCGGAGGCGCGGTAATCCCGCAGGGCGTTCAGCACATCAATGGCAATGGCCTTCTGACCTGGGTCTTTGCCGTACCAATAGCCCTTTGCGTGGCCTTCCGAGTCCATCCGATGGTCCTTTGATAAACGTAAAGCTTGTCTTGCTAGCAATTTGATAGTAAGTCACGGACCCCGTGAATGCATGACGCAGCACGATTGGCGCACGTCCTACCCACGTCCTACAAGGAAAGAGGCTCTGCACATGGCAACAGTACGCTCGGACCTCGCCCGGCAGATCACGGTCACTGTGAGCTTGGTGATCTGCATCGTTGGCTCGATGATCGGCGTCGGAGTTTTCGGCGGAACCCCGATCGCCCAGGCAGCAGGCGGTGCGCTGGCCGCCGACTCCACGCTCCTCGCCCCCGCAACCCCCGCCTTCTCCATCTGGTCCGTGGTGTACGCCGGCCTGGTTGCCTACACGGTATGGCAGTGGTTGCCGTCTCAGCGGGCCAATCCGCGGCAGCGCTCCCTTGGTTGGATCGTGGCCGCGTCCATGGTCCTGAACGCCGCGTGGATCCTGTCCGTACAGGCTGGCTGGCTCTTTGTCAGCGTGCTGGTAATCCTGGCCCTGCTGGTGACCCTTGTCCTGGCGTTTCTTCGGTACAGCCAGAGCCGCGCTACCTCGTGGTTTGAAGCTGTTGCGGTGGACGGGACTTTGGGGTTGTACCTCGGCTGGACCAGCGTGGCCGTGTGCGCCAACATTGCCGCTGCCTTGAACGCCTCCGGCTTCTCAGGCTTCGGGTTGCGGCCCGAGGTCTGGTCCGTCGGCGTGCTGGTAGTGGTGGCCGTTGTGGGCATCGCCTTGGCCATCAAGGGACACGGCCGCCTCGCCCTCGCAGCCGCCATCGCGTGGGGCCTGGCTTGGATCACTGTTGGCCGCAGCACCGATTCACCCGAGTCATTCCCGACGGCGGTCGCGGCGGCTGTCGCTGCTGCGTTGGTTCTCGGATCAGCGATCACGGTGAGGACCCGGGTGGTGCTGGCTGGGCGCGGGGTTTCCGGTAGCCGGTAAACCCTGCCTTGCTTCGCGCCAGCAGGCGGCAGGGCAGGCGATGCCGGATACTTGCGCGGTTTTCCACATAGGCGAAGTCAGGCCTGATATTCGATTCTCCCGACTGGAAGAGTTGGGACATGGAGCAGATTCGGACCAGGCAAGCGGGCGGCCACGTCGTGCCCTTACCGGCCGATGCCTCGACGCCCTGGGAGACGGCTCAGCCCGGTGCTACGTTGGCGGGCCTCGCGGCCGTTATTGCGTCCTTGCCCGCGAGCACAGGCAGTGGCGAGCTTGTCAATGAGCTTCGCGCCCTGGAGGACCTCAAATCCGCGATTACAGCGCGTCAGGCCAGGGCCGCTGTCGCTTTGGATCTGGCTCAGCGCCGGGAGCAGGCCGAAGCAGGCGTTCCCACGGCAGAGCAAGGCCGCGGTGTTGCCGCGCAGGTAGCCCTCGCCCGGCGCGAATCACCGAACCGCGGGTCCCGACTCCTCGGTCTGGCGAAGGCGCTGGTCACGGAGATGCCACGCACCATGGCCGCCCTCGAAACAGGCCAGCTTAGCGAATGGCGCGCCACCCTGTTGGTCAAGGAAACTGCGTGCCTCAGCGTTGAAGACCGCGCCGCCGTGGATGAAGAACTGGCACCGGACACGGGCACGTTCAACGGGTCCGGTGACAGGGTCATCATCGCGGCTGCGAAGGCCGCAGCCTACCGGCGAGATCCCCGCTCGGTCACCCAGCGGGCCAGTCACGCCGCCGCAGAACGTAGGGTCAGCCTTCGCCCGGCTCCGGACACCATGACAATCCTCACCGCCCTGCTTCCAGTGGCTCAAGGTGTCGCCGCCTACGCTGCCCTTAGCCGTCACGCAGATTCAGCCCGCTCGACCGGCGACAGCCGAAACCGTGGACAGATCATGGCCGACACCTTGGTGGAACGCGTCACGGGAACACCTGGCGGGGTCGCAGGGATCGACCTCCAACTCGTCATGACCGACCGCACGCTCTTCCAAGGCGACAGCGAACCGGCCCGCCTCCAGGGTTACGGAATCGTCCCCGCTGAATGGGCAAGAGTTCTCCTGGCAGACGGCCCCACTGAGCCAGAGGGACAGGCTGGGAAAACCGGGTCGGACGCGCAAACAGGGCCTGAGGCACCGGCTGCCAAGTCCACGAGCCAGAGCCACCAAGATGCGGAAACCAAGGAGCGCCAAGAATTCCGAGTGATGATCCGGCGACTTTACACCGCTCCGGGAAGCGGCGAACTGCTGACCATGGACTCCAAAGCGAGGATCTTCCCCCAACGATTACGGCGCTTCATCGAGGTCCGGGACGACACCTGCCGAACCCCGTACTGCGATGCGCCCATTAGGCATATGGACCATGTGGTCCCTTGGCACGACGGCGGGACCACCACCCTGAACAATGGCGCGGGGCTATGCGAGGCATGCAACCACACCAAGGAAAACCCCGGCTGGAGCGCCAGTGTGCCGCACGGCCAAACGCACACCTTGGAAGTCCGCACCCCTACCGGGCACATCTATCAATCGAAGGCGCCACCTCTGCCGGGGCGCGAGGATGCGTCGCCACCTGCTGCGCCGGGCAGGCCGTCCGCAGCGGTACATCCCCAGCAGCCACAACTGCAGCATGCCAGGGAGACCTAATCCACGACAAAGGCATACGCAGCTGCGTCATCCACAGCGGCGTGGTCATACACAGCGGCGTTGCAACAGCTGCTAGGCCGGGCAGGCATCCTTCAATGCTTGAACGGACTCAGCCGGTACTTGGTCGCCGGCTTCGGCGATCTGACGGAGGGGCGTGGTGATATCGGAGGGAACGCCTGCGGCATCGGCGGCTGTCACCAGGCCGGCGAGTACCTGCTTGTCCTCGGCGCCTACCAGGCCGTCTTGGACTACGGCGCAGATCTGCTTGGTCACTTCGTCGGCGGCGGCGGTGGCAACCTTTGATGCGGCCTCACTGGCAGCGTTTCCGGCTGCCTCCTCAACGGCTCCGCAGCCCACGAGCAGCAGCAGAACGGGAACGGCGGACAGGGCTGCAAGTCGACGGGTCATGGGTCCAGCCTAGCAATCCTGCAGCAGAGCCTGCCGCGGCGTGGCTCCGCTGTGCCGGCAGTGCCTGAGGCGACCACCGACACAGCGCAGCAGACCTAGCCTGCAATGAGTTCCTTGACCGGACCTTGGTGCAGAGCAAGGTAAACATCGTCCCGGATCTGGTTCGCCTCAGGATCGGTCATTGTCCGCTCAAGGGGACGCATCACCACCCGTATCAGGGCGTTGGCCTGCCCGCGTCTGATGCGGAGTCGGTCCCGTGCTGCCGCCGGAAGCTTCCGGCCGGGCGTCAACGCCAACAGCTCCACGCTTTCCAGATCCTCAGCCTGCTCCCCCAGAGCCGAACGAACCGCATCGCCAAGCAACTCATCGTCCATGTCCTCTGCAACCACAATCGAAATGTCCCTGGTGATTGAAGGCATCCGGGAGACAGCTTTCCACGACGACAGGTCCAGCATTTGCCGTTGAATCCTCGGATCCGCAGACCGGAGCAGCCTGATGTCGGGAATGCCCTTGCGAAGCATCAGGGCGCGGTCCAAACCCATCCCCAGCGCAAGGCCCCACCATTTTCCGGGATCAAGGCCCGCGTCCAGGAAAAGCTGCGGTGCCATGAGCCCACACTCAGCGAGTTCCAGCCACTCGCCACCCATAAGAACGTCAAGCTGCAAACCCTCCGTCGTGTAAGGGTGGGTTGCCGGAACGGCACGCCACTCGGCGCCCGGGAGTACAGCAGCCACCAAGGCACTGATCATCTCCTGAAGGTGCCCGTCGTGCAGCTCTCCGGTGGAACTCACACGCCACAAGTCCATCTGGTGGGGCGTGCCCACGTGGGTGCGATCAATGGAGTCCCGCCGGTAGACGATGCCGGGAATCGCCCAGAGCTCATCCACGCCCTCGGCTGGATCAATCGCCCGCAAGAGCGTAGGGATGGACGCCGAGGTATGGCTGCGCAGCATAACGGTAGGGCTGACATAGCGAGAGTATCGCTGGTCGCGCGTAATGTCCGCCCCGCTGAACCCCAAGCGGTCATAGTTGTCCACGACGCTGACCAAGGGGCTGTGACGTACGGTTCTGCCGGGCACGCTCCACTGCGTCTGAAGCGCGTCCACCACGTCATGCAAGAGTTTCTGCATGGCATGCGGACCGTGGTCGGGGTTGGAGAGGTCCCTGATGGTCAAAGCATCGTGAAGCTCGGAAGGGCTTAAATAAACAGGCATTTCTGGTCCTTAAGTCTTGGAGTGAGTGGGTTCCTCCCCCGACTCACTCCGGCGCCAGGACCTAGGCGCGCGCCTTAGTGCCCTCGCGACCGGACACCGGTCGGGGGCAAGTAAATCGACGCATGGAGAGCATGGGCCGACTCTACCTCTGTCCGCCGCGAAGGCACAGACCCCCGATCAGCAGTCCCGTTACTTATTGGTCGGTTTGTTTCAACGCCTGGCTGACGGTGTGTACCGGCGCCATAATGCTGGCGGCATCGTCGTCCCAGAGCTGTTGCTGGTTGATCATCCTGCACTATTGCTTCCGGCCGCCGGCGAGTCGAAGAGACGCAGCCCCACCTATGCTTGGGGGATGGGTGAAGAGACTGTGGACCACAAGGCCTTGGCTGTCTGCATGATTGATATCTCGTCCGACATTCGCCGCAAGTCACTCAACGAGACAGGACTCCGCCCTATCTCGAATGGTGTGCTGGAAATCCTCCGCGTTGTTGAAGGCCATCCGGGCGTCACCGTTGCTGAAGTGGCGGCCAGGCTCGGGCGACAGCTGAGCAATGTCAGTTCCCAGTTGCGCGAGCTCGTAGCTGCTGGCTTGGTCACGCGTGTCAAGGATTCCTCGGACAAACGCTACGTTTCCCTCCACCCAACGGACGAATCCAGACGGATCAAGTCGCTCTTGGAGGGCGAATGGGCGGAAGCTCTCATTGCTGCGAGCGCCCGCTTGCTTCCCGAAGAGCGCCAGCAGATCGCGGCCAGCCTTCCGGCGCTGCAGCGGCTGGCTTCATTCCTTTCGGAACCTGAGATGGCCCTGCCACACCCCAAGATGCCCCTTCCTCAGCCCAAGAACACGTAAGAAACATCACCCTGATAAGGAACTACACCGGCCACATCATATACTTATACTTTTATAAGTATTATTACTTTGAAGAATGGGTGACGCGTGGAATCGCAACTACTGGAGACATCGGGCGGACAAGCCCAAGCAAACACACCAGTCCCAAAGGGCGGTAAGGGCAACATCGGCTGGCGGGCTTTGCCCTTCCTGGCCCTGGCCCAGTTCATGGTGGTCCTGGACGGCACCATCGTGAACCTGGCGCTCCCCCGCCTCCAGCTGGAAATGGGCATCAGTGACTCCACCCGCTCCTGGGTGGTCACTGCTTACGCCTTGGTCTTCGGCGCCTTCCTCTTACTGGGCGGACGGATCTCCGATTTCTGGGGACGGAAGCGGACCTTCATCACGGCCTCGGCAGGCTTCGCGGCGGCATCACTCATCGGCGGCTTGGCCCAGCAGCCCTGGGAACTCATCGGAGCCCGCGCGCTCCAGGGCATCTTCGCTGCCCTCCTCGCGCCGGCGGCCCTGGCACTCCTGACGGTGGCCTTCCCCGGCGGCAAGGACCGTGGCACCGCCTTCGCCATCTTCGGCTCCATCAGCGGCGTCGGCGCAGCGGCAGGAGTTCTCTTGGGAGGATTCCTCACCGAATTCGTCTCGTGGCGGTGGTGCTTCTTCGTCAATGTACCCATCGCAATCATCGCACTGATCGGTGTGTGGATTTTGGTAGACGAAAGCAAAGCGGGAGGCTCCACCAAATATGACTGGCCCGGAGTCGTACTTGCCGCCTTGGGCCTGGGCTCCCTGGTCTATGGTTTCGCCAATGCCGAGCACGGCTGGGGTGCGGTGGAATCCTGGGGCTTCATTGCGACAGGTGCGTTATTGCTGGTACTTTTCGTCGCCGTCGAACGCAAGGTCAAGAACCCGCTGCTTCCGCTGCGCGTCGCCACCGAACGCAACCGCGCCGCCGCGTTCCTGGCGTCCTTCCTCGCCGGAGCAGTGCTGATCGGCGGCATCCTGTTCATCAACTTCTACCTCCAAATCGTTCTGGGCTTCGCCCCGTTCGCGGCCGGAATCGCATCCCTCCCCATGACGGTGGTGCTGATCATCACAGCGGGCATCGCAGCGAAGAACCTACCCCGACTGGGCGCCAAAGTCCCCAGCGCACTTGGTCCGGTCTTCATGGCCGCAGCCATGCTGTGGCTCACTCAGGTCACGCCGGATGGGACCTATGCGGTGAACATGCTGCCTGCGTTGATCCTCATGGGCATCGGGCTGGGACTGGTCTTCGTCCCCCTGCAGAACCTGGCCCTCTTCGGTGTGGACAAGGACGACGCCGGAGTGGCCAGCGCCCTGGTCAACGCTTCGCAGCAGATCGGCGGATCGCTGGGCATCGCACTCTTCAGTGCCATCGCGGCCGCTACCACCGCGGCAGCAACTACTACTACTACAGCCGACGATAGCGGACCCCTTGCGGCCCTAACCTCGGGCTATTCAATGGTGTTCCTGTGGGCGGCCGGAGTGTCGGTTTTGATAACCCCACTCGCACTTCTCTTGATCAGGATCGACCGCAAGAGCTTCAGCGGAACAAGCGATGCCCCGCACGTCCACTTGGGTTGAACCCTGGGGCGGAGGAGGTCTTTGGGACGAGCGCACGCCTATGGTGTTGGGGGAATGAACGGATCCGACAGCGTTCCGAAGGAGAATGGGATCATGCACAATCGAGAGCTGGACGACCTGGACGAGTTGCTGGCGAACGACGAACTCCTGACCGCGGCGAGGATATCGGAGTACCTCGCCGCACATCGCACGGCGACGGCGAACTGGTTCGGTCCGACCGGCCGCCCACAAAATTCAACCTGGATCGATCGCGACGGCACGGGCTGGCGAGTGTGGGACACCGACGAGCGCGCCGGGATCATGGACTTCACCATCCTTCGTACCGAGTCGGAAACAGAGGCGCTGCGCAGCTTTCTCCGCCGGGCGCGGCATCACCGCGATCTAGACAGTACGGCGGTCCGGCGCATCCAGTGATGAGGTCCGCCGGCCGCAGCCGAGGAATGGAACTTCAGGGCACGACGGCGGATATCTCGCGTCATTATTGACATGACATAAGTCACATTCTGTAAGCTAATTTCAAAGTCACGCAGCCGGCTTCCTTCGCCCTACCCCGGGGAGGTGCCCCATGGCCCCGAATTCGCTCAAGGCCGAGAATCTCATGGCCCACGGCGTGGTGCTCTCCGCAGCCAGCATTGCCAGACGCAGGGCAGCTGCCACCCACGGCAACCATGGCGTGGCCAACAAACCCGACGCCCTCCTCGGAGCAATAGCCGTTCGGCAGTTGTTCCACCGCTGGCCATTGGTGCCGTCACGGGAGCTGGAACGAATCCGCCACGTGCTGGTCCATTGCGACCAACTCGGGTCACCGGACACGCATCACTTGTCCGAACCAGCGCAGGCGCTGCTGGAGCTCATCAACTGCGAGTTGGAGCGTCGACGTCTAGCGGGGAACCAGGCGTCCGGAACGACACCGGGCGGAGACAGAGGAGTGGCAGGACAGACATCAGCCGCCCCGGACAAGGACGCCGCCTGAGGCTGGCTGGCCTTTGGTGTTGGCGCCCATGGAAGCCTGAAGCTCCCGGAGTTCCGCCAGGACGGCTGAACAATGGTGGCATTGATCCGTGTGCTGCTTTATTCTGGCCTGCGCATTTCCGCTCAAACCGTTGCGGACGTACCTGCCGAAATCCCGCAGATAGTGAGCGCAGGACTGGATGGTGGGCTCGCCCACATGCTTCTGCAGGTACATTTGCCGGAGCCCCTCGCGTGCACGCATGGCCAACGCGGACAGGGCGTTCGGGGTCAGCCCCAGCAACGGGCCGGCTTGTGCCGGCTTGAGGCCCTCAACGTCGACATACCAGAGCACGTCCTGCCACCGCGGGGGAAGTTCACGGAAGGCGTGCCCCAAAATGATGGTCTCGTGGGTCGCCAGGACGTGATCGTCATCGGCTAAGGCCAAGGCATCCACCGTGCTGGAGTCAGTGAGGACCAGCCGGGCGGACTTCCGGTTCTTTCGGTGGGCCATCCTACGGATGGTGGTCAGGAGGTAGGGCCGGAATGACTCCACAGGACCCTTGCCCTCGATGACCGCTTGGAAGACGGCGGCGAACGCTTCACCCACTATGTCCGCGGCGTCACTTGGGTTGTCTGATTCCGCGCGGGCCACGAAGCCGCCCACCCGCCGGTACCGCATGAACAGTTCACCAAAGGCGGCAACATCACCTCCCCTCACCATAGCCAGCAGCTGTTGGTCGCTCACTGGTTCCGTGCTAGCGGGGTCACCGCGGTTTGGGCAGGGCATTGTTTGGACTGACATAGCGGGCCTTTCAAGGGATGGACAAGCCCGGACGGAGCTGCCGGGATTGACGTGATGCGGCCGTGTTGTGGGCGCAGTCAAGGAAGGCCCCGCCCGATGCGCTGACAGGTATCGGACGGGGCCGCGAGGAAGGTCTTGGGACGCTCCTGCGGGGGCGGTTGTTACGGGATGGCCGCCACGACGTCGATCTCCACCAGGAAGTCGCCCAGGAATGAACCAACGGTGGTCCGCGCCGGGTAGGGGGCTGTGACGTACTTTTCGTAGATGGCATTGAAGCCGTCAAAGTCGCGACGCGGGTGGTGCAGGTGGACGGTGGCCTTGACCACGTGGGAGAAGTCCAGGCCGTGCGCGCCCAAAACGTGGCCCAGGTTCTCCATGGCCTGGATGGTCTGTTCCTCGATGGTGATCCCCACGCGCTCGTCCGTCATGGGATCATGTGGCGTCTGACCGGCGGTGTACAGGAACCCGTTGGCCACAATTGCCTGGGAGTAAGGGCCGGCCGGGCTTGGTGCCAGGTCTGTTGCGACTTGGAGACGGGTCATGATGGTGATGCCTTTCGTGATGCTGAAGTAACGCTGCTGCTTACAAGACTTTGGAGAGGAATGCCTTGGTGCGTTCATGCCGGGGGCTGCCCAACACTTGCTCGGGCGGTCCGCTTTCCACCACCACGCCCCCGTCCATGAACACCACTTGATCGGCTACCTGTCGGGCGAAACCAAGCTCGTGCGTGACCACCACCATGGTCATCCCGGCCTCGGCCAGGGATTTCATGACGTCGAGGACTTCGCCCACCAGTTCGGGGTCAAGCGCGGATGTGGGCTCGTCGAAGAGCATCAGTTTGGGCTTCATTGCCAGCGCCCTGGCAATCGCGATGCGCTGCTGCTGTCCGCCGGAGAGCTCCTGCGGATAGGAGTGTCCGCGGTTGCCCAGGCCAACACGGTCCAACAGGGCTTGCGCTTCCACCACCACCTCTCGGCGGGGCCGCCCAAGAACGTGCACAGGCGCTTCGATGATGTTCTCCAGCACGGTCATATGCGGGAAGAGGTTGAAGCGCTGGAACACCATGCCCGCGTTGAGCCGTGAGCGGGCGGTTTGGCGTTCCTTCATCTCGTAGAGCTTCCCGTTGCGCTCGGTGTACCCCACCAGCTGCTCGTCGACATACAGCCTGCCGGCATCAACTTTTTCAAGGTGGTTGATGCACCGCAGGAACGTGGTCTTGCCGGAACCGGACGGGCCAATCAGGCAGGTCACGGATCCTTTTTCAACCCTGAGGTCAATGCCTTTCAGGATTTCGATAACGCCGAAGTTCTTCCGGACGCCCCGGGCTTCCACCATGGCGGTAGTCATCATGCTGTCCTTGTCTTGGGCGTGCGGGTCCGTCGCGGTGATGAGTCGAAACCGCGGCCGTACCTGCGTTCGAGTTTGTTTTGGAAGAAGCTCAGGACGGTGGTCATGAGCAGGTACCAGACACTGGCAACAATCAGCAGCGGAATGGTTTGGTAGTTGTTCGCATAGATGATCTGCGCCGAGTAGAGCAGGTCCGAGATCGCCAGGACGCTCACCAGGGACGTGCCCTTCAGCATGGAGATGACCTGGTTGCCGGTGGGCGGCAGCACCACGCGCATGGCCTGGGGCAGGATCACCCGGTTCATGAGCTTCCCGCCGCTCATACCCAAAGCGCGGGCGGCGTCGTACTGGCCCTTGTCCACGGAACCGATGCCGCCGCGGATGATCTCCGCCATGTAAGCGGCCTCGTTCAGGGACAACCCCAGCAGGGCTGCACCCAGTGGGGAAATCAGGACGTTCGCGGAGCCCAGCACCATGGACGGTCCACCGAACGGAAGCCCGAAGGCAATGACCGGGTACAGGGCAGCAATGTTGTACCAAAAGATCAACTGGACCAGCAGGGGTGTGCCCCGGAAGAACCAGATGTAGCCACGGCTGATGGTGCTCAGGATGGGGTTGTCGGAGAGCCTCATGATGGCGAGCAGCGTACCCAGGGCTATACCCACGGTCATGGACACCACCGTCAGCAGGATGGTCAGCCCGGCGCCGGCCAGAATCTGCGGAGCGAACAGGTAGGACACCACCACGTCCCACCGGTACCGTTCGTTCACGGCCACATCCCACGCGGCACTGAGTGCCACCAGGATGAGGACCACTGCCAGGACCAAACGGACCGGATGCTTCAGCGGCACCACGGGAATCGAATCACTGGAAGCCGCGGTAACCGGCTCCTTGGTGTCGGGAACTGAAGGTTGCTTTTGCATGGTTGTCACCTTTTGCTGGGCGAATTCTTACTGAGCGAATTCTTACTGGGCGAAGTTGACGCGGGCTTCGGTGATGGCACTGGTCTCCAGCCCGTACTTCCCGAGGACCTTGGTGTAGGACTCACTCTTGATCACGGCGTCCAGGGCGGCGGAGACGGATTTCACCAGGCCGGATTCCTTGGGCACGCCCACCCCCACGGGAGCGAACTCGTACGTCCGCGCAATCTCGATCTGCGGGTTTTGGGTGGCAGCGAAGTTCAAGATGGGAGAATCGGCCAGCACCGTGTCCAGGCGTCCGCTGGTCAGCGCGGAGATCGCCTGCCGGGTGTCCTGGAATTCGCTCTTCTGGATGGCGTCCTTGCCGGCGGCAGCACAGGCGGCATCGTAATCAGGAACGTTCACGGTCAGCTGGTAAGAGCCAGTGAGCAGCCCTACCTTCTTGCCGCAGAGCGCGGTTTCATCCTTGATGCCTGCCGGGTTGCCCTTGGGTACCGCGATCGCGTTGCCAATCTGCATGTAGTCAACAAAGTCCAGGACTTCCATACGCTTCTTTGTGGGGGTCATGGAGGACACGGTCATGTCGTAACGGTTGGCCGCCAGGCCGGGAATGATGGAGTCGAAGTTGGCCACCTGGATGTCCACTTTGACACCCAGTGCCTCGCCGATGAGGCGGGCCACGTCCGGGTTGGTTCCGGTCATTTCCTGCGTGCCTTCACGGTAGAACTGCGTCGGCTGCTCGTTGGTGGGGATGGCCACGCGCAGCACCTTGGACGCCTTGATGGACTCCGGCAGAAGCTCGACGGCGGCCTGGTTTACTTCCAGCGCGGGCACGCCCGTGCCTCCTGCTGCGGAACCGCCGGACGGGCCCGACGTCGATGCGTTGCCGGTGGGGTTGCAAGCCGTTACCGCCAGCATGAGCGCTGCCGTCAGGACGACGGCAGGTAAGGCACGTTTGGTTCGGTGAGTGGCTGAGAAATTGTTCATTAGGGAGTCCTCATCTGCGCAAGGCCCGTTGGGGCGGTCTTGGGGATACGGGTGGGTTGGGTGCGGGCGAAGGCTTCGTTGCGGTGCCGGATCAAGGCCCGGCCTTCCGTCCGCAGTTCTTCGATGGTTGACACTCCGAGGAGCATCATGGTGCGGGTCATTTCGGATCGGAACATTTTCAGGACGTGCGCCACACCGGCTTCGCCGGCTGCGGCCAGTCCGTAGAGGTAGGGGCGGCCAATGGAGCAGGCATCCGCACCCAGCGCCAGCGCCTTGACCACATCGGAACCGCGGCGGATGCCGCCGTCGACAATGATTTCCAACTGGCCGGCGGCCCTGTCCACAATGTCCGGAAGGACATCCAGGGGAGCGGCCATATGGTCCAGCTGACGTCCTCCGTGGTTGCTGACCTGGATGGCGTCGATTCCCAGCGCAACGGCCAGCGCCACATCGTTCGGGTTGACGACGCCCTTGAGGATGATCGGCCCGTTCCAGCGCTCCCGCAGATCCTGGATGTCATCCCAGTCTGTGGGTTCGTAGGAACCGGCCAGCAGCGTGCGCCACATGTCAGGGGAACTGGCCAGCGGCCCTTCCGGAACGTCGGCATCCAGGTTGGGGAAAGCAATGGCGTCGTTAGCCAGGAATCCCAGGGCCCAGGCGGGGTGCAACATGCCCTCCACCACCGTCTTCGGCTTGATGGACGGGGGTGCGGTGAACCCGTTGCGGTAGTCGCGCTCGCGGTGGCCGATGGCCCGGCAATCAACGTTGACCAGCAGAGCTTCGTAACCGGCATTGGACACGCGGTCCAGGACGGCTTGCAGCAGTCCCTTGTCCGGGGTGGGTTCCAGATTGAACCACCGGCGGAGTCCCGGCGCCGCAGCGCTGACATCTTCCATGGTGGTGGTGCTGAGGTGGGCCAGTCCGTAGGGAATTCCTTCAGCAAGCGCCGCCCGGGCCACCGCGGACTCTCCGTCCGGGTGGAACAGCCGGGTACCGCCTGTGGGAGAGAGGGTCACCGGCATGGAAGCGGGTCCGCCCAAGAGGGCTGAACTGAGGTCGAAGTTCTCCACCGATCCCCACTTTGGGAGGAAGGACCAGTCGTCGAACGATGACAGGTTGCGGCGCAGTGAGACCTCGTCCTCGCCTCCACCTTCGATGTACTCGAAGATGCTCTTGGGCAGGCGCCTGGCTGCCAGCTTGCGGATGTCTTCCACGCTGTAGCACTTCCGGGACAGTCGTTCCGCGACGGATCGGGCTGGTCCCTGCACCGAGGCGAGCGCCTTGATGTCCTTGAGTTTCATGGGTTGGTCCTCTGCGTTCCTGCTGGGTTACCCGCCCAGCTCCTTTCCCAATAGTGACGCAGATCTCTCCCGCACTATATGTGAATTCCTCTATAAGATGCTGATCGACCTTGTGATATCGTCCACACATGGAGACGGGCCAGCAACCAGGAATCCAGCAATCTGCAGTTCGGTTATCCGATTGCATCCACCTGATGCAAGCGGACTTGGTGCATGCCAACCCCACGCCGGAAAACCTGGGACACCCTGTCTCGGACGTGTTGATGTACGACCCCCTGGACCACTGGTCCAGCGTGGATGACCGCATCATCCTTGCCGTCGGATGCACCTACGGCTCACCGGATTTCGATCAACTCCTCCACAGGGCAGCCAACAGCAACGCCGCCGCGGTGATCGTGAAAGCGCATGGCGCAAAGATGGAGCAGTTGCGTTCGGCAGCGGTGGGATACAACATGTCCGTACTGGTGGCGCCGGACGACGCCGACTGGACAAGGCTGGTGGCACTGGCCAGGGCCTCAGTCATGGGAGCAGCGGCAGACTCGGTGGCCGGGGTTCGCCTGGGAGACCTTTACGCTTTTGCCAACGCAGCGGCCTCCATCACCAACGGCGCCGCGAGCATCGTGGATCCGCTTGGCCGGATCCTTGGCTATTCCACCTTGCCTGGCCAGCCCATCGATGAGCTCCGGCGCATCACCACGCTCACCCTGGAGGAAACCACACCGCCGGCTTTCGACCAGGATTTCAAGATCGTCTACGCCGCCCCGGGAGCGGTGCTGGTGCCAGCACCCGACGACGGCATGGCCCGCCTGGCGCTGGCCGTCCGGGCCGGCGGCGAGCTGCTCGGTTCCATCTGGATCATCGATCCCGGCGAGGAAAACCGGACTGCGGCTCTGAATGCACTGGACCGGATGGCGCCGCTGGCCGGTTTGCACATGCTGCATGCCCGCTCCGCCTCGGACTTCGGGGAGCGCCGCAATGCGGACCTCATCCGGACGCTCATGGACGACGCGCCGCATGCCTCGTTCGCCGCCGCCCAACTGGGCCTTGATACCGCCAACGGCTTGGCAGTGGCCGCCTTCTCGATCGTCCGTCCGGAGACTGGAAGCCTGGAATCAGTGCGCGACGTCCACCGGCTGCTGCACTTGGTGACCACGGTCTGCAACGTACAGTTCGGCACCGGGCACAGCGCCCTGCTCGGCTCGGTGGTCTACGCACTCCTGCCCTGCAAGGGGAACTCGCCCCGGACCCTGCATGGGCGGATCATCCAGGAGATTGAGGCGTACTCACACACCATCAGCCCGTTCCCGGTCATCGCTACCGTAGGGGGCATAGCCCAGGGAATCGAGGACCTTCCCCGGTCCCGGTCCGAGGCCGTCCAGACCTTGAACCACCTGCTGAACCTGCAGGCGCGCGGCGGAAAGGCGGCCGGCGCCGGGAAGGTACCTGGAGTGGCCCTCTATGAGGACTTCCAGATCCCGTTGAACCTGCTGAAAATCGGAGCATTCATTGAGGAGAACGGACTGGGTGGAACAGACGAAATCGCCGGGATCCAAGCCCGGGACGCCGAGCAGCAAACGGATTACCTGGACACCCTCCGCGCCTACCTTACGAGCAACGGAAATATCTCGGCCATGGCCGCCCAACTCCATGTCCACAACAACACAGTCCGCTACCGCGTGACCCGCCTGGCCGAGGACTTCAACCTGGACCTGGCAGATCCGCAGAAACGGCTGTGGTTGTGGCTGCGCCTGACCACCATGGACCTTGCTTCCAAGTAGCCGCGGCACCGATGCAGATGGTGGCTACCGGATGATCGGAAGTCCCGCCGTCGGGAAGACGCTGGGGAAGATCGACGGCGGTGGCACCGGCACCGTTTCCAGCGGAACCACGACGGTATCCGCACCGACGGAGACCACCTGCTCCCGCACGTTCACGTGCAGCGGTTCGTCGCTGTAGTCCGGCCCCGGGATGAGTGTGAGCTCGATGGAACCCTGCGCCAGTTCCACTGCCAGCAGGCGTCCCTGGACCTTGAGACGGAAGGACAGCCCTTCCCACTCCACAGGCAGGCGTGGATCGAAGCGCAGCACCTCACCCTGGTCCCGCATGCCGGCGAAGCCGCAGACCAAGGAGCTCCAGATCCCTCCGGTGGAGGCGATGTGGACGCCGTCGATCGTGTTGCCATGCGAGTTGTCGAGGTCGATGAACAGCGCCTCGGTGAAGTGCTGGAGCGCGACGTCACCGTACCCCACCTCGGCGGCCATGATGCCCTGCACGCAGGCGGACAAGGTGGAATCGCCTGTGGTGATGGGATCGTAGAAGTCGAAAGCGCGTTGCTTTTCCTCGGCCGAGAAGTCCTGCCATTGGAGGAACATCGCCAGCACGGTATCGGCCTGCTTGAGGACCTGGTGCCTGTAGATTACCAACGGGTGGAAGTTCAGCAGCAGCGGGTACTTGGACTTGGGTGTGTTCCAGTCCCACGGCTCCAAGGTCATGAAGTCGTTGTCCTGGCTGTGGAGCTGCAGGTGTGGATCGTACGGAAGGAACATCCGCTCGGCTGCCTGACGCCACACCAAACGCTCCGTGCCGGCAATGCCCTCGTGCTCCAACGCCGCGGCTGCACGAAGGTTAAAGCGCGCCATGACGTTGGTGTACAGGTTGTCATTGACCACGGCTGTGTACTCATCCGGGCCGGTGACGCCGTGGATGTGGAACATGCCGTCCTTGCCGAAGAAGCCCAGCGACGCCCACATGCGTGCTGTCTCGATCAGCAGGTCGGCACCCAGTTCCGCACGGAAGGTGGGATCTGCGGTGGCCCATTCATACCGGTTGGAGGCGAACGCGATGGCCGCGGCAATATGGAACTGGGCCGTACCGGCGGCGTAGTAGGCGCTGGCTTCAAGCCCGTTGATGGTCCGCCACGGGAACAGTGCACCGTCCACGCTGAGTTCCTTGGCCCGCACCCGAGCGTCGGGCAGCATCGCGTGCCGCGATTCCAGGACCTTTCGGGCACCGCAAGGATTGGTGTACGTCAGGTACGGCAGGAGGTAGATTTCCTGGTCCCAGAAGTAGTGGCCCTCATAGCCCGAACCGCTCACCCCCTTCGCGGGGATGCCGGCAACACCAGCCCGCGCGGTGGCCTGCGCCAGCTGGAACAGTCCCCACCGGACCGCCTGCTGCATCTCCGGCTGGCCACCAATCAGGATGTCGGCCGTGGTCCAGTATTCGTCGTAGTGCGCTTTGCTCTGGGCCAGGACGTCGGCGAACGGCACCAGCTTCGCTTCGGCTTCCGCTGCCAGGCTTTCTCCGCGGTCTTCGGCGTCCGTGGAGCCTGCCACCAGGTAACTGACCGTTTTCTCCAAACGGAATGTGTCGCCGTCGTGAATTGCCAGAACGTAGCGGACGGATGAGTCGTCCTCGCCTACCAACGTCTCGAATGGCTGGCCTTCTGCGGAGATCCAGTGATCCACGGCCATGGCCACGCGCTGGCGCGATTCGGCCGTCTCCCAGGCAAGGCGCAGGGAACCGTCAGTACCCTGCAGGTGCAACGGCAGCAGGACACGGCCGGCGTGCCGGCCCGAACGGCGCGGATCGTGGGCCGACTGGTCCTCCACAGGCTGGTCCTGACGGTTCACGACGCCGGAAGTGATGTCCGCGGACACGTCCCGGTCAGCTGTCAGGGACAGTTCCAGGCCAAGGCATCCGCGCGAATCGAACCCCACCGCCCGCCGCTCCACCGTGGTGACGATCGCACCCGAACGGCAGGCCCACGTGATGCTCTCTTCATAGACGCCGGTGGAAAAGTCCACGCTGCGGCTGTAGTCAGTCACCGTGGACTCAGCCAGGCTCAGGGCCTCGCCATCGATGGACACCGTGAAGTTGTTGGCATCCGGGACATACACAATCCGTTGGCCAGTCCTGGCGAAACCGTAGGCATTCTCGGCGTGCTTGATGTCCCAGATCTCGTGGAACCCGTTGATGAACGTGCCGGGAAGTTCGCCGTCGCCCGGTGTTGAATGCGAGCCGCGGATACCAAGGTGGCCGTTGCCAAGTGCGAACAGCGTTTCCAGCGTTCCCTCGTCACCGGGGACGTGGATATTCTCCACGAGCTTCCAGGGCTCACAGGGGAAGCGCAGCCGATCGGAGCTGATGAGTGCCATGGGCGGTTGAAATCCTTCGAAAAAGTAGGGTCAGAGAAGATCGTTGAGGTCGTCCACCACCAACGTGGCACCGGCGTCGAGCAGGGTTTGGCGGCCCGCCCCGCGGTCCACGCCGATCACGGCGTAAAAGTTGGCACCTGCGCCGGCCTGCACCCCGGACACCGCATCCTCCACCACGATGCATTCCTCCACAGGGACGCCCAGCAGGCCTGCGCCATAGACGTAGGTGGCAGGGTCAGGCTTGCCGGGAAGCCCGACGCCGGCAGCTACCTGCCCGTCCACCACCACCTCGAAGTGGTGGTCCAGGCCGGCGGCCTTCAGGACTGCAGGGGCGTTGCGTGAGGAGGACACGACAGCCACCTTGAGACCCAGTTCCACCGCGGCGTTGATGAATTTGACTGAGCCTTCAAACGGCTCAACGCCGCGGGAGTTCACGATCTCGTTGAAGATGGCATTCTTGCGGTTACCCAGGCCCTGCACGGTGACGTTGTCCGGGTGGTCATGGACCGGGCCTTCGGGCAAAGTGATGCCGCGGGATGCCAGGAAATCCCGGACACCGTCGAAGCGCGGCTTGCCGTCAATGTGGTCGAAGTAATCGCTCTCCTGGTACCCCTGCGGGTGTCCCGTTTGGGCCAGGTAACCGTCGAACAATTCCTGCCACGCCTGCTCGTGCACTACGGCAGTAGGCGTCAGCACGCCGTCGAGGTCGAACAACAGGGCCGAAGCGCCCGTCCAGGCATTACGAAGATCAGTCATGTGCAGTATTCCGTTCAGCGCTTGCGGCGCGTGGTTTTGCGTTCGATGAGCTTGGTATCGAGCAGGTGGTTGGAGGGGTTTTCAGTTTTCACTGGCACGTTCCTGGGCGGATAAACCGCGTTCCCGGAACGCCGTCAACGCATCGGACGCGGATTCATCACCATGGGTAAACGCCGCTGTGGGCTCCGCGCCGCGGGCGATGAATCCCGTCCTTGTCCGCTCAGTCACAACGGGGTGTTCACAGCTCAAGTGAACGGCCAAGGCCCCATGGCCCAGCCCCAGCAGGTGTTGGGGTGCCTGCCAGGCTGCGTGTTCGTCATCGATACCTACATTGTCCCACGGAACATTTACCATGCCCGCGCTGGCTGTAGCCAACCCGGAGGCCTCCTGGGCGAACAACCAGGCTGAGGCAGTCGGGGCCTTGCCATGCACCACAGCCTCAACCCCTTCCCTGCTCGCCTGACGCCTTCACGGGACCCGAACCGGGTCATCAGCCAAAAGTGTAAGCGCTTACAATTTGGTCATTCAATAGAGTGCAGTCGAATCCGAAATTGTGACGCGAATCGCACCATGGTATTGATTCCGGAGCCCTGATGCCTTCTAATCCGGGCTCCAACCCAGAGCTCTACCCCAGCACGTAGAACTTCAAGAAGGCGCTGACATCTACCAGCTCTGGCGGCTCGATCCTGTGGCCCATGCCCGGATAGGTCCGTGCCGTCAGGGCCACGTTGGCTTCCAGCCACTCGGCAGTGTGGGCAATGGCGTCCTCATTGATCACGGGATCGGCCTTGTCCCTGCCCCAGAAGAACGGCGGCGGGGTATCGAAGGACTCGCTCAAGGCAAGGAGGTCATTGTCCAGCACAAAACCGGACAGGCCCACCGTGGCTTTGAAGGCGTGGGGCCGCAAGCGCAGGAGCGTGCTGGCCATGGCCATGCCCTGCGAATAACCCAGCAGGCTGACGCTGCTGTGGTTGTCCTTGACGGAGTTGATCCAGTTGAACACCGAGTTGGTGGACGCGATGACATCAGCAAAGTCGTTGGTCAGGAAGTAGTCCAGCAGGAACCAACCGTAATGGTCGCCGATCACCTTGGGACCGCGAAGCGCAGCGCATGTGAACTCGCCCGGGAGATGCGGAAAAAGGTCCACCATGCGCTGTTCGCTGGTCCCATACCCGTGCATCATCACCAGCAACGGGGTGCCCTCGCGCTGGTTTTCGGGCTTTGACCACACCACTGAATCCATGGGCATGAGCCTAGTAGACTGGCGCCATGACTCCGCAGGAACTGGCCAACCTGGCCCATCTGCGGCGCGCCCGCGACTTCATTGACCGCGAGTATGCGCGTCCGTTGGATGTGCCCACCATGGCCGCCGGCGCCCTGATGTCCCCCGCTCATTTCTCCCGTCAGTTCAAGGCCGCCTACGGAGAATCGCCCTACAACTACCTCATGACCCGGCGGATCGAGCGGGCCATGGCCTTGCTCCGTGCGGGGACCAGCGTCACGGACGCCTGCATGGAAGTGGGCTGTACGTCGCTGGGATCCTTCAGCACGCGTTTCACGGAAATCGTAGGCATCAACCCCAGCGAATACCGCTCCCGCGAACACCACGCGGTCAAGGCCATGCCCAACTGCATCGCGAAGCAACACACCCGCCCTGAAAGAACCGGCAAAAGCAGGACTCCCGCTCCTGCAACACTGAGCAGGATTGAAGAAGCGCCCACGACACAGCTGCAATAGCGTGTGGTTCATGAACATTTCATTGAAGTACGCACACGTAACCGTCAACGATGTCGATGAATCGCTCGCCTTCTACCGGAATGCCCTGGGCTTTGAGGTTCGGAACGACGTCGGCTCGGACGGCCAGCGCTGGGTCACCATCGGCAGCGATGCCCAGCCCGACCTTGAACTGGTCCTTTCCCCGCCCCACGCCGGGCGCTCACAGGCCGACGGCGATGCCATCCAGGAACTGCTGACCAAGGGCGTCATGCCCATGCTGGTGTTCACCACGGATGATCTGGACGGCACGTTCGAGAAACTGCGCGCGTCCGGAGCGGAGGTACTCCAGGAACCGATCGACCAGCCGTGGGGTCCGCGCGACTGCGCATTCCGGGATCCCTCCGGCAACATGATCCGTATCAATCAGGGCTGACGGAGGCTTCCCGGCTGGCGGCGGCCTTCCAGCCCGGTGGCCACAGACCCAGCGGGCCGATTGTCACAGACTCAGCAGTCCGGCGTCGGACCTTTCGCCATCCTGGTGCGTTGACGCGATGGCGGCGGAAACGACGTCGGCCAACCGGCGCCGCTGGCTGTACGCCTGGCGTTGAAGCCGCTCGCCGGTGCCCCGGCGGAGGATGTTGGCCACGCCTGTTCGTGCGAGCGCGAGGTCGCCAGCCCTTGTCAGGGCCCCACGAACGTGCCGGAGCAGGGCACCCGCAACGTCCGCGGCGGGATAGGGCCGCTGCTCCAGCGGGTGCAACAACTGCTGGTTGGTGCCAAAACGGCTGGCCTTCCAGTTCGCCATGCGGATGACTGGCGTCAACGTGCTCGACGCCGGTTTTCCCTGCCGCCACTCAGCCGCCGATGTCTCCACCAGGGCACGGGCAATGACGGCAATGACGAGGGCGTCGTCGGCGTACAGGCAGACATCGGCGATCCGCAGTTCAACGGTGGGGTGCCCCCTGGAGAGGCGGGCATCGAAGTAGATCATGCCCTCATCCAACGGAACGCCCGTCCCCAACAGCTCGGAGAGTATCGCTTGGTAGCCCTCCGCTGAACCGAAAACGTCCATGGGGCCGGCTGTGGGCCACCTGTTCCAGATCTGGGTGCGGTAGCTGGCAAAGCCGGTGTCGGCTCCCATCCAGAACGGAGAATTGGCACTCAAGGCCAGGAGGACCGGCAACCAGTGGCGCATCCGGTCAAGGACGGCGACCCCTTCTTCCGGTGATTCGATGGACACGTGGACATGGAAACCGCAGGTGAGCTGCTCACGCGAAATCAAGCCAAATTCCGTCCCCATCGCCGCGTACCGCTGGTTGCCCAGAGTAGGTGTGGCGTGGAAGACCGGCGGGGTGGCCAACGCCGCGACGCGCGCACCCACGGCCTGCGCGGCTTTGTCAGACAACGCCCGCCCGGCACGGATCTCGGCCCTGAGTTCGGCCGCAGTCCGGCAAGGACGCGAGTTGACCTCCACTTGCTCCTGCTTGAACTCCGACTTCAACGTCGCGCTCCCGGCGCCGGTCTCCCCGCCGGTTGTTTCTCCGGTTCGTTCACCGTAGAGGGGAGCCGCAACGTCCAGGATGTCTTCGGCCAACGCCAAAGGCGTGCCGTCCGCGGGATCCGCGATCAACAGTTCCTCTTCAACACCAAACGTGCGCATAGCCACCCTCCCGCTGTTGGTTGTTCAGAGACGGCGGTCATCCAACGTGGCGTGGAACCTCCATTTGGAAACCGCAACGGCAATGCAGCACCTGCGTCTGCAAGTAGACCTCCAGGAGGCTGGGGCCGTCCGGATCATCAGTGGTCCGAGGCGACTCAATCACCCGCTCGGTGGGACGTCCCAGGGTCATGGGATCGCCGCAATGGGTGCAGCTGAACCAGAGTCCCGCTGCGGAAGTGGAGAGAAATTCGCGTTGGATCTCAGGCACCAAGGCCTCCAGCCGGACAGCGTGGGCGTAGAACGTATCGCACTCGCTGCAGGTGTAGCTGACTTCTACTACTTCGGACTGATTCGGCTGGGCTTCAACCACGGTTTCAACAAAAATGTACGAATCAGTGCCGCATACTGTGCACCAGGGCCGCGGTCCGGTCTCACCGGTTGCGGGATCCGTCCCTCTGGCAGGCTTCGGGACGGGCAGGGATCCAAGCGTCATTGCCATTCTCCTTTACTTCTCCAAGGAGCCCGCATGCGTGCACGGAGAGCCGGCCGAAAGCGGCCACGGCTAAGAGTGCAGTTCTTGGACCATCCGTGATGGCACCAGGTGACATGGGGTTCCAAGGGCTATCTGCTTAACCCACCTAAAATGTAGTTCACCAGTGGTGCGCGTCACAAGTCACGCGCTTCCGGCCGGGAGTCCGCCTGCCTGGCTCAGGGCTCGAAATGGGCTACGGGAGCCTGCTTGGCCACACTCTTGACCAGTGACTCTGCGACCTCCCGCAGCTTCAGGTTCCGGGTACTGGAGGCCTTCTTCAGAATCTGGAACGCCTCTTCCTGGGTGCAGCGGTTCTGCCCCATGATGATCCCGCTGGCAAGGTCAATGACTGTCCTGGATTGCATGGCATCCTGGAGATCGTCAGCGTGCTGCTGCTTTACCCCTATGCGCACGGCCAACCGCAGCGAGCGTTCGGCCTGGCTTGCATACAGTTCACAGTTTCGGATGGTGGCTTCGTCGTAGACGCCGGCATGGGGAGCGAAGAAGTTCAGTGCAGCAGTGGCTCCTTCGTCCAACTCCAAGGGAACGCAGAGAGCCGCCAAGTGCCCGCGCTCCGCAATGACCGAGCAGTACTCTTTCCAGCGTTCTTCGGTTGAAGTGTCGGGAACATGCACAGTGGCACGGCTTCGCATCGCTTCCAGACACGGCCCATCTCCGTAAGCCTGCTGAATTTCGTCGATCAACCTTGCTTCGGGAGTACTCCCGGCCACCGTTGCCGTACGGCGTCGCCGGCTAAGGGTGATGCCGCAGTGCACAGGCATGCCAACGGCCTGGGACACAGCCGATGCCGAAAAGACCGCTAGCTCTCCCAGGAATCCGGCCACATCCTCGCTGTCGATAACAAGGTCTTGGAGACGGTCAGTTACCGAATCGTCTTGAGGCGCTGAGGCGGCATCAGGCAGCACCAAGTCAACGTTCATTTCGCTCATGCCTTAGTTTACGATCGTGCGGGCCGGGCTTGTCACCCCTGTCAGGAATGGTGGCAGAATCCTTGCATCTACGGTGCAGCTATGTGCACAATCTAGCTACAGTCCCCTCGAGAGGACCAGGCTTTCCCAGCTCATGCAGACGGGCGTCCCGCATTTTTCCATGCAGAGGTGCAGACCATGCCGGCCCAGCCAGCGTCCAGAATCCCGGACGAAGCCCATCAACCGCCTGACGAGCCCCTTTGGTGCAAGCGCTGCAACACAGACAAGCATCTACTGGTGAACTCCATCCAATCGCACTATCCACCCGCGCCCAACATGGTTGACGTCGCCTACGAGTGCCACGCCTGCAGGTACGCGTATCAACAGGTTGCGTCCGTCCAGAGGGTTGCACTGGTACTGAACCGCCCAGGCGTCTCCCAGGGGGTGCTGCAGTTCGGCGGCCAGTATCTGCATTGCGGCGAGCCCATGAAGACCAAGAGCTGCGAGCTTCGCCGGATCCAAACCCCCTTGGTCTTGAGACCCGGCGGCCAGTTGAAGATGTACGAGGTCCTTATCAACACACGCATCCTCGGATGCCACTGCGGCTTCCGCATGGAGATCCCGGAGTGAGGATCAGCAGCCGCAACGCCAGTTCTGGAGCTACCGGGAGGGATAGCATGCACACAGAATCACAGAGGAAAGAACCTTCGACAACCGGCTCGCAGCTCAGGCCGGCCAGCAGGCGGAAGCTTCCCGACCCACCGGATCCAGATAATTTGCCCATCGACTACCGGAGTTCCGGATGGGACACCGCCTGGTACCCCTCGTCCGTCCCGGAAAGCCTCAGACCGCGCCATTCGTCGCGTCAAAGGAGTTCCTGACCATGAGCGGATTCCCACCAGACCCTTCACATCCGGACCCCACCCGCGATCCCAGCCCGGATCCAACCCGTGAACCAGGGCCTACACCCGAGCCCGTTCCCTTACCGGAGCCGGGACCGCCGCCGGTTCCTGACCCCACGCCGGGACCCACGGTGCCTTCCCCGCCCGGGCGCGGGGAACCACCCATTCCCCTGACTTAACGGGGAACTGGTCACCCCTGAACACCGGGCAGGCAACAACCGGCCACTTCCACAGACCGGATCCTGGCAAAATCCCCCAGTCAGGATCCGAACGAGGGCATGTCGCGCTACAGGGAGCGCGGCATGCCCTTTGGCGTGTCCGCGAACGCCAATCCCCTCCGATCTTTGTTTATGTTGATTTCTCTTGACTTACCAACATAAACAAAGATAGAGTCAAGCAATTCCACATCGTTGTGACAGCAGTCACGGAAGTGGCCGTCCTGAAGACCTGGCTTGACCGCAATGGAGGGTAAGTGTTCGCCGAAGAACGCCAACAACTGATCTCCGCACTCGTCGCAGAGCGCGGACGGGTGAGCGTCACAGACCTTGCCGACCGCTTCAGCATCACCACTGAGACGATCCGTCGCGACCTCGCGGCCCTCGAAGTCTCCGGAAACCTGCGCCGCGTCCACGGCGGCGCAGTACCTTCCGACCGCCTGAGCACCCGCGAGGAAAGCATCCTCGAGCGGGCGGTACAGCGCCAAGTGGAGAAACTCCGCATCGCCAATGCAGCCCTCGCGCTGATCCCGGAGCTCACAACAGGCAGCATCCTGCTGGACGCAGGCTCCACCACGGAAACCCTGGCGGACCTGCTGGCCCAGCGAACACCCGCGGCCAACGGAAACGATGAACTCGTGGTGATTACCCACGCCATTCCCATCGCAGGCAAACTCTCCTCCACGCCGGGCATAGCACTGCAGATCCTTGGCGGCCGGGTCCGCGGACTGACGCAAGCCGCCGTCGGGCAGTCCACGGTGGAAGCCGCGTACAAACTTCGCCCGGACATCGCTTTCGTGGGTGCCAACGGCATCCACGCAACCTTCGGCCTTAGCACCCCCGATCCTGAGGAAGCAGCGGTAAAAGCCGCCTTCGTCACCTCAGCCCGCCGCGTGGTGGCCCTGGCCGACTCTTCCAAGCTGGACTCCGAAACGCTGGTCCAGTTCGCCACCTTGAAGGATGTTGACACCTTGATTACAGACAGCCAACCGTCCGCAGAACTCGCCGCGGCCTTGGCCGACGCCGGCGTAGACGTGGTGATCGCATGATCGTCACCTTGACCGCCAACCCCAGCCTGGACCGCACGGTGGAACTCCCCGGCGCCCTGGCCCGCGGCGAGGTGCAGCGCGCCGTGGCCGTCCATCAGGAATCGGGCGGAAAGGGCGTCAACGTTTCACGGGCGCTCGTGGCCTCCGGCCTCGACACCGTGGCAATCCTTCCGGGCGCGGATTCGGACCCGGTCCTTTCCGGACTGCACGACGGCGGCGTGCCGTTCGCGGCGCTGCCCATCGGCCAGGCGCTGCGCAGCAACGTCACGCTCACCGAACCGGACGGCGTCACCACCAAGATCAACGAACCCGGCCCGGAACTGAGTGAGGAACAGCAGGAAGCCCTGATCGGGCTGCTGCTGGAACGCTCCCGTGGCGCCAGCTGGGTGGTACTCGCAGGTTCGCTCCCACCAGGAGTTCCCGCGGATTTCTACGCCACCATCGCCCGCCGGCTCCGGTCGACCCCGGATGGAACGGCCTCCCCAAGCATCGCCATTGACTCCTCCGGGGCACCGCTTGCGGCGTCTTTGGTGGGCGATGCCTCCGGGAAGCCAGATCTCCTGAAGCCGAACGCGGAAGAGCTCGCAGAGCTTGCCGCCGCCGCCGGTTTCACCAGCGTCTCCACTGCCGACGAACTGGAAGCGGATCCGGCCAAAGCCGCTGAAGCTGCAGCCGCCGTCGTCGCCAGCGGTGTAGGCGCCGTTCTCGCAACACTCGGGTCCAAAGGAGCAATCCTGGTGACGGCGGACGGTGCGTGGCTGGCCACGCACCCGCCCATCAAAGCCGTCAGCACGGTAGGCGCCGGGGACTCTGCACTGGCCGGCTACTTGCTGGCTGCAACCCAAGGCGGCTCCGCGCAGGACTGCCTTCGTCAAGCCGTGGCACATGGTGCCGCTGCCGCCTCCCTGCCGGGCTCCACTGTCCCGGCAGTCCACCAGACAACCCCCAATGCCGTAACCATCACGGCCCTCCAGAAGGACTCACAGTGACCCAGCTGATCACAACCCAATTGGTCACCCTCGACCAGAACCTGGGCGACTCCCCTGCCGACGTCATCCGCGTCCTGGCCGGCAAAGTTGCCGCCACCGGCCGTGCTTCCGAGGTCGAAGGGCTCTTTACCGACGCCTTCGCCCGCGAGCAGAAGACCGCGACCGGCGTACCCGGCGGCATCGCCATCCCGCACTGCCGCTCTGCTGCAGTCCAGGAGCCCGCCTTGGCCATGGCCCGACTGTCCCACAAGGTGGACTTCGGCGCCAAGGACGGCCCGGCAGACCTGATCTTCTTCATCGCAGCCCCGGACGGCGCAGACCAGGAACACTTGAAGCTGCTGTCCAAGCTGGCCCGGTCCCTCATCAAAAAGGACTTCACGGCAGCACTGCGCGCCGCTGCCACCGAGCAGGACATTGTGGACCTCGTGGACGGCGCCCTGGCGGACAAGCCTGCAGCTGCGCCCGCCGAGGCTGCACCTGCTGCTGCCGGCACGACGGCGGCTGCCGCGCCAAAGCGCATTGTGGCGGTGACCGCTTGCCCCACAGGTATTGCACACACGTACATGGCGGCTGACTCGCTGGTTGCCGCTGCCAAGGAAATGGGCGTTGACCTCCAGGTTGAGACCCAGGGTTCCTCAGGTGCCAAGCCGCTGGACCCGGCCGTGATTGCAGCAGCCGACGCAGTAATTTTCGCCGTCGACGTTGATGTTCGCGGCAAGGAGCGCTTCGCCGGCAAGCCGGTCATCAACGCTCCCGTCAAGCGGGGCATCGACGAACCCACCAAGATGGTCCAGGAAGCACTTGCAGCTGCCGACGATCCCCGCGCACGCCGCGTTCCCCATGCCGGCGCCGAAGAGCAGGCTGAGCGTGCCGAGGAGGAGAAGGGTGAACACATTGGCCAGAAGCTGAAGCGTGCACTCCTCACCGGCGTCAGCTACATGATTCCGTTCGTGGCCGGCGGTGGCCTGCTGATTGCCCTCGGCTTCCTGCTGGGCGGCTACGACATCACTGAAGTAGCGGACAAGGTGGTGCTGGAGAACAACTTCGGCAACCTGCCTGAAGGCGGACTCGCCATCTACCTTGGTGCGGTCCTGTTCAAGATCGGCGCCCTGTCGATGGGCTTCCTGGTCCCCGCATTGGCTGGATACATCGCCTACGCCATCGCCGACCGGCCCGGCATCGCACCCGGCTTCGTCGCCGGTGCTGTATCAGGCTTCATGGGTGCAGGGTTCCTCGGCGGTATCGTCGGCGGTCTCCTGGCCGGCTACGTCGCGCATCTTATCGGAACGTGGCAGGTACCCCGCTGGCTCCGTGGCTTGATGCCCGTGGTCATCATCCCGCTGATTGCTTCCATCGTCGCGTCCGGATTGATGTTCCTGGTCCTCGGCGGTCCCATTGCCGGCCTTACAGTGGCCCTCAATAACTGGCTCACCGGCATGAGTGGCGCATCCGCTGTAGTTCTCGGCATCATCCTTGGCCTCATGATGTGCTTCGACCTCGGCGGTCCGGTCAACAAGGTTGCCTACGCCTTCGCAGTTGCCGGCCTGAGCGCGGGTAGCGCAGACAACCAGGCTCCGTGGCTGATCATGGGCACAGTGATGGCGGCCGGCATGGTTCCGCCGCTGGCGATGGCCCTTGCCACGGTCCTGAACAAGAAGCTCTTCACCCTCAACGAGCGTGAAAACGGCAAGGCGGCCTGGCTGCTGGGCGCATCCTTCATCTCCGAAGGTGCCATTCCCTTCGCTGCAGCAGACCCCCTGCGGGTCATTCCCGCCAGCATGGTGGGCGGCGCCCTGACCGGTGCACTCTGCATGGCCACGGGAGTAACTTCCCAGGCTCCACACGGCGGTTTCTTCGTCTTCTTCGCCATTGGCAACCTGCCGATGTTCATCATCGCCATCGTGGCTGGAATGGTGGTCAGCGCGTTGGCCGTCATCGCCCTCAAGCGCTTTGCCGTCAAAAAGCCGGTGGAAGTGGAAGCCACCCCGGCAACCGCCAGCGTCTAAAACTCCGGCGTCCAAAACCCAAGCGTCTCAACCCATCAGCGGTCTAGACTTCCCACAACGCCACCTCCCACAACCGCCAGCCTTCACAAAAGGAGCACCAATGCCAGAACGTACAGCCACCATCGCAAGCCGCGTCGGCCTCCACGCCCGCCCTGCAGCTATCTTTGCCGAGGCAGCAGGGGACCTGGACCTCGATGTCACCATCGCCCGCCAGGGTGAACCCGCAGATGACGCCATGGACGCGGCCAGCATCCTGTCCCTGATGAGCCTGGGCGCCTCCCACGGTGACGTGGTGGTGCTGCGCGCCGAAGGTGAAGGTGCGGACGCCGCCCTGGACAGCCTGGTGAAGATTCTGGAAACGGACCACGACGCCGAGTAGGGACACTCATCCCTCAGCGCTGCGCAATGAGCCTGGCGACTCCCGGAATCGGGGGTCGCCAGGCTCTTTTTGTGGCTGTCGGCGTCCGCGGTGTCACCTTCACGTGCGGCAGCGACAACGAGTTATGGACCGGCGAGCTCGTCCAGATGGCGAGCGAGCATGCCGGGCATCTGACTCGACTCCGGCAACTCCCCGCTCCACAGCCCATGCATCGCGATTCCGTCAAGAAGCGCTCGTAGCCGCTGCGCTTCATACTCTTGATCGCGTCCCCTGTTGAACTGACCCGTTTCGGCCAGGATTTGTACAGCTGCGTGGCATGCGCGCCCTACTGCGTCGCTCAGCCTGGTCGCGGCAGGACGAAGCTCGCTGTCGGTAAGGGAAAGAACGCCCAGTTGGACTTGCGCAACCAGTTCCAAGCGCCGCTCTTTATCGAGAGGGAGCAACTGCAGCAGCAACTCATCAACCAGCGCGCGGCCGGTCAGCTCAAGCGCGGAGACCCTGGCGGTGACCCGGTCCTCAATGAGTTGCAGGCAGTACTCCCTGAGCGCGTGCTGCGTGGCAAAGGCCCGCCGCAACGAAGCGGCGGCAATGCCCGCTTCCGCGGCAACCCCGCGCACAGACAGGCCCTGGAGCCCATCACGTTCAAGGACACGTAACGAAGCCTCCGCAATCGCTGCGGTGCGGGCCTCTGCGTCGATCCTCCGGGGCATGGCGTTTCACCGCGAAGAAGAAGCAGCGGGCACGGGGCGGGCGGCCTTCTTCGGCCAGATCGTGTAACTCACGGCCCAAAGGAAATCGATGGCGAAAATGATTCCCAGGATGCGAAAGAATCCCGAGAGCTCTGAGGTTCGTTCCGCGTCGTTGACAAGAAGAATGATCGCTCCCAGGGTCGCAGCGGCGATGACCACCGCCAGCGCAGTAAGGGTGACGTCCCGCCAGCATTTTGCCGTGTAGCGGGTTCCTGAGAGTCGTTCGGGCGCAGGGCCGCCCGAGAACCGGTGTTGGAAGTGCACATCGGCCCATGCCACCATGCGTTTGCCATACGCGATGGAGACGCCAATGTAGATCGCCGCCAGGCCGTGCTGCCATGAGGCTGTTCCCCCGCCCAGCAAATCGACTGCGACCAGGGCAAGCAGGACAGCATCGATCACCGGAGCAAGGATCAGCAGAGTTCCACCCAAGCGGGGTTTCCGCAGCAGATACCGCGCTGCGAGCCCGGCGATGATCGCCACCCAGAACGCAACTTCGCACACCACGATCGCGATCAGGATCATTTACCGCACCTCAACGTTCTTCCAGCCGGGCTTTATTAGTACGAGTGTACTCACAAAGTGCGCTCGAACGGCCGACGTCAGGACTTGGCGGCCACCCCTGCTTACATCTTCGGCGTTTCGCCATTCAGGTAGGCGGCGATCGATGCTTCCGTGGGCTTCACGTCCTTCAGTTCCCCGGAGAGGTAGGCCTCGATAATCCGCGGATCCACATAGGATGATCGAGCCACAGACGGGGTGTTGCCCAGGAGTTCCGAGGCTTCCTTAATGGCCCTCACAATCGCTTGCCGGGGAGTTCCTTGGTGACCGGACTTGATCAGGCAAAGAGCCGCGGCCGCAGTACCCTTCCAGGTTCGGAAATCCTTGGAGGAGTAGGCATCGCCGGCGACACCGCGCAGGTATTCGTTGATCATGGACGCGTCCACCGAGACCCACGTTCCCTCCGAGAGGTAGGCAAGCAGGCGTTCCTTGCCGGGGCGCTCGGCCAGTGGTTCCAAAAAGGCGGCCAAGGCGGGGTCGTGGATGGACTTGTCCCACAGTTGCCCGCTTTTGCCCGGGAACTTCAAGAAGACATCATGCCCTTCCACCCGTGCATGACGGCATCGAAGCGTGGTGAGCCCATAGGAACCGTTTTGCTTCATGTAGACCTCGGAGCCAACCCGAAGGGCACCGAGGTCCATCAGCCGTACTGCCGCGGCGAGGGTCTGTTGCCGGGGATCTTCCATGTTCTGCAGGTGGACGGTGACGTTGCGCCGGATCGCAGGCAGGACCAATCCCAGTTTTGCGGCCCGAATGAACTTCTCGGTGTCCTTCCGCTCCCGCCACGTGGGGTGGTAGATGTACTGGCTGCGCCCTGCATCATCGACACCCGTGGCAAGGATGTGTCCATTCTCGAAAGGGCTGATCCACACATCGGTCCATGCAGGCGGGATCGCCAGCGCATTGATGCGCTGGCGATCCTCCTTGCTGACCAGGCTCCCGTCGGGGTGCCGGTAGCTGAACCCTTTTCCCACCTTACGGCGGACGATGCCGGGCTTGGACAGGTCAGTGCGCTTTAGCCTTGGCACGGTTCTTCCGCCCTACTCGTGATCGGCCCGGATCGTGAAGTTCTAGGCTTCGTCCGGATCCGTCACTGCAGCGCCGGCATTCATGATTTCCGCGTTAATCATCCATACGAGCTGCTCAAGGCGGGAGATGAATGCGTGCAGCAGGTCCGCCGTCGTGGGGTCTTCCTCATCCACTTCGTCATGGACATCGCGCATTGTCTGGACAGCACGCTCCACGCGGTCAGTGACCAGCTTGACCGCGTTCTTGGTGTTGACCAGGCCTGCCGGGAACTCCTCCAGACGCGTGCCCTTGGCGATGGTCGCGCTCCGGCCATCGGGCAGGGCGTGGAGTGCCCTCATGCGCTCGGCGGTGTCGTCAGCGAATTCGCGCGTGGCCACTACCAGCTCGTCCAGCTGGAGGTGAAGGTCGCGGAAGTTCGGCCCCACGATGTTCCAGTGCGCCTGCTTTCCTTGAAGCTGAAGCTCAATAAGGTCTGTCAGGACGATCTGAAGGTTGTCTGCAAGCTGCTGTGACGCTTTCATGTGTTCCTCTCATAGACGTTCATGTGAGCCTAAAACGTGCCGCATAGTTTCTGCGGCAACTGCCCAATCATCAGGTGACGACTTCAATAACCCTTTCATAAGGAAGCTTAGTAGTACAATGGGAACTGTTAGTGTTCACGACTGGCGAACCCGCTCCAAGGACCGCCGGCAGGCAATAACGGCAAAGGCACTTTGAGGCGGCGGAACGCCTCCGAGTACCGGCATAACTCAATCGAAGTAATCGGAATGCATAGTTGGGAACCGGCGACATTAGTCAAAGATTCCCCCAGAAAGGAATGTGCTGACCATGAATACACTTCTGATCATTGCTGGTGTAGTAGCAATTGTTCTTCTCTTGGTAGGCGGCTTCACCGAAGCGCTGAGCTGGCTGCTGTGGGTAGGCGTCATCCTCCTCGTCGTCGCAGCCATTGGCTGGCTGCTGAGCTTCATGTCGGGTCGCAGGGGACACACGGTATAGACCGGGACAAGGTCGAACGCCGGGGGCACAGCCTCCGGCGTTCCTGCTCTCAGCCCTGACCATCACCGGTGGCCGCGGGCGGCGGGGCGGCGTCAGGGTCCTTTGGCGTCGGGAACTCGTCGCCGGGAACTTCAGGCACCCCCTGAGCGGGCCGTTCCGGAGTCTCGCGTTCGTTTCCCTGACCAGGCAATTCCTGTTCGGGGGTGGGAGTTCCGTAACCCCCGGGTTCGTTGTCCGGGTCTACCCGGTGATCGTCCTGGCTCATTTTTCCTCCTTGAAGACCGACGAGGCCCCGATAGCGAGATCGAGGAATGCTGACAGTTCCGACCGTAGTCCGGTGCTTGGTCGGCGTCCACAGAAACCACCACGGAGGTGCATAGATGGTTGAGCCGGAGCAGGCTCCCAGGATCGGCAGGAACGAGTCCACCGAGGAACGGATGGACCGCAACTGGATGGAGTTGATCCAGGAGTTACGGGTTCTCCAAACGGGGGTACAAATCCTTGGCGGCTTCCTGCTCACGCTCCCCTTTCAGGAACGATTCGAACTCCTGGATGACTGGCAGCGGAGTCTCTACCTCTTCAACGTCATGGTGGCAGCGCTGACCACCGTCCTGATTGTGCTGCCCGTCAGTGTTCATCGCCGCCTGTTCCGCAGGGGGCTCAAGGCCACCTTGGTCTCCAGCGCCGACGTCGTGACCAAATGGGCGCTGGCCGGCGTGGCCTTGTTGATTGTGGGCTCCGCCACCCTGGTTTTCGACTTCACCGCCGGACGGACGGCCGGGCTTGCAGCAGCTGGATTCATCATCCTGGTGCTGCTGCTCCTGGTGGTGGGAACGCCGCTGTGGCTGCACCGTCGGGCCGTCCGAAACGGCAGCGGTAACAACGGAACCGCAAAGGAAGAGTGAGTGGGATGCTGCGACCCGCCAAACACAACCAGGGTTCCGGCAAGGACACCAAGCCCCCGCGTCACTGGGTCAAGGACCACGGCTTGCTGCTGGTCAATGCAGGCCTGTTCGTCGTCTTCCTCGGAGGAATGATCCTCTCAGGAGCAGCCAATTACAGCGAGGAACAGCAAGCACACGGTGGGACTGCAACCGTGATATCGGATTTTCTGACGTCAGGCAGCTTCTGGGAAGCACTCTTTGAGAACTGGGAATCGGAGTTCCTTCAGATGGCCATGTACGTGGTCCTGACGGTTTTCCTGTTCCAGCGCGGCTCCTCGGAATCCAAACCTGTGGATAAGGACGCACCCCAGGACGAAGATCCCCGCGATGCCAAAATGTCCGCCAAGACCCCGTGGCCGGTCAGGCGCGGCGGCTGGGTTCTGAAGGTCTACGAGCACTCGTTGTCTGGCCTGCTGGGCCTGCTTTTCCTGCTCTCCTTCACCCTGCACGCCGTAGGCGGTGCGGCCGCTTACAACGACGAACAGCTCAGCCATGGCCTTCCGGAGATCTCCACTTGGGAGTACATCGGATCCAGTCAATTCTGGTTTGAGTCCTTCCAAAACTGGCAAAGCGAGTTCCTGGCCGTGGCCGTTTTGGTGGGGGCTTCTGTGTACCTTCGCGAGAGGGGCTCGCCGGAATCAAAGCCCGTGGCAGAGCCGCACTACGAGACGGGCGCTTAGCCGATGAGGAGAAAGGAACCAACCATGCCAGGAAAGAAGAATTCCAGCGATTGAAAGCACGCGCCAAAGAACTTGGCCTCAAAGGGTATTCGGACAAGAAGAAATCCGAGCTCATTTCCATGCTGCGGAATCACTAAAGGCAAGAGAAAGCAGATATCGACGCCGGCTCAGGCCTTTTTCTTGGCCCGCGCCTTGGGCTTGCTGGCAGTTTTGCTGGCGGCAGCGCCGGCGTCGTCCGCTTTCTCCTTGCCGCGTTTCTTGTCCAGGCTGCGCTTGAGCGCCTCCATGAGGTCGATGACGTCGCCGCCTTCTCCTTCGCCCTCAACAACACCGAACGTGGCCTCAGTGTCCAGGGCCTCGCCCTTCTCCAGCTTGGCCTCGATCAACGTCTTCAACTGGACCTGGTAGTCATCGGTGTACTCATCGGGATCAAAGTCATGAGCCATGGATTCCACCAGGGCGGAGGACATCTCCAGCTCCTTGTCCGAAATCTTGATGTCGCTCTCAAGGGAGGGGAATTTGGCTTCACGGACTTCGTCACCCCACAGCAAAGCCTGCAGCAGCAGTACATCACCACGCACCCGCAGCGCACCCAAACGGGTCTTCTGGCGCAGCGCGTACTGGACAATGGCAATCCTGTCCGTGTCCTCCAACGTCTGCCTCAACAACATGTAAGCCTTGGGCGATTTGGAATCCGGCTCCAGGAAATAGCTGCGTTCATACATGATGGGGTCCAGTTGCTCGGCGGGGATGAACTCCACCACCTCAATTTCGCGACTGTTCTCCTCCGGCAAGGACTTCAATTCTGCGGACGTCAGGACAACGGTGCGACCCTCTTCTTCGTAGGCCTTATCAATGTCCTCGTACGCCACAACGTCGCCGCAAATTTCGCATTTCCGCTGGTACCGAATACGCCCGCCGTCCTTGTTGTGGACTTGGTGCAGGCTAATATCGTGATCCTCCGTGGCACTGTAGAGCTTCACTGGTACGTTGACCAGACCGAACGCGATAGATCCCTTCCATATGGCCCTCATGCACCCAGTCAACAGCACAACACAGCGGAGGAGAAGAGGTGGCAGGCAAGCAACAGGAGCGCGTGAACGTGGAAGGCCACGAGCTCACCCTCACCAATCTGGGCAAAATCATCTACCCGGAAACCGGTACTACCAAGGCCGAGGTGTTGGAATACTACGCTGCAGTGGCTCCTTTCCTCATCCCCGCAGCTGCCAATCGGCCCGTCACCCGTAAGCGTTGGGTCAACGGTGTGGGCACCGCCGAACATCCCGGGCAGGTGTTTTTCCAGAAGAACCTTGAGGACTCCGCCCCTCGGTGGATTCCCCGTGCCGCCATTCAGCATTCGGACCACATCAACGTTTATCCTATGGTCAACAACCTGGCCACCCTGACGTGGATGGCCCAGATCGCCTCGCTGGAAATCCACGTTCCGCAGTGGCAAGTGGATCCTTCAGGGAAACCGCTCCGCCCCGACCGCTTTGTACTGGACCTTGACCCCGGCCCCGGGGCGGGACTGCCCGAGTGCGTTGAGGTGGCCAAGCTGGCCCGCTCCATCCTGCAGGACATAGGCATGGATCCGGTCCCTGTGACCAGCGGCAGCAAAGGCATCCACCTCTACACCGGCCTCGACGGGACGCTGAAGTCCGAGCAGGTTTCCGCCTTCGCCAAAGAGCTTGCCCGCGCACTGGAGTCCGACCACCCGGAGCTAGTGGTCAGCGACATGAAGAAATCCCTCCGCAACGGCAAGGTGCTGGTGGACTGGAGCCAGAACAGCGGGAACAAGACCACCATCGTCCCCTACTCACTCCGCGGCAAGGCGCGCCCTACCGTGGCGGCACCGCGTACGTGGCGTGAACTCAACTCCGCCTCATTGGAGCACTTGGACTTTCTGGCCGTGATGAAGCGTGTCAAGACGGGCAAAGACCACTTCGCACCGATTTCCGAGCGGCACCTTCCGCCCCACGGCGAGGATGAGAAGGACGACGACGGTGCTGCCGCAGGCAGTTCGGGCACCTCCCGTGAGCGGGTGGTGACGGTGGAGAACCGTCTCGCCAAGTATGTCGGGATGCGCGATCCGGACAAGACCCCGGAGCCGTTTCCGTCGTCGTCGGCCGTTACGGCCTCCACGCAAACAGGGGGCTCGTCCTCAGACCAGCCTCAGCCGGGCGAGCCGCCGCCAACCGGCGGCATTTTTGTCATCCAGGAGCACCACGCCCGCCGCTACCACCTGGACTTCCGGCTGGAGCATGACGGCGTCCTGGTTTCGTGGGCACTTCCCCGTGGCGTTCCTGAAACTCCGGACCGCAACAACCTGGCCGTGCACACCGAAGACCATCCCATGGACTATGCCAACTTCGCGGGCGTCATCCCCAAGGGCGAGTACGGCGCGGGGACGGTCAGCATCTGGGACCGCGGCGAGTACACGTGCGAGAAATGGCGCGAGGGCAAGGAAGTGATTGCCACCCTCACAGGCGAGCCGGGCGGCGGGCTTGGTGGGACCAAACGGTTCGCGCTCATCAACACGGGTCAAAACTGGCTGATCCACCTGATGAAGGAGCAACCCGGAGGGCGGCGGGTTTCGCCCGCGGGTAGCACGCACCCGAAGCCGGCAGTCACACCCGCTGCCCCCCAGCCCATACCGGGTTACACCCCCATGCTCGCCACCTCGGGCACCACCGCTGACCTTCACGGCGACGATTGGTTATATGAGCTCAAGTGGGACGGGATCCGGGCGATCATCACGGGAACCGAGGGCAGGATCCGTCTCATGAGCCGCAACGGGAATGACCTCACCGCCGCGTATCCGGAACTGACGGACCGCGCATGTTGGCCCGACGGCGACTTCGTTGCTGATGGCGAGATCGTGGCGCTCGGCAAAGGGAACAGGCCGGATTTCGGGCGACTGCAGCTCCGGATGAACCTGGTCAAAGCTGCGGACATCCAGCGGGCCCGGGCAGCAGTCCCGGTGCAGCTCATGGTCTTCGATCTTCTGTACGACGACGGCACGGACCTGAGCGGGCTGCCCTTCAGAGAGCGTCGCGAAAAACTCTCGGGGTTTGCGGAACGCTTGTCCAAGGGCTGCCCGCTTCACCTTTCAGCAGTGTTGGACCACGACGTAGAAGACCTCATGACCAGCGCCGCCGAGTTGGGCTTGGAGGGTGTGATGGCGAAGAAGGCCGACAGCCGTTATGTGATCGGCCGGCGCAGCAGGTCCTGGCTCAAGCTCAAGCTGGAGCAGAGCCAGGAGGTGGTGGTGGGTGGCTGGCGTCCCGGTGCCGGGGCTCGAAGCGGGACGTTCGGTTCCTTGTTGTTGGGCATTCCGGACGGCGACAAACTGCACTATGTGGGCAGGGTAGGCAGCGGATTCAAGGACTGGCAATTGCGGGACATCATGGAGGTTCTGGAGCCCCGCACCGTAACCGAATCCCCTTTCGCTGACATCCCCCGTGAGGATGCCGCTGGAGCTACGTGGGTCAGCCCTGAGCTGGTGGCCGAGGTGACTTTCGGAGAATGGACGGGGCCAGGCCGGCTGCGGCATCCCGTGTGGCGTGGCTGGCGCCCGGACAAGTCCCCTGACGACGTAAGCCAGCCCAACTGAGCCCGTAGATAACGCTCTATTGAAGGTTCAGTAGAACGTGTGCTGTTAATCAGTTGGGCTGGCTACGCGGGGTGGTGCGGTTCGGGTAACGCTAGGAGGAGTGCGGCATCTGCGGGCGGCTGGTCCTGTGGATCGCCGTCACAGCTGCACCCTGGCCCATACGGCCGTGGGCTTGGTCGCGCTCCTTCGGGTGGCGACGTTTACCGTTACCGTCAGGCCACTGCCTGCTCTGGTCACCGCCAAGTGCAACGGCGATGGTGGTCGGCTCGGGCATCGGTGCCATGTCCATGGACTCGACCAAGTGGCTTGCAACCTCAGGATTGATGCGTTCGGAATCGTGATTCGCAGTCATGGTTCTTCCTTTCCAGTGTGCCGGTATTTCCAGTGTGCCTGTCCGCAGGTTTTACCAGCGGACCTTCTTCTCGGTCTTGGCCTGCTTGCCGCTGGCGGAGGTGGGCTTGTGCCCCTTGCCGGTGCTCTGCCAGCCGGCCGGTGCACCGCCCCCGGATTTGCTGGCCAACATGGCCTTTTGGGCGTCGGTCAGCTTGGACTTGATGCCGCCGGACACTGGAGTCTTGGCTGAGCTCTCCGGTGACGGGGTTTCGGGGGTCTTGTTATCTGAAGGGTTGGCAGTCATTCGTGGACTCCTTAAGTCTGAGGCCTGAAGAGACACGTATCCCATGTCGTTGCGGTTCGGGAAAAAGGCGTCGGGAACGGGAACGGCATGGAGGCAGGGCCTCAACAGGCGTGGATTTTTGTCAGGTGAAACTCGGCTGTGCCGTAACGGGCAGAGGCCGGTCTACTCAAAAATCAGTGTTCCCATGCTTCATACCCTAACCAAGTCCCGGCAGATTTGTGAACCCCTCACCTGCAGCTGCTTCCACCGATTCACCTTCCGACCCACCAGTCTTCCTCGGCTAGCATGGCAATCGTGACCCGGAGAGCATCCATCGCCAGCACGCTTCGTGCCGCGGGCTGCGTTTTCGCGGAGGACGAGGCCCGCCTCATCATCGACGCCGCCAATCATCCGGACGAGCTCAACCGCATGGTGGAACAGAGAGTCGGTGGACAGCCCCTTGAGCACATTGTGGGCTGGACTGAGTTTTGCGGGACGCGCATGGCCGTGGGACCCGGCGTGTTCGTACCGCGGCGTCGAACGGAGTTCCTGGTGCACCAGGCGACCCTGATCGGCAAGCCAGGTGCCGTCGTCGTCGACCTCTGCTGTGGTTCCGGGGCAGTAGGTGCGGCTGTGAGCGACCTTCTGGGGAACTGCGAGTTGCACGCGGCGGACATCGACCCCGCTGCGGTCCACTGTGCACGCCGCAACGTTGAGCCCCGCGGCGGAAGGGTCCACCAGGGCGATCTCTTTGGAGCACTCCCCCGTGAACTCCTGGGGCGCGTGGACGTGCTGCTCGCGAACGCGCCGTATGTTCCCACGGAGTCCATCGGCATGATGCCGCCGGAAGCACGGCTTCATGAACCGCTGGTGGCGCTCGACGGCGGCGCTGACGGTTTGGCCGTCCAGCGTCGGGTTGCGCAGGGGGCGGCTGCGTGGTTGGCACCGGGTGGATCGCTGCTGGTGGAAACGTCGGAAACACAGGCGTCCGGGACGGCCGGGATTATGGCGGGGGCCGGCTTGATCCCCAGAGTGGTTTTGAACGAGGATCTGGACGCGACGGTAGTCCTCGGTTCAGCCGATCCGTCAGCTTTTAGGCCCGAATCAGCCCCGTTACGTGGGTGTAGCTAAACAATTTGGTAACAAGGTGCTCCGGAGGGCAAAAATGGCTCCGGATCCGCATGATTGCGGGGCAAGAACGGGCAATGAGATGCAACACACCTAGGCAAATTGCACCCTCAAACGGCCCAAAAATCCGATCTCAACTCGGGTTTTCGAGCCAAAACCCGTAAAATTGAAACCCTGCCCAGAGCGGGGCAGCAGAAGTCGCAAGCAAATGACCTCCCTAGGAGAAGCCCAAATGCCCACAGACCAAAGCAACACCGTCTCTCCGGATGGCGCAAGGAACGCCACCGGGACCCAGGTATTGGCAGGCCCAACCCCGGCCGCCACAGATGCAGTAAAGAACGCAACGAAGAAAACGAAGCTTCGCCCGAAGCGCCGGCTCAAAGAGTCCGACGTCAACGTGGTGAACAAGCCGATGCTGCGCAAAGCACTCGGCGGCACGATCGTCGGCAACACCATGGAATGGTACGACGTCGGCGTGTTCGGCTACCTCATCACCACCATGGGCCCTGTCTTCCTGCCGGAAGCAGACAAGTCCGTCCAAACTCTCTTCCTTCTGGGCACCTTCGCCGCAACCTTCATCGCCCGCCCCCTCGGTGGCGTGGTGTTCGGTTGGCTGGGCGACAAGGTTGGCCGCCAGAAGGTGCTCGCAGCAACACTGATGCTGATGGCGGCAAGTACGTTCGCCGTCGGCCTCCTTCCCGGCTATGCGCAGATCGGTATCTGGGCGGCCGCGTTGCTGGTCATCCTGAAGCTCATCCAGGGCTTCTCCACCGGTGGCGAGTACGCCGGTGCCACCACCTTTGTCAGCGAGTACGCCCCGGACAAGCGCCGCGGCTACTTTGCCAGCTTCCTTGATATGGGCAGCTACATTGGCTTCGCCCTCGGCGCCGCCTTGGTTTCGGTCCTGCAGCTCACGCTGGGACAGGCCGCCATGGAGGAGTGGGGCTGGAGGATTCCGTTCCTGATCGCCGGTCCGCTGGGCCTCATCGCGGTGTACTTCCGTAGCAAGATCGAGGAATCCCCCCAGTTCCAGGCCACCCTGGACGCCCAGGAAGCCTCTGCCAAGGATGCAGCATCACAGGACGCTGCAGTCGCCAAGGGCCCGATTGGTATCGTCAAGGCCTACTGGCGCCAGATCGTGCTGGCCATGATCCTGGCAGCAGCTGCCAACACTGTTGGCTACGCACTGACCTCCTACATGCCCACGTATCTCACGGATTCCAAGGGCTACGACCCCGTCCACGGCACCTTGCTGACCATCCCGGTCCTGGTGATCATGGCCGTGTGCATTCCGCTTACCGGTAAGCTCTCTGACCGCATCGGACGTCGTCCGGTGTTGTGGGTAGGCGCAGGCAGCACCATCGTCTTCTCGGTACCTGCGTTCATGCTGATCGGCATTGGCGAGATCTGGTCCACGCTGGCCGGCCTTGCCTTGATCGCTTTCCCTGTGACGTTCTACATCGCCAACCTGGCCTCGGCCCTGCCGGCGCTGTTCCCGACGTCCAGCCGCTATGGCGGAATGGGCATCGCTTATAACTTCTCGGTGGCGATCTTCGGTGGAACCACCCCGTTCATCGTCCAGGGCCTGATCGAGGGCACCGGCGATGACATGATGCCGGCGTACTACCTGATGGCCACGTCCATTGTGGGCGCCATCGCCATCTACTTCCTGCGTGAATCCGCCCAGCGTCCGCTGCCGGGCTCCATGCCCAGCGTGGACACCCAGGCTGAAGCACGCGAGCTTGTAGCAACTCAGGACACCAACCCGCTCATCAACCTGGACGAGATGCCGTTCGACGGCCAGCCCATTGATGACGCGGTGTTCGGCAAAGGCAATAAGGACCTGACCCCCGCTTAGGAACTCTTTGCCTGCAACTTCTGCGCAGCGATCCAGCTAGTTCGCGGCAGCTTGCCGCCCACCGTAGCCACCACCCCCAAGGCGCTCTCCTTGAGGTTGGTGGCTACGACTGTTAACAGGGTTACCAAGAAGCGTTCGACGCCGCCGCCCGCCTCAGGCCCTCAGCAAGCCTTTGACCGCCTCACCCATGATCCGGGCACCTTCCGGGAATGCGCCCGGGTTGGGCCCGGCGTAGTTGAGCCGGACGTACGGTCCCTCGGGTTCTGCCGGGAACCACTCCGTGCCTGCTGCGATGAGCACCCCGGCCGCCTCGCAGTCCTTGGTGAGTTGCTCGACGTCGAACCCGTCCGGCATGCGCAACCACAGATTCAGGCCGCCTTTGGGCAGATGGCTGAGGTGCGCCTGCGGAACGTGCTCCCTGAGGCTGGTGACCAGGAGGTCCCGGCGGGACTGCAGCTGATGGCCGAGGCCGCGAAGGTGCGTCTGCCACCCGGGCTGCGTGACGACGTCGAGCGCTGCAGCCTGAAGCAGGCCGCTGACGTACATGGACTCGGCAGCCTGCGCGCCCATGATGCGTTCGCGCGCGGGGCCCCGGGCGATGATCGCCGCAACGCGAACGGACGGCGAAACACTCTTGGTCAGTGACCGGATGTAAACAATGTGGCCGGAATCGTCCTTGGCTGCGAGCGGAACGGACGGGGCCGTGATGCCGAAGTCGTGCGCCCAGTCGTCCTCCACGAGAAAAGCTCCGTGGCGCTGGACGATCCGCAGGACCTTTTCCCCGCGCCCGGCCGACCATTGCGCTCCTGTGGGATTTGCGAAGTTGGGCTGCGCGTAGAACAACCGCGCACCCGATTCTTCGAACGCCCGGTCCAGCTCTTCCGGATCGGGGCCTTCCGGGCCGCTGGGAACGGGAATGACGTTCACGCCGGCCTGACCGGCGGCCAGCAACGCACCCCAGTAGCTGGGCGATTCCACCAGCAGCGGCTGGCCGTGGCCCACCAGCCCGCGGAATATCGAGCTCAGTCCGCTCTGGCTGCCGGGAAGAATCACGACGTCGCTCGGCTGGGGCGGAGTGACACCCACCGGCGTTGAGGTGCTGAGCTCCTGCGCGAACCAGGATTGCAGTTCCGGAAGGCCCTGTGCAGGAGGCCGGGACAGGGCGGCGTCTCCCCTTGCGGCACGCGTCAGTGCCGCGCGGACCAGCCGTTCCGGGAGAAGTTCGCGGTCGGGGTAGCCGGAGTGGAACGCAATGACGTCGTTGGAAGCGCTCCGCATGGCGGCAGAGTTCAGGGGTCGCGCCGTTTGGGCTGACCGCAGGGCCGCTGTTTGCCAGCCATAGTCCGCGGGCCTGGCCGTGCGGTAGGCCCGTACAAAGGTCCCGACGCCCGGACGGCTTTCAATCAGCCCTTGTGCCGTGAGTGTCCTCAGGGCCTTCTGCACTGTCACCGGGCTGGCCTGATACTCGGCCACGAGTTGGCGCGTTGATGGCAGCTTGGCCCCCGGGGCTGCCCCTGCGATCCACTCTTTTACTCGCGAGACAATCCGGGAACTGCTATCGTGGTTCATGAGTCCTAATAGTAGCGCTACTACACTTTTGCGGCCAGTGGTATCCACCCGGACGTCGACCGGAATCTGGTGGGGCCTCCTCGGCGTCGTCGCTTTCTCCTTCACCGTTCCCCTCACCCGGGTAGCTGTGGAGGGCATGTCTCCCCTGTTCATCGGAGCGGGCCGAGCCGTCGTTGCCGCGCTCCTTGCCGCACTCGCACTGGCCCTCACCCGGCAACGGTTTCCGCGAGGCACACAGTGGATCCGCTTGGCGGTGGTGGCCGGCGGAATTGTGGCGGGGTTCCCCCTGCTGACGACCTTTGCGCTCACCAGTACTTCCGCAAGCCACGGAGCCATCGTCATTGCGCTGCTGCCTGCGGCCACGGCGACTGCTGCGGTGATCAGGGGACGTGAACGCCCCCGGCTGCTCTTCTGGATCCTCACGGCCGTGGGCGTTGTTGCCGCCCTGGTCTTTGCCTTGGTTCAATCCGGCGGCTTTGGCTCGCTGCACTGGGCCGACCTGCTGCTGCTCGGGGCCGTGATTGCGGCAGCCATTGGCTACGCGGAGGGCGGCTTGCTCGCCCGCGAACTCGGTTCATGGCAAACCATCTCGTGGGCGTTGGTGGTGGCTGCCCCCGTCATGATCCTGCTGACCCTCGTTTCCCTGGGCTCCGGCATGCCACAAGCCACACCGCTCCAGTGGTTGTCCTTCGCCTACCTCGGTGTGGTGAGCATGTTCCTCGGCTTCTTCGCCTGGTACCGCGGCCTGGCCATCGGGCCCATGGCCCAGGTCAGCCAGATCCAACTCGTCCAACCCGTAATGAGCATCGCGTGGGCCGGCCTCCTCCTGGGCGAACCGATGACGTGGACCACCGTAGTGGGTGGCCTCGCGGTCATCGTCTGCGCCGGTGCCGCCGTCCGCGTCCGGCTCAGGAAGTAGGAACCCATGTACACGCCGGCACACTTTGCCCCCTCCCCCGAAGCCGTTGAATCGCTGCTCCAGCACACCGGGGCTGCCAACCTTGTCACCATGACCGGGGACGGCTTGCTCGCCACGCTGCTCCCCTTCGTCTACGAACCCTCGATCGGTGGGCACGGTGCCCTGCACGCGCATATGGCCCGCAACAACGCCCAGTGGTCTTCAGCTGCAACCGGCGAGGCCCTCATGATCGTGCAGGGCAACGATGCCTACATCTCGCCGTCCTGGTACGCCTCCAAAGCCGAACACGGCCGGGTGGTGCCCACCTGGAACTACTCCACCGCCCATGTGTACGGCGAGCTGGTGATCCATGACGACGCCGACTGGTTGGGCCGGCACGTGCGGCGCCTGTCCAACCAGCATGAGGCCGGCATGCCCAAACCCTGGACAGTTGACGAAGCACCCAAGCGGTTCATTGCCGGGCAGCTGAAGGCGATTGTCGGCGTCGAACTCGTCATCACCCGGGTGGAAGCGAAGACGAAACTCAGCCAGAACCGTACTCCGGCTGATGTTGACGGAGTCATCGCGGGACTCCGGGCCCGTGGCGACTCGGCGAGCGCAGCCGATGTGGAACGCGCGCGGACCTCGTAGACTCGGCGAATGCGTGAGGTTGCTTCGGAATCCCCAAAACCCAAGGGGTCCATCCACCACCTGGAGATCTGGGTGCCGTTCCTTGAGAGGGCAAGGGAAGAGTGGGGCTGGTTGCTGGGCGAGCTCGGCTACGAGCCCTTCCAGGAGTGGCCCACGGGGTGCAGTTGGAAGCTTGGCGGCACCTACGTTGTGGTGGAGCAGACGGATGCCGCCACTGCAACAACCCACCGCCGCACTGATCCGGGGGTCAATCATGTGGCCTTCCACGCAGGCACACGCGAAAATGTGGACCGGATCAGGGCGCTCGGCGCGGACGCAGGCTGGTATGAGATGTTCGAGTCCAAATACCCGCACGCCGGCGGCCCGGACCACTACGCTGCGTACCTGCTCAACACGGACAGCTACGAGGTGGAGCTGGTGGCAGACTGACTGTGCTTGGGCTACCTGGGAGGGACAGCCGGACGCCACATCGCTACCCGCGGCCAGCGCGTCAGGCCCAGCTCAGCCTCATGCTCCATCAGGCGGGTCAATTGCGGACCCCAGCTTCCGGCGTCGAGCATCTCAAAGCCAAGGCGACGGTAGTACGGAGCGTTCCACGGCACATCCCGGAAGGTGCTCAGGGTTTGCCGCTGCATTCCATGGCCCCGTGTCCAGACGCGCGCGGCATGCAGGAGCTCACGGCCCAGGCCTTGGTGCGCGTAGTCCGGATGGACGCTGACTTGTTCCACATGCCCGGCCTCGTCGACGACGTCCGCCAAAAGGTACGCCACCGGGTAGTCGAGCCCGTCAACGTAAACCCACGCACGGCCGGCCGCGGCGTAACCCTGGAGTTCATCGATGGAGAGCGGTTCGTCGTCCGCTACGGAGTCCATTCCCAGCGCCCGGAAAGCCTGGCCCGCGGCACGCTCGATGTCCTGCAGAATCAGGAGATCGTCCGCATGCGCGAGCCTGATCATTGCCGGGTGTCCAGCGCCGGGGGTGCCTGGGCAACCAGGAATTCGTTGCGCTTCTCGATCAGGTTTTGCATGTAGCGGCCCAGGACCAGCTTCTCCACCAAGCGGCCCAACGGTCCGAAGGGAGCAGCGAATTCGATGGTGTCCACCATGAGTGTGCCGCTGCCGTCGGGCCGGAACTCGTGCGTATGGCGCAGGTACTTGAAGGGGCCTTTCACCTGTTCGTCAGAGAACGACGCCGGCGCCTCCATCCGTGTGATGCGGCTGGTCATGCGGAACCGGACTCCCAGGTGCCAGGCCTGCCAGGTGACAGTCTCACCTTCGGAGATCAATCCAGTGGTGACACCGTCCACTGCCTTCTCACGGCTCTTGGTCATGGACCCCACGTGGGCTTCGATGTTGCGTGAAAGATCGAAGAGCTCTTGCGGCGGCATGGAGGAGCGGGTGCGGCAGACGAAAGCGACGGGCATACCTTGATCTTCCCAGACCTTCCCGGCTCCGTGTGCCCCATCCCGCTACGGCTTGTGACCGGGCTAATGGCGGGCCGGCTGGACCTCCTGATAATTTTCAATGGAGTCCCTCTGATGATTGGTGGTGTTTCCCGTGCCCGCCATCATGTCCCATGCCCGCGAACTCCACCGTCTTGGCCCTGCCAATAACGATCGCCTCTCGGCCGTACGCGTCGCCCTGAGTGTCGCGGTGCCGGGGCTGGTCCTCGTCCTCATCGGCCGTCCGGACCTCATGATGTACGCCGTGTTCGGTGCGCTGACGGGAATGTACGGGCGAAACGAAACGCATCAGCTCAGGCTCAAGCACCAAGCCCAGGCCGCCCTGTTCCTGGTGGGTGGGCTGACCATCGGTGTGTTCCTTTCCGTCCACCACATCCACTCCTGGTGGCTGGTGCTGGTGGCCACCCTGTTCGCCGGAGCTGGATCCCTGTATGCGGATGCCGTCCGCCTCAAGCCCATCGGCCCGTTCTTTGGCATCCTCGCGCTGGGCGCCTGCGCTTCGGTGCCAACCAACGTCCCACTCACGACGGCGGTGCTCATCGGGGCTGCGTCCGCCGCCTTGTCGCTGCTGGTTGGCTTCGCCGGGTGGTTCCGGCACCGTGGGTGGGAGTCCGGCGCCGTCCGCGACGTTCCCGTTCTCCGCGGCCCCCTCCGGCAGGGACCATTGGTCCAGGCGGCCATGGTTCATGCTGTGCGCTATGCCCTCGCTGTCAGCGTGGCCGGGGCCATCGGAATCCTCAGCGGCAGCGGCCATCCGCACTGGGCCATGGCCGCCGCTGCCGTGCCCCTCGCTGGCGCCGATCTCCCCAGCCGCGTCCACCGGGGCATCCACCGCATCGTGGGGACGTTCCTCGGGTTGGCGGTGGTCGCCGTCGTACTTTTCCCCAGCCCGCTGTCGCCGCTCCAGTACTTCCCGGGCCACACCGCCGTGGTGTTGGCAGTGCTGGTGGTCCTGTGCCAGTTCCCTACCGAGCTCTTCATGGCGCGGCACTACGGGTGGGCCATGGTGTTCTTCACTCCCGTGATCCTGCTGATCGCCCAACTCGCGGCCCCCATGGATCCGGGCGTACTGGTGATGGAGCGTGCCATCGAGACATTCGTGGGAGCGGTGGTGGGCATCGCGGTGGCGGTGCTGGTCCGGGCTCCACGCAGCAGGGTCAGTTCGTGACTACCAGGATGTTCGGGTGGATTTTCGTCAACCCGCTCGCCTCAAGCTGTTTGGTGTCATAGCCGTCGGACACCAACACAGCCGATTTCTGGTCGGGACCGCTGATTCTCAGCATCTCGCCTTGGGTCGAATCAGTGCAGCCGGCATGCCAAGAGTGCGGGTCCGTGGTTACGGCGACCAAGCACGTGTTTCGGCGTTGGTTGTCCTGCCCCAGGAAGTACTTCTTTCCATTCGACTCAGCCGCTAGGAGCACCTTGTCCAGGTCTGTTTCGTGGAGGTCGACGTCCGCCGGGAGGCTGTCCGTCCCAGCCTCTGCCCGCTCCAAGGCCTGGAGGCCCGTGCTGCTGGGACCGGAACAGCCGCTCAGCAGCAGTCCAGTAGCGAATATGGCTGCCACCATTCCCAAAAATCCGTTCTTCATAGCTCTGCCCCCTCAGGCTTGAATGAAGTGACATAGTAACCCGGCCCCTTGCATCCGCCCTGGTCAAGTCACCCGCAGAGCCCGGACAGCGCGCTAGAAGGTGTTGAAGAATGTGACCGTCTCAATACCGGTGCCGCTGAATTGGTAGTCAAGGGTGGCTGTTTCCCCTTCGTCCTGTTTGGAGACGCCCAGCAGGAATTCCAACGCAGCAGGGTCAACAGCAGTGCTGCTGCACCGGAATTGCCTGGTGGCAGCGTCATCCGACGAACAGTTCCAGCCTGCCGGTTCGATCAGTTTGCCCGGGATCATGTCCGCGCCGGCAGAAATTGCGAACACGACTTCCGCGCTGGAGGGCACCGTCCCGGACTGGAGGGTGAAGGCGATGGTGATGTTGGTATCCGAGGCAGTGGTCCCTGGTTCAGCACGGAACGCGGCAGTCACTGCGGGCGCCGGCGATGGCGTGGCCGTGGAAGTTGGGCTGGGCGTGGCCGTGGGCGTTTGGGTGGCAGTTGGGCTTGGGGTCGGGCTTGGGGTTGGGGTCGGGGTTGCGCTCGGGAGCGGAACCAGTGCCGGGAGAGTTGGCGGCCCCGTCGGTGCGAACGTCGGAAACAGTGGATTCTTCCGGGACGGCGAGGGGGCTGGAAGCCCGCTGGGCGCTGGTTTGGTTGGTACGGGAAAGGGAAACACGGCAGGCTTCTCTACCGCTCCGCTGGATGGCTCATTGGGGGCCGGAAATTGAGGCTGATCCTGCTCCCCGGCGGCTGGATCAGGACCGTAAGAAACTTGCCCTTGAGCGGTAGGAGATACCTCCGCCACTGGTACCTCAGCCTTGTTTGACACTGCCCCACTCAACGCTACGGCTGCGCCCACCGACACTGCTGCCACGGCCATCACTCCAGCGCCTACCTTCAAGAAGAAGGCCATCTCCTTGTGCGGCATGCCGTGCACCAAGCCGGCGCCCGCCCCTGTTCCTGCGCCCGCGGCCGCAAGCGCAGGGAAGACGGAGGTAAACGCTGCTCCTGCTACCAACGGGAAGACCACAGCCCGCATGGCTGACTGCACATCGTTGAGGTCAAGCAGCAAGGCAGTGCACTTGGGACAGCCCTCAAGATGTGCCCGCACCCTGTCCTGGCTGCGCCGCCTCAGACCTTCGCGGGCGTAGGCACCCAACTGCGCCGAGTATTCTTCGCAGTCATCTCCAGCGGATGACGTGATGTGGTTCTGCAAGTACACCTGGCGCAGGCGCTCCCGCGCGCGAAGCGCCAGGGCGGAAACGCCGTTGGGGTTCAAACCGAGCAACGTCGAAGCAGCAGCCGGCTTCAACCCTTCGATGTCAACGTACCAAAGGACTTCCTGCCACCGTTCAGGCAGGGAACGGAATGCCTGGGCAACGGCCTTGGATTCGAAGTGGGCCACGGCAGGATCATCATGGAACACCGCCGAATCCAACACGAACGACTCAGCGGTAGGGCGGGTACGCGACGCCCCGCGATTAGCGTGATAGGCAAAACGCCGCACGGCAGTCAGCAGGTAGGCGCGGAAGAAGGTGTCTGGCCCCTTCCCCGCAGTGATGCTTTGGTAAACGGAAGCGAAAGCGTCTGCCACGACGTCGTCAACGTCTGCAAAGTTATCCACCTGCGCCGCTGCTACCTTCCGCGCCGTCCCTTGGTGCCTCTCGAAGAGCGCCTCGAACGCAGTACTATTGCCTGCGCGAACCTCACGGACCAAATCCATGTCGCTGTCAGCCACGGCCACGTTGCCATCACCGCCAAAGCCCGTTCCGTGGCGCCCGTTGCTGTCCGCCGGTGCTGTTCCCATGCCGCTATCCGTTTCGGACACGGCCCCGTTCACGGGCAAACGAGGCTCCCACGGGCCTCTTTTGCGGAGCCACGCTGCTGTAGCCCCAGTACAGCCGCCGCGCCCCGGTGCCGCACTCCAGCCCCAGCGTAAATCCGGAAGCCCACCAAGTGAACACTTGGCAGGCTTACGGCTCCAGCGGCCGCCTGGGCGGTCCGGACGTAAGTTGCGCTGGAAGGATGCGGGCGAAGAAGCTGACCACCTTGTACCTGCGCGTCGGAATGGAAACGCCTTTGCCCTTGGCGTTGTCCTCCAGCCCTTCACGCACCACGCGCTCGGCAGTGAGCCACAGGAAACGGGGAGCCACGGACTTGTCCATTCCCATACGGTCGTGAAATTCGGTGTGCGTGAAACCCGGGCAGACGGCAGTGACCTGAACGCCGGACTTGGCGTACGTGACGTTCGCCCACCGGCTAAATGTCACCTGCCACGCCTTGGCCGCCGAATAGGTGCCGCGGTTGGCAAAAGCGGCGACGCTCGCTACGTTGATGATCCGGCCCGTCCCCCGGGCCAGCATGACTTCCAAGGCCGCGTGGCACAGCTCCATGGGGGTCTGGACATGCAGCCGAAGATGCCGTCGTTCCTCATCCACGTCGTTTCTTTCGAACGACTTCAGGAGTCCGATGCCGGCGTTGTTGACCAACACGTCCACTGGACGGGCAGCGTCCCGCAAGCGATCCGCCACTGCAGAAATCCCGACGTCGGTAGTCAGGTCCGCGGACAGGACCTCCGCCGAGACACTGAAGTCGCGTTCGAGCTCCTCTGCTTTGGCCTTCAAACGTTGTTCATCCCGGGCCACAAGGACCAAGTGATGTCCGGCTTCGGCCAACTGGCGCGCGAATTCGGCACCGAGCCCGGCCGTTGCCCCGGTGACCAGCGCGGTGAGTTCATTGGCTCGTGTCGTCATGCGCCAAGACTAGCCGGGTCTCCGGCCCGCGCCGAGATGCCACTGAATGACGATGCCCGCGGGAAATCTGCCACCTCGGTGAGTAAGATGGCTTTGAAACGATGCAAAGGATTCCCATGGTCAACGCCGTCCCACCCCAGCGGGTGCCGCTACTCCTCAACAACAACGGCGCTTGGTGCTGGTTCCAGGATGAGCGCGCACTGATCGACCCCGCCAACAACACCTTGCTGCTCGGTTCCGTGGCCTCGCCGGAAGGGCCTGGGGGCGCAGAACGCGGCGGAAACATAGAAATCGCGGCCCTGGATCTTGATACCGGCCGCAGCCACGTCCATGTGCTTCACCACCGGCTGGAGTCCGACGACCACAATGCCCCGGCACTCCTGATCCGTCCGGATGGTCGCTACGTAGCGATGTATGCCAAGCACAAGACGGACAACTACTCACGGTGGCGGATTTCGACACGCCCTCACGACGCCTCCGAATGGGAGCCGGAGCAGCAATTCGATTGGTCCGAACTGGCCGACGGCCGTGGCGCCACCTACTCCAACCTGCATCATCTGAGCCAGGAGGACCGGGTCTACAACTTTGTCCGGGCCATCAACGACGATCCCACGCTGATGATCTCGGACGACCACGGCAGCAACTGGACCTACGGCGGCAAGGTCTTCACGCGTCCCAAGATCGGCTATGTCAATGGCTACACCCGCTATGTGGACAACGGGACAGACCGCATCGACCTCATCACCACGGACCACCATCCGCGCGATTTCAACAACAGCATCTACCACGGCTATCTCCAGAACGACGCTCTCCACGACGCTGCCGGGAACGTGGTCAGCAGGCCGCTGATCGGCTCGGCGGGCATCGACTAGTCTGCCCTCACCACAGTTTTTGAAGCCGGAACAACGCTCGACGGCGATGTCCTCACCCACGGCTGGACTACTGACCTGCGCCGGCAGGGCACGGAACTGGCTGCCATCGTCACCTGCCGGGCCAACGACGTCAACGGGCCGCTGCAGCGGGAGCAAATGCTCGACGTCGACGATCACCGCCTGCTTTACGCGCGCTTCGATGGCGCGCGCTGGGAGCTTCATCCGCTCGCCGTCGCCGGTCCCGGCCTGCTGCCGCACGAGCAGGACTACACCGGACTGGGTGCCGTGGACCCTTATGACCTGAATCGCGTGTACATCTCCACGCCTGTGGATCCGCGGACGGGTGCCACCACTGCGCACTATGAAATCTACCGGGGCATCACGACCGATTCAGGCGCCGGCTGGACATGGGAAGCCATCACGGAGGGATCCACGGTGGACAATCTCAGGCCCATGGTGGTCCCGGGCGATCCCTCGGTTCACGCAGTGTGCTGGTTCCGGGGATCCATGACGTCCTCGCAGGCCTACCAAACGGAGGTCGTGGCGCTGATTTCCTCGCCGAGGGGTTAGCTCTCGACTCTCTCAACTGCTGAAAGTGCCGAGAGCTAACCTCTCGCGGAACCTGGCTAGGCGAACTTGGCCAAGGGGTTGGCCAGGCGGCCTGCCATCTGGAGCCCACCGGAGGGATCCGAGATGTCCAGCATCTGCTGGTTATTCCGGAGCTGCAGCCTGTTGAGGCAGGAGAGCTCGAAGTCCGGGGCAAACAGATCATGCATGGCGAACTGGTCTGCAAGTTCCGGGTGACGTTGCTGGTACTCCCGCAGGACGGCGGCAGCGGTCCCCCAGAACTCGTCCTCGCGCAGTGTCCCGTCCTCCACAAGGATTGCTCCAAGGAACCGGAAGATGCAGTCGAACACATCGGTGAAGATGGCCAGGACCATTTCCTCGGCCGGGATCTCCGCTTTGACGCGGGAGACTTCCTCTGGAAGTTCCAGCCGGTCCCCCATCACCACGATTTCCTCGGCGATGTCCTTCATAATCGCGCGCACGGGCACACCGTCCTCAAGGATCAAGATCACGTTTTCGCCATGCGGCATGAACGCGAGCTCGTACTCGTAGAGGCAGTGGACCAACGGCACCAGGTAGGCCTCGAAGTAACGGCGAAGCCACTCCGTGGGAACCAGTCCGGAGCGCTGAATCAGCGATGAAACCACCGATTCCCCGGCGGAATCCACATGCAGCAGGGAAGCCATGGTGGCGAGCTGCTGCCCGTCCTTGAGCAACGGCAGCGGACTTTCCCTCCACAGGGCCGAGAGCATCTTCCGGTAGGGAGAACCCTTGGCCGAAGCAGCCTCGTAGTAGTGATTGTGGTAGCCGATGGCCGCGGTTTCACGGATCATGGCCAGGCCCCGGTTCTGGAGCTCCTGGTCATTGCCGATCAGTTCCTGCAGCCAGTCATTGATGGCCGGCGTCGCCTTCATGTACTGCGGGGACAGTCCCCGCATAAAGCCCATGTTCAACACGGACATGGCCGTCTTCACATAGGCCTTCTCCGGGTAGTCGGTGTTGAAGAAGGTACGGATGGATTGCTGGGCCTGGTACGAGTCTTCACCGGTGCCCAGGTTCACTATGTCGCGCTGGGCGATTTCTGCCGCGAACGTCACAGTGAGCTTGTTGTCCCACTGCCACGGATGGACCGGCATGAGGAGGTAGGCCTCGGGATCCAGGCCGGAAGCGGACAGTTCCGCGTTAAACCACGCAAGCGTCGCGGGACCGAGTTCCGCCTCGAAATGCGTCCGGTAATCCAACCCTGCGCTGGACGTAAACACTGCCTTGCTGCGATGCACTGCGATCCACTGCAGCTTCACCGTGGCACCCGTTTCCGGCGCGAACGCGTGGTAGTCGGTAATCCCGAAGCCCAAACGGCCGTTATTGGCCACAAAGCACGGGTGACCCTCAGTCATGCTGTGTTCAATGGCCTGGAAATCTGCGGCCCGGTCAGTGCCGCCGGTGATGCCCGCTGCCAACTGCGCCGAGCTGAACGGCTTGCCCTGCTTGTAGGCGTGGCTGGCCAACGTGCTGCTGATCTCTTCCAAGTACACGGGCAGCATTTCCTGACGGATGGCCAAGGCCTCGTGAAATTCGGCAATGAAGTCCAAGGCGTCCACCGGTAGCTCCAGGCCATCCCGCAAACGGGTGATCGATTCCGCAGAGACGGACCAGTGCTCCAGCTGGAGCAGCCGGGCACGGAAGCGATATTCCGTAGCATCGTCATCGCTTACCACCTTGTAAAGCCCGACGCCGGCGCCCTCCCCTCGGATCAACTCGGGGACCAGAATGCGCTCGTGCGAGAACTCGGCGATCGCCTTCCGGACGAGGTGCCGGTTGGCAATCGCCCACCGCCCGGGGTTCAGGTGGGATACGGAATCAACCGCAGTGGTCACGGCATCGGCAGTGGTGGTCATCGGGATTCTCCTCTGGTCGCCGCGGCAGGCGCGGCCAGAATCGGGGTGAGGGTGGCGAGGAAATCCTCGCGCGTGCAGAAGCTCAGCAGGCCCTGCTTATGGTCTTCGGCAGGATCGACGGCGGGAAGGGTCACCACGCCGTGCGGTCGGAAGCCCACCTTCTCGTTCAGGACGTGGATCTTGTGGTTGCGGGCGTCAGGTTCGACGACGACCCGCCGGGTTGCGGGGTCAGCGAACAGTTCGGCCATGACGGACTGCATGACGCCGGTGGTGAAACCAGGCTGGGGCTCGCCGATGGGCGGTGACACCAGGAGGTGCATGCCGACATCGCCTTGTTGGACCTCGTAGACGTCTGCCAACGGCGATGACTCCGGGCGGTACCGCTCCATCAGGAAGGCGGGGGCGCCGTCGTCGAGCCCCAGGAACGCTTGGTGATGGCCCGACTCGGCGATCTTCGAGTACTCCTCCACAACGTCCTGCTCGGTGGCCGAAACCATGCCCCAGAACCGGGCATATTCTTGGCTGACCCAGCTGTGGAGGACAGGTGCATCCGCTACCGGATCGATGGGCCGGAACGTGAAGCTCATACGGTGGCTCCCACTGCTTCGGGGACGGCAGCAGGTTCTGAAGCAACTACCGGAGCCGGCGCACCGAACTGCTGGAACGCGATGCTGCGCTCGATTGGATAGACCTCCCGGCCGGTGATTTCCCGCAGGATGCAGGAGTTGCGGTAGGCGGCCATGCCGAGGTCCGGCGTGACGAAGCCGTGCGTGTGCAGTTCAGCGTTCTGGACGAAGATTTCGCCGGGTTCCACCCCGGTTCCATAGTTGCGCTCGACGTCGAAACGGCCCTTTGCGTCGCGGCGGATCCGGTCCTGGATGCCCGCCAGGAAGGCAGGCTCCTTGTAGGTGTAGCCGGTGGCCAGGACCACGGCCTCGGATTCCAACGAGTAGTCCTGGCCGTGTTCCTCGTGGTGCAACTGGAGTGTGTGCATGCTGGAGGTGGCATCCCACTCTGCGGCAGTGAGCGAAGAATGCGTGTGCAGCTGGGTGTCCACCATGCCGGAGAGGCTCTTGGTATAGAGGAGATCGTAGATGTCGTCGATCAGGTCCGAGTTGATGCCCTTGTACAGGTTTTTCTGGCTCTTGATCAGCGAATCGCGCTGCTCTCCGGGAAGCGAATGGAAATAGTCAACGTACTCCGGCGACGTCATCTCAAGCGTGAGCTTGGTGTACTCCAACGGGAAGAAACGGCCCGAGCGCGTCACCCAGTTGAGCTGGTAGCCGTAGACGTCGATTTCCTGAAGCAATTCGTAGTACAGCTCCGCAGCGCTCTGGCCACTGCCCACGATGGTGATGCTGCGCTTGGACTGCAGCTCACTCTTCCTCGACAGGTAGTCCGCGTTGTGGAGGACAAGTCCGCCGGCGTTCACAATTCCTGCACAGGAGTCCGGAACGTAAGGCGAGGTGCCCGTGCCCAGGACCAGCTTGCGGGCGCGAAGCACTTCAGCGCCATCCGGTCCCTGTACCGAAAGCCGGTACACCCCGTCGTCGTACGTCACATCCAGCACATCCGTGCTAAAACGAACCGACTCAAGCTGGCCGGCCACCCACTGGCAGTACTGGTTGTACTCGGCCCGCAACGGGTAGAAGTTTTCGCGGATGTAGAAGCGGTACAGGCGGCCCGTCTGCTTCAGGAAATTCAGGAAAGAGAAGGGCGACGTGGGATCTGCCAACGTGACCAGGTCCGCCATGAAGGGGACCTGCAGGTGCGCCGGCTCCAGCATCATGCCCGGGTGCCAGTCGAAGGACTCGCGCCGATCCAGGAACACGCAGTCGAGGTTCGCCACGGGCTCGCTCAAGGCGGCCAGCCCCAGGTTGAAAGGCCCGACGCCGATGCCTGCGACGTCGTAGATCTTGCCGTTGTCTTGGGTGCTCACGCTGCAGCCTCCGTGGTGTTCGCCAGCAGGGTATGGCCCGTCCGGCGGATAAGTTCGATGATTTCCCGGATGTCCCTCAGGCTCGCCTCGGCGTTGAGGAGGGTGAATTTGAGGTAGTGGCGGCCAGCAACCTTGGTGCCGGCAACCACGGCCTCGCCCGAAGCAAAGATGGCTGCGCGGACGGCGGGGTTGAGAATGTCCGCAGCGTCATCGTCGAGGGGTACGCCATCAACCATTGGGCGGTAGCGGAACACCAAGGTGCTCAGCTGCGGTGCGGCAGCGAGCTCAAACTCGGCATCGTCAGCCAGCAGGGTGCCCACCCGGGCGGCGAGGTCGATCGCTTCGTCGAAGAGCGCACCAATGGCGTCGGCACCCATGATGCGGAGAGTCAACCACAGCTTCAGGGCATCGAAGCGACGCGTGGTCTGGATGCTCTTGTCCACCTGATTGGGGATCTCGGCCTTTGCAGCGCTTTCCGGGTTCAGATAGTCCGCGTAGTAGGTCACGTGGCCCATCATGGAGCCGTTGCGGACCAGGACCGCGCTGGAGCTGACGGGCTGGAAGAACGTCTTATGAAAGTCCACCGTGACAGAATCCGCCAAGTGGATGCCGTCCAGGAGGTGACGGTGGCGGCCGGACACGATGAGCCCGCCACCGTAGGCGCCGTCCACGTGCAGCCAGGAATCGTAGGCGCGAACCAACGCGGCCATTTCGGACAAGGGGTCAACCGAACCGAAGTCGGTGGTCCCGGCAGTGGCCACGACAGCCATCGGCACCAGGCCGGCGTCGTGCGCTTCCGCCAAAGCAGCCGCCAGAGCGGTGGGGTCCATGCGGTGGTCTTCGGTGGTGGGGACCGCGATGACGGCGTCGAAGCCCAGGCCCAGCATGGAAGCGGACTTTTGGATGCTGAAGTGACTGTCCGCGGACGTAAAGATCCGGAGGCGGTCAAGAAGGTGGGGCAGGCGCGCGTCCCCATTCGTCACACGCAGTTTGGCGACAGCGTGGTTGCGGGCAATCAGCAGCGCCTGGAAGTTGGACTGGCTGCCGCCGGACGTGAACACGCCATCAGCTTCGGCGCTGAACCCGATGCGCTCGGCGGTCCAGTCAATGAGGCGGCGCTCGATCATGGTGGCTCCCGCGCTCTGGTCCCAGGTGTCCATGGAGGAATTCACGGCCGAAAGCACGGCTTCTCCAACCAGCGCAGGGATAACCACCGGGCAGTTGAGGTGCGCAGCGTAGCGGGAATCATGGAAGTAGATGGCGTCCTTAAGGTAGAGCTCATCGAGCTCTTCCAGGGCCGCAGCCGTGTCCGGCAGCGGACGTTCAAGGTCCACAGCGCCAACCTTGGCTTTCAGTTCAGCGTGCCCGACGCCGGTAAACGGCTGGGTGGTCCGCTGGACCTTGGTGGAGACAGCGTTGACTCCCTGGAGAACCTGCGCGACGTAGCTGGGCGAATTTCGTGCGTTGAACAGCTGGTTGGTGGCAGCGAGGGCCAGTTCCACTTTGGAGCCAAAATCCTGCTCCTGAGCGATCCGCTCTTCGACACTGGGTGACGTCACGTCAGCTTCCTTCCATTGCGTTGGGGCGCTTGTTAGCAAGGTAAGCCTTACTTAGGTAAGCCTTTCCGTCAAACTTTTGTGACCTATTTCGCTCAGAAGGCGCTTTCTCGCCTGTGTACCGCCCAGTTGCGCGTCATTGACTTTCTTTCAGACTGCATTGGGTGCAAAATGTGGCACTCTTTTCGGCCATGGAGTGTCGGCAATGGGCCATGCCTGGGCGTCGCTCTTCCTTGTCGGGCTTCGCGACTACAGGAGTAGAGTGCAAGGACTATCCGCAGTCAACGGTTGGGGGACCTATGAAGGACCACGTCCACGAGCGCATCGGCTTCCGCGAAATCGACGAGCATGGCAACGCTGTGCAGGCCGTCAGCCCCCATGTGCCGGAGCCCGCGGACCGGGAACGCAAGCGGACTCCATTCAACCCGTTCATCATTGCGTTGTGGGTCATGGACGCCGGCTTGGCCTGGCTTGGAGTCTGGGCGCTGGCTACGTCAGTCGGTGCGTTAGTGAGCTCTCCGCAATTCGTCCAGCCCGCCGAATCCGCCGAAGCAGCCCAAATGAAGTTCATCCTGCTTTCCAACGCGCCCTACGTACTGCTGGCCGCCTTGCTGATCACTGCGGGCCTGCTGTTCTGGCATGCGGTTCAGTGGCAAAAAAAGCGGCCGACCAGGTAGTGGATACCTGATCGACCGCTGTGGCGTGGTGCCTGCTACAAGACCGTGGCCCCCAGGACGCACTTGATCTCCGTGGCAGGCTTGGTCACCTCTGCGTTGGCTACCCAATCAAGGGCTTTGCCCGCTGCAGCGTCCTTGAAGGTTTGCTCCCCACGGGCGAGGACGGCCGAGGTCTTCGGATCCACCCAACTGACAGTAATTTTGACCGTGCCCTTGGTTCCCTCGGGAGGAGTCACGGTCCCCTTCGCAGTTACCTTTCCCTGCGCAGTATCGCAGGACGTCATCTTGGTGGCCTCGATGATACCGGTTCCGGGGTTGGCAGGTTTTGCCTCACCGGTGGTGGCGGCCTGGGTTGTAGTTGACGACGGCGATGTCCCCGCCTCGTTGCTCGGGGACGACGAACAACCGGCCAGCGCGGCTGCCGAAACCAGCACCCCCGCAATGCACGCAACAGTCTTCTTCATGGTGTGGCTACCTGGTTCTTTCTGGGTTGTACGTTCGTTGAAAATGCGCGGCAACCAGGGTTGGGGCCCTGATTGCCGCGCACTTTTTGTCCTATGCCTCGGAACGCTTTCGGCGTCCAACGAGGAACAGGAACAGCCCCGCGCCGACTACCAGCAGGCTGATGGGCAACACGGTGAGGACAGCTCCCGTGTTGGCCAACGGACCTGAAGGCTGGCTCGGAACTACCGGCGGGAAGGTCACAACAGCACTTGCAGGTGGTGTGGTACCCGGGGGTCCCGTCGGAGGTGTACCCGTTGCTGTCGCAGTATTAGCGACCTCACCGGCATTGATATCCGCCTGGGTGATCGCATACGTTGCCGTCGCGGTCACGGTCTCGCCGGGCAGCAGGGTTCCTGCAACGCCGGGCCAGGTGTAAGCCAGAGCCGAGAGGCCCGGCATCGGATCGTTGATGGAGACGTCCGTCAACGGCACGTTCCCGGTGTTCTTCGCGGTGAACGTGTACGTGATCACGTCACCCACCTGGGTGGGGTCTCCCACGGCCGAGGCATCGGCCGTCTTGGTGAACTCCAAACCTGCCGTCGGGGTCAACGGTGTGTCCGTTTCACCCGGAGGAGGCGTCACCGGAGTACCGGTGGGAGGAGTGCCGGTGGTGGTCGCCGAGTTGGCAACGTGACCGGCGTTGATGTCGGCCTGGGTGATGGCGTACGTTGCCGTAGCCGTCACCGTCTGACCGGGCAGCAGCTCGCCGGGAGTTCCCGGCCAAGTGTAGGTCAGCGCCGAAAGGCCGGCCAGCGGATCCGTGATGGACACGTTGGTGAGCTTCACGTTGCCGGTGTTCTTCGCCGTGAAGTTGTAGGTGATCACGTCACCCACTTTCGACGGACCATCCGTTGCCGGAGCCACAGCGGTCTTGCTGAACTCCATGGCCGGAGCCGGAATCAACGGAGTATCCGTCTCTCCCGGAGGAGGCGTCACCGGAGGACCAACGGGCGGGGTGCCCGTCGTGGTTGCCGAGTTGGCGACATGACCGGCGTCGATATCAGCCTGGGTGATGGCGTACGTTGCCGTAGCCGTCACTGTCTCACCGGGCAGCAGTGTTCCTGCAGCTCCGGGCCAGGTGTATGTCAGTGCCGAAAGGCCGGCCAGCGGATCCGTGATGGAAACGTTGGTCAGGGTCACGTTGCCTGTGTTCTTGGCCGTGAAGTTGTAGGTGATCTTGTCACCTGCAACTGTGGGGTCCTGAACAGCCGAGGCATCCGCGGACTTGGTGAACTCCATCGCCGGAGCCGGGGTCAACGGGGTATCCGTTGTTCCCGGAGGAGGCGTCACCGGCGGACCAACGGGCGGGGTGCCCGTCGTGGTTGCCGTGTTTGCCACATGACCGGCGTCGATATCAGCCTGGGTGATGCCATACGATGCCGTAGCCGTCACCGTCTGACCCGGCAGCAGCTCGCCGGGGGTACCCGGCCAGGTGTAAGCCAGGGCAGACAGGCCTGCCAGCGGATCGCTGATGGAAACGTTCTTCAGCGTCACGTTGCCGGTGTTCTTGGCCGTAAACGTGTAGGTGATCAGGTCACCTGTGACGGACGGATCCTGAACAGCCGAGGCATCCGCCGACTTGGTGAACTCCATCGCCGGCTTCGGGACCAGCGGAGTATCCGTGGTTCCCGGAGGAGGCGTCACCGGAGGACCGGTGGGCGGAGTACCAGTGGTCGTGGCGCTGTTGGCGACGTGACCGGCGTCGATATCAGCCTGGGTGATGGCGTACGTTGCCGTAGCCGTCACCGTCTGACCCGGAAGCAACTCACCGGGAGTACCCGGCCAGACGTACTCAAGGGCAGACAAACCGGCCAGCGGGTCATTGATGACCACACCCGTGAGCTTCACATTGCCCGTGTTCTTCGCAGCGAAGGTGTACGTAATAACGTCACCAACCTGTGAAGGATCCTGGATTGCCGAAGCATCCGCCGACTTGCTGAACTCCATCGCCGGCTTAGGGACCAGCGGGGTATCCGTTGTTCCCGGAGGAGGCGTCACCGGCGGACCGGTGGGCGGAGTACCAGTGGTCGTGGCGCTGTTCGCGACATGACCGGCGTCGATATCAGCCTGCGTGATGGCGTACGTTGCCGTAGCCGTCACCGTCTGACCCGGAAGCAACTCGCCCGGGGTGCCCGGCCAGGTGTAAGCCAGGGCAGACAGGCCAGCCAGCGGATCGCTGATGGAAACGTTCTTCAGCGTCACGTTGCCCGTGTTCTTCGAGGTAAAGGTATACGTAATAACGTCACCAACCTGCGAAGGATCCTGGACTGCCGAAGCATCAGCCGACTTGCTGAACTCCATCGCCGGAGCCGGGGTCAACGGAGTATCCGTGGTTCCCGGAGGAGGCGTCACCGGCGGACCGGTGGGAGGAGTACCAGTGGTCGTGGCGCTGTTCGCGACATGACCGGCATCGATATCAGCCTGCGTGATGGCGTACGTCGCCGTAGCCGTCATCGTCTGTCCGGGAAGCAGCTCGCCGGGAGTACCCGGCCAGACGTACTCAAGGGCAGACAGGCCGGCCAGCGGATCCGTGATGGATACGTTGGTGAGGTTGACGTTGCCGGTGTTCTTCGCCGTGAACGTGTAGGTGATCTTGTCACCTGCGACGGACGGGTTCTGGATAGCGGAGGCGTCAGCCGACTTGGTGAACTGCATCGCCGGAGCCGGGGTCAACGGAGTATCCGTTGTTCCCGGAGGAGGCGTTACCGGCGGACCAACAGGCGGGGTGCCCGTAGTGGTTGCCGCGTTCACTACATGGCCTGCATTGATGTCAGCTTGGGTAATCGCATACGTTGCCGTAGCCGTCACCGTCTGACCCGGCTGCAACTCGCCGGGAGTACCCGGCCAGGTGTATTCCAGTGCCGAGAGGCCAGCCAAAGGATCGTCAATGGTGACGTTCTTCAGCGTGACGTTGCCGGAGTTCTTCGCCGTGAAGGTGTAAGTGATCTGGTCACCGACAACTGCAGGTTTCTGAATGGCGGAGGCATCCGAGCTCTTGCTGAACTCCATGGCCGGAGCCGGGGTCAACGGGGTATCCGTTGTTCCCGGAGGAGGCGTCACCGGCGGACCGGTGGGCGGGGTGCCCGTCGTGGTTGCCGAGTTGGCGACATGGCCGGCGTCGATATCAGCCTGCGTGATGCCATACGATGCCGAAGCCGTCACCGACTGACCCGGAAGCAACTCGCCCGGAGTACCCGGCCAGGTGTAAGCCAGTGCCGAGAGACCTGCCAGCGGATCCGTGATGGACACGTTGGTCAGCGTGACGTTGCCCGTGTTCTTGGCCGTAAAGCTGTAGACGATGCGATCGCCCACAACCGACGGATCCTGAACACCGGAAGCGTCAGCCGACTTGGTGAACTCCATCGCCGGAGCCGGGGCCAACGGAGTATCCGTGGTTCCCGGAGGAGGCGTGACCGGAGGACCAACAGGCGGGGTGCCCGTAGTGGTTGCCGAGTTCGCCACATGACCGGCGTCGATATCAGCCTGCGTGATGGCGTACGTTGCCGTAGCCGTCACCGACTCACCGGGAAGCAGCTCGCCGGGAGTACCCGGCCACGTGTAGGTCAATGCAGACAAGCCTGCCAGCGGATCCGTGATGGACACGTTGGTGAGCTTCACGTTACCCGTGTTCTTCGAGGTAAAGGTGTACGTAATAACGTCACCAACCTGCGAAGGATCTTGGACTGCCGAGGCATCCGCGGACTTGGTGAACTCCATGGCCGGAGCCGGGGTCAACGGAGTATCCGTGGTTCCCGGAGGAGGCGTCACCGGAGGACCAACCGGCGGAGTACCAGTGGTCGTGGCGCTGTTCGCGACATGACCGGCGTCGATATCAGCCTGCGTGATGGCATACGTCGCCGTGGCCGTCACGGTCTGACCCGGAAGCAACTCACCCGGAGTTCCCGGCCAGACGTACTCAAGGGCAGACAAACCGGCCAGCGGGTCATTGATGACCACACCCGTGAGCTTCACATTGCCCGTGTTCTTCGAGGTAAAGGTGTACGTAATAACGTCACCAACCTGCGAAGGATCCTGGACTGCCGAAGCGTCAGCCGACTTGCTGAACTCCATCGCCGGAGCCGGGGTCAACGGAGTGTCCGTGGTTCCCGGAGGAGGCGTCACCGGCGGACCGGTGGGCGGAGTACCAGTGGTCGTGGCGCTGTTGGCGACGTGACCGGCGTCGATATCAGCCTGCGTGATGGCGTACGTTGCCGTAGCCGTCACGGTCTGGCCCGGGAGCAGCTCGCCGGGAGTACCCGGCCAGACGTACTCAAGGGCAGACAGGCCGGCGAGCGGATCCGTGATGGATACGTTCTTCAGCGTCACGTTGCCGGTGTTCTTGGACGTGAACGTGTAGGTGATCTGATCGCCCACAACAGACGGGTCCTGGATTGCCGAAGCGTCAGCCGACTTGGTGAACTCCATGGCCGGAGCCGGGGTCAACGGAGTGTCCGTGGTTCCCGGAGGAGGCGTCACCGGAGGACCGGTGGGCGGAGTACCTTCAGTAGTCGCCGAGTTCGCGACGTGACCGGCGTCGATATCAGCCTGGGTAATCGCATACGTTGCCGTAGCCGTCACCGTCTGACCCGGCAGCAACTCGCCGGGAGTACCCGGCCAGGTGTATTCCAGTGCCGAGAGGCCAGCCAAAGGATCGTCAATGGTGACGTTCTTCAGCGTGACGTTGCCGGAGTTCTTCGCCGTGAAGGTGTAAGTGATCTGGTCACCGACAACTGCAGGTTTCTGAATGGCGGAGGCATCCGAGCTCTTGCTGAACTCCATGGCCGGAGCCGGGGTCAACGGGGTATCCGTGGTTCCCGGAGGAGGCGTCACCGGCGGACCGGTGGGCGGAGTACCAGTGGTCGTGGCGCTGTTCGCGACATGACCGGCATCAATGTCAGCCTGGGTGATGGCGTACGTCGCCGTGGCCGTCACGGTCTGGCCCGGGAGCAGCTCGCCGGGAGTACCCGGCCAGATGTACTCAAGGGCAGACAGACCAGCCAAGGGGTCATTGATGACCACACCGGTGAGCTTGACGTTGCCGCTGTTCTTCGCCGTGAACGTGTAGGTGATCAGGTCACCTGCAACGGACGGGTTCTGGATAGCGGAGGCGTCAGCCGACTTGGTGAACTGCATCGCCGGAGCCGGGGTCAACGGAGTATCCGTTGTTCCCGGAGGAGGCGTCACAGGAGGACCAACAGGCGGAGTGCCGGTAGTGGTTGCCGAGTTGGCCACATGACCGGCATCGATATCAGCCTGCGTGACGGCGTACGTTGCCGTAGCGGTCACCGTCTGGCCGGGCAGGAGGGTTCCTGCCGCGCCGGGCCACGAGTACGTCAGAGCCGAAAGGCCGGCCAACGGATCCGTGATGGAAACGTTGGTCAGGGTCACGTTGCCGCTGTTCTTCGCCGTGAACGTGTAGGTGATCAGGTCACCCACAACTGCCGGGTTCTGGATAGCGGAGGCATCCGAGGACTTGCTGAACTCCATCGCCGGAGCCGGGGTCAATGGAGTATCCGTTGTTCCCGGAGGAGGCGTCACCGGCGGGCCGGTGGGCGGAGTACCAGTGGTCGTGGCGCTGTTCGCAACATGACCGGCATCGATATCAGCCTGCGTGATGGCGTAGCTTGCCGTAGCGGTCACCGTCTGGCCGGGCAGGAGGGTTCCTGCCGCGCCGGGCCACGAGTACGTCAGAGCCGAGAGGCCGGCCAACGGATCTGTGATGGAAACGTTGGTCAGGGTCACATTACCGCTGTTCTTCGCCGTGAACGTGTAGACGATGCGATCGCCCACAACAGACGGGTCCTTAACACCGGAGGCATCAGCGGATTTGCTGAATTCCATAGCCGGAGCCGGGGTCAGCGGGGTATCAGTACCGGCCGGAGGAGGCGTTACCGGCGGACCAACAGGCGGAGTGCCGGTAGTGGTTGCCGTGTTCGCGACGTGGCCTGCATTGATGTCAGCCTGGGTGATGGCGTACGTTGCCGTAGCCGTCACTGTCTGGCCCGGAAGCAGCTCACCGGGAGTACCCGGCCAGGTGTAATCCAGAGCCGAGAGACCCGGCAGCGGGTCATTGATGACCACACCGGTCAGCTTGACGTTGCCCGTGTTCTTCGAGGTGAACGTGTAGGTGATAACGTCACCGACCTGCGAAGGATCCTGGATTGCCGAGGCATCAGCCGACTTGGTGAACTCCATCGCCGGAGCCGGGGCCAACGGAGTATCCGTGGTTCCCGGAGGAGGCGTGACCGGAGGACCAACAGGCGGGGTGCCCGTAGTGGTTGCCGAGTTCGCCACATGACCGGCATCAATGTCAGCCTGGGTGATGGCATACGTTGCCGTAGCCGTCACCGACTCACCCGGAAGCAACTCGCCCGGGGTGCCCGGCCACGTGTAGGTCAGAGCAGACAAGCCTGCCAGCGGATCCGTGATGGATACGTTCTTCAGCGTCACGTTGCCGGTGTTCTTCGAGGTAAAGGTGTACGTAATAACGTCACCAACCTGCGAAGGATCCTGGATTGCCGAGGCATCCGCGGACTTGGTGAACTCCATGGCCGGAGCCGGGGTCAACGGAGTGTCCGTTGTTCCCGGAGGAGGCGTGACCGGAGGACCAACCGGCGGCGTACCAGTGGTCGTGGCGCTGTTCGCGACATGACCGGCGTCGATATCAGCCTGCGTGATGGCATACGTTGCCGTAGCCGTCACCGTCTGACCCGGAAGCAACTCACCCGGATGGCCCGGCCACGTGTAGGTCAATGCAGACAAGCCTGCCAGCGGATCCGTAATGGACACGTTGGTGAGCTTCACATTGCCAGTGTTGGTGGACGTAAACGTGTAGGTGATCTGGTCACCCACAACCGACGGATCCTGAACACCGGAGGTATCAGCAGACTTGCTGAACTCCAAGGCGGGGCCTGGAGTCAGCGGAGTGTCAGTACCAGCCGGAGGAGGCGTGACAGCAGGACCGGTGGGCGGAGTACCCGTAGTGGTCGCAACGTTCGCAACATGCCCGGCGTCGATATCAGCCTGCGTGATGGCGTACGTCGCCGTAGCCGTCACCGACTGGCCCGGAAGCAGCTCTCCCGGAGTACCAGGCCAGGTGTAGGTCAGGGCTGACAGACCCGCCAAAGGATCGTTGATAACAACACCAGTCAGCTTCACGTTGCCCGTGTTGGTGGACGTGAACGTGTAGGTGATCTGGTCACCCACAACCGACGGATCCTGAATGCCGGAAGCATCAGCCGTCTTGGTCAACTCCAGAGCCGGACCAGCCGTCAACGGAGTGTCAGTACCAGCCGGAGGAGGCGTGACAGCAGGACCGGTGGGCGGAGTACCCGTAGTGGTCGCAACGTTCGCAACATGCCCGGCGTCGATATCAGCCTGCGTGATGGCGTACGTCGCCGTAGCCGTCACCGACTGGCCCGGAAGCAGTTCACCTGCAGTGCCGGGCCACGTGTAAACCAACGGCGAAAGTCCGGCCAGCGGGTCATCAATGACCACACCGGTGAGCTTCACGTTGCCCGTGTTCTTGGATGTGAACGTGTAGGTGATCTCGTCACCCACAACAGACGGGTTCTGGATGTCCGAAGCATCAGCGGACTTGGTGAACTCCATGGCCGGAGCCGTCGTCAGCGGAGTATCGGTGGTTCCCGGTGGAGGCGTGACCGGCGGACCAACGGGCGGGGTGCCCGTGGTGGTCGCTGAATTGGCGACATGTCCGGCGTCGATATCAGCCTGGGTGATGGCGTACGTTGCCGTAGCCGTCACTGTCTGGCCCGGAAGCAGTTCACCAGGAATGCCTGGCCAGGTGTAAACCAGAGCCGAGAGGCCAACCAGGGGATCGTTGATGGACACGTTGGTCAGCGGCACGTTGCCGGTGTTCTTGGATGTGAACGTGTAGGTGATCTGGTCACCCACAACAGACGGATCCTGAATGGCGGACGCGTCAGCGGACTTGGTGAACTCCATTGCCGGAGCTGAGGTCAGCGGGGTGTCCGTGGTTCCCGGAGGAGGCGTGACCGGAGGACCAACAGGCGGGGTGCCCGTAGTGGTTGCCGAGTTCGCCACATGACCGGCCGTGATATCAGCCTGCGTGATGGCGTACGTTGCCGTAGCCGTCACTGTCTGGCCCGGAAGCAACTCGCCCGGAGTGCCTGGCCAGGTGTAAACCAGAGCCGAGAGGCCGACCAAAGGATCATTGATGGACACATTGGTCAGCGGAACGTTGCCGGTGTTCTTGGACGTGAACGTGTAGGTGATCTGGTCACCCACAACAGACGGATCCTGAATGCCCGAAGCGTCCGCGGACTTGCTGAACTCCATGGCCGGAGCCGGAGTCAGCGGGGTATCCGTACCAGCCGGAGGAGGCGTCACCGCAGGACCGGTGGGAGGAGTACCAGTGGTGGTAGCCGTGTTGGCGACGTGACCGGCGTTGATGTCGGCCTGCGTTATGGCGTACGTGGCCGTAGCCGTGACCGTCTGGCCGGGCAGGAGCGTTCCTGCAACACCGGGCCAGTTGTAAGTCAGAGCAGACAGGCCAGCCAACGGATCGTTGATGGATACGTTGGTCAGGGATACATTGCCAGTGTTCGTGGAAGTGAACGTGTAGGTGATCTGGTCGCCAACAACTGACGGGTCCTGGATATCCGAGGCATCAGCAGACTTGCTGAACTCCATGGCCGGAGCCGGAGTCAGCGGGGTATCGGTACCTGCTGGCGGCGGGGTGACAGGAGGACCTGTCGGAGGATTACCCGTGGTGGTGGCAAGGTTGGCCACGTGTCCTGCATCGATGTCAGCCTGGGTGATGGCGTAGGTGGCCATAGCCGTCACGGTTTCACCGGGCAGCAAGGTGCCCGGAGTTCCCGGCCAGGTGTAGGTCAGGGCAGACAATCCATCCAGGGGGTCGTTGATGGTGACGCCCGTCAGCGGTACGTTGCCCGTGTTGGTGGACGTGAACGTGTAGGTGATCTGGTCACCCACAACAGACGGATCCTGGATGTCTGAAGAGTCAGCGGACTTGGTGAATTCCAATTCCGGTGCCGGAACGGCCGTGTTGGTGAGAACACAGCTGATATCGGCGCCAGCAACAGGCACCAAGGAGTAAGCAGCATCTACTACCGCTCCGTTGGGCAGCCCGGCCTGGAGACCGTTGGCATCAACACAGGTGATCACCTTGCTGTAACCGGACAGGTTGGTACCCGACTCCGTCAGGTAGTACGTTGTGCCGGCGTCAGCGACGTATTCGCCAGTGACACCTGTACCGGCAGTAACGGTGGAACCCGTACCTGTGGTGGTGGCGTTGGCAGTGTTGCTGACAACAGGTCCCGTAGCCGAGCCGGTGCGGATCTCAGTGGTGAACTGATCCGAATCCATCAGGCGGGTGGCATCCAGGGCCTTGCTCAGTTCAAGGCGCGGGGCCCTGACTACCAAGGTGGCGTCTGCCGGCGGGTTCAGGTTGGTGACGATGTTGGCCGGACCGTTGACATAGGTGCCCTCGGCCGCTGCCGTGACATCAACTTCGATGGTGCAGGAGGTCATGCCCAGGGCGAGGTCCCCACCGGTCACCGAGATGGTGTTGCTGCCGGCAACGGCCGTGCGCACCAGGGGGTTGGTTCCTGTGGCTTGTACGCAGGTGCCACCAATATTGGGGGTTCCTGCAATGACCACACCAGCTGGAAGAGTGTCGGTGATGAACCAGTCATTCTTGGCCATCAAGTCGTCTGTGTTGGTCACCGTCAAGGTAACTTTGGACGTTCCGCCGGGGCCAATGAGGGAGGGCGTAAAGGCCTTGTCCACCTGGGGAGTGACGTCCACGATCTGCGGAAGGTCAAAAGCGACATCGTTGCCGGAACCGCTGGTGGCTTCGTTCCTCAGCTCGAGACCGAGTGAAGGGGACGTGCCCATGGGAATCTGGTAGGCAGCCGACTGGAGCTTGGTGACATGGACCCGCGCAAGGTTGCTGGTGCCGCAGGGGTCGAGCCCGGTGCTGAGCACCTGGCGTGTTCCGTTAATGAGCAGACTGAAAGTCTCTTTGGCGTGGGTCGCCTGGCAGTTCACCTGCGCGAAGTACCCGGACACTGCGTAGTAGTGGCCCGCAATCGCAGGAATGGTGTTTGACTCGGTCCGGAACTGAACGCCGGGGGCAATCAGACCGCTGGGGCTGTTGGTGTACTCGGACAGGGCCTGGTTGCTGGCGGCCTCGGTGGCCGTTTGACCCTGCGCTTGGCCGAGTGCCGCGGCCATTTGCCGGATCTGACCCCATCCCGCAGGCTGGTTATTGACGCACCCGGCGTCGGAGGTGGGCAGCGGGCTGGAGGAGTTCAGGATCCATCCGTTGCATTGGCCACCGGCCGGTGTGTACGGAGTGTCTGCGTAGTATGTTTCGTTGGCAGCTTCAGCGCCGCCGGTGTAGTTGAGGATGCTGATGGCACCGCCGGTGGCATCCTCGTTGGAGAAGTCCTCGGTGTAGACCGGCGTTCCTGGTTGGGCAACACCGGGGGACCCCGGGACTGTCGCCAAGGCCGGTGGCGCTAAGGCGCCACCCACCCCCAGCGACATGATCGCTGTGGCGACGACGGCCGCCAACAGCTTTTGTGGACGTGTGTGTTTCACGGTTCTCTCGCTTTTCGTTGTCACGCACGAGGCCGACCCACAGAAGCGGATCGGCGTCGAGCTAGGCTACTCGCCAGTACTCCAGTGGATGGAGACGTCTCTTCGTGACGCGAAAAAAGGTAGAGAATACAGAAATTTTAAGAACCGCCGGAAAGACAGGTCAAAGAGGGCAGCCCGTGCGTGTGCTTAGTTGAACGTATTGGTGAAGTTCTTGGTGATGACACCCTGCCCGGCAAACCGGTAATCCAGCGTTCCAGACGCCGTGGAAGCAGGCATGGCTACTCCCACGGTGAATGCGAGGTCGTTACCATCCACGGCGTCCGTACTGCAACGGATCTGGCGGTCTCCCTCAGAGACACCATCGCAGGTCCACCCTGCGGGAGCGACAGTTTTTCCAGCCAGGAACGTTGCCCGGTCCGGCAGGGTGAAGATCACTTGGCCGGTAGACGGGCTACCCTGCCCCTGAAGCGAGAACTGCACTTTGAGGGTCCGTTCCGTCGGGCTCTCCCCTTGCGTAGCCACGAACTTGGCGTCAACCGTTTGGGTAGCGGGTGCCGCAGGAGGCACACCACTGGGTGCCGGCGTCGACGTCACCGTACCGGAGTCCACCACAACAGCCTTCCGCTGCGGGGCCATGGCTGGTGGAATCACGACGGCGGGAGGTTCCGGCAGCACTGACACCGGACTGTCGGAAGAGGGAGTTGCCCGTGGAGACTCGACGGCGGGAGGTTCCGCTACTGCGGGCAAAGACGCTGCGGGGAGCGGGGTCGCCGTGGGCGACGACGTCTCCTGAGCTGGCGGGAGGTTGGAGGCAGCCTCGGAGGTCGCCGTGGACTGCGACGCCGGGCTGGGCTGAAGGAACCACATGAGGGTCCCTGCCACTGCCATGACGCCCACTATCAGTGCGGCCGTCAACTTCCACGTGCTGCTGAGGCCACGGATGCCCTGGGTAGCGATATTTCCGGGTACAGCAGTGCTCCCGGTGCCACCGTGGGCCGCACCCGAAGCAGTGCCACCGGAGCCTATCGCCACTGCTGCCGCCGGAGTGAAGGTGATCCCTGTCAGCAGAGGGAAGAGGATGGAGCGCATGCCGCCCTGGATGTCATTGAGTTCAATCAGCAGAGCTGTGCATTTCGCGCAGCCTTCCAGGTGTGCGCCGACCTTCTCCGCGGAAGTGCGCTTCAACGCATTACGAGCGTACTTCCCCAACTGGCTGGCGTATTCGTCACAGGCCTGATCCACTGTCCGGCTGATGTGCTGCTGGAGGTAAGCCTGGCGCAGACCTTCCCTGGCCCTGAGCGCCAACGCCGAGACACCGTTGGGGGTCAGACCCACGAAGGGAGCGGCCGCTGCAGGCTTCAGGCCCTCGATATCCAAGTGCCACAGAACAGCCTGCCAGCGCTCCGGCAGGGATTTGAATGCCTTGGCCATCATGCTCGACTCAAGTTCGCTGACCACTTGATCGTTGTCCAGGACCGGAGCATCGAGGATGGCGTCATCCTCCGCTGTGGGCATCCGGCGGGCTTTGCGGTTTCGATCGTGGGCGGTACGCCTCACCACGGTCAGGAGGTAGGACCGGAAAAACTCTTTGGGTCCTTTGCCTTCCGTCAGCAGCTGAAAAATCGTGGCGAAAGACTCGGCCACCACGTCATCCGCGTCGCTCGGGTTATCCGTTTGGGAACGGGCAACAAACTGCGCCACTTTCATGTGCCGCTGATAGAGCACGTCGAAGGCCTCCGTTACGCCTTCACGCACCAAAGCAATGATCTGCGGATCGCTGGCAGTGGCCGTCGCCGAAAGTGGTGCCGCCCCATCGGCGCTGACCGCAAATACTTGATCCATAAACAATAGTGTGACATCAGAAACCGCGTGACTTGAATCGACCGTCCCGAGCCTGTAGAGAACTCTTAATTTCGCGTCACGTTTCCCACCAAGACTGCACTAACAAACATGACCCTCCAGAACCCTGGCGCGAATCGAGGAACCATGGACATCCGCCGCCCCCGCCCCTTCCTGAAACTGATGCGTGCTGTCCATAAAAACGGAGCGCAGCAACCCAGCGCTATTGTCCGTGGACTGCCGCTGCACAGATCAGGTCCACTGACCCGCAAGAAGAATGCAGGGCGCGCCACCTTGGTCTACGGAGCGGACCGGCCCGTGGCAATTCCAGGAGACACCGTCATCTTCACCGCTTGGATCATCAACCGCTCCGCGAGCCATCTGCGGGACGTGACATTGGTACCCCGGTCCTTCACCAACGAGGGCATGGAGGTGCTGCGTTATACCTCGGAACCTGTTGAGCGCGACCTTCGGATCCGGCTGCTGGCCCCCGGGCAGTCCGTAATGCGGAGCTTTACCTACTTGGTGACCGACGCCGACCATATCCACGGGGGCAGCCTGGTCAGCGCCATGCAGGTCCATGCCACCTGCCGCGGCCAGATTGTTTTCGATGAAAATGACGCAATAGTCTCCCTCAGCGGCGCAAGGAAGGACTGGCCCTTCCCGGCGGACAGGGCGGGCCTGCCGCTGAAGAGAAGGAAGAGCGCAGAGCAGCCGGTGCCCGCGTAGGCTTATTCGTTGCCCGGCTCGCCCACCGGCTTCTCGGCGGGCCAGTCAACATCCTGCTCATAGCCTTCGTGCTTTTTCAGGTACGCGGCGATGTACGGGCAATGCGGGATGATGCGCTTGCCGGACGCCACAACATCGTCCAGGGCAAAGTGCGCCAGGACTTTGGCCAAGCCCTGGCCGTTGAACCCGGGCTTGGTTTCCGTGTGGATGAAGTCGATGTGACCGGGCCGATCAAGGAACTGGGAAATCACGGCCAAATCGCCGTCAACGTGCAGCTCATAGCGGTGGAATTTGTCGTTGCGCACCGTAGTGACGCCCGGACGGAACGACTCTGCCAGTGAATCCGTGTACTCGGTCATGGTTCGAGATTGGCACTTAAACCTGGCTCTGGCAATGTGGGGAGCTGACTGGCGCGCCGCTCATGGATCCTAAGTTCACGCGATGGCGGCAGCACCGGCGTCGGAACCCTGCCCAGCAACAGGACTGAAAGGGCAAAGCACGCCGCTCCCCCACCCAACAAGGCAAGCGTCAGTCCGTGTAAGGCGGCGTCCGCAAGCGGGATCAAGACGACGACGGCGGCCGTCACCACAGCGATACGCGAGGGACCTCGCGCGTGGCTTGCCGCCGTCGGACGGTTCTCCAACCAGCCACATAGCCACACCACCGGCACCAGCAAGGCGACCACCGCAAGGAAAACAGGGATCCGGGCCCACCACCATTCGGGCGTGCCACCTGCTGGTTTGGGCACATCGGTGAGCAACAACAACCCTGACATGGCCACCAGCAGCGGAAGATGCCACAGATAGATAGTCATGGACCTGCGGCCGGCCACGGCAATGACTGCCTGGATCCAGCGGACCCCCGCGAGCCATGCAATGCCGTTGCGGAGCAGGTGAAGTGTTGCGGCCTGCGAGATGCCCAACAGCAGCAAGCACAGGTTGGGTGGGTTGATATTGACCACCATATTGCCCGGATAAACAGCCACCCCCGTCACCAGTCCCAACAACAGGTTGCTGGAGACAATGACACCCACCAACCAGGTGCGGCTGCGCTGTTCCAAGAAGCCATCCGCTATGAGGAAACCCAACTGCTGGACCGCGCACCACACGAAGATCAGGTTGGTGAACGCGAGCACGGGAAATGCGGCTCGAAGGGAGTCAACCGTGATAATCAACGCGACCAACGCGGCGAGGGTCAGCAGCGGGGCGCGTTCGTGCAACCTGGCCAGAAGTGGAACGCTGAGCTGCGCCGTGAGGTAGGCGGCCAGGAACCACAGCGGCATGGCGGCGCCGGCTGTCATGAGCTGGATGACCTGGGGGTGGACACCCAGCAGCAGCGCGATCCACAGCCCTCCCCACATAACGGCGAGCAATGCCATCGCGGGCCGGACCAGTCGGAGGAGCCGGAGTTGGGCGAAGTCGAATCCGTTACCGCCGCGGGCTCTCAGGCGCCGCCACGACTGCAAACCCGTCACACCACCCAGCACGAAGAACAGTGGGACGATCATGAGGGCCCAGGCCACAGGGGTAAACCAGCTTTGCTCCATGAGCACGTTCTCCGTGGTGACCGTCCCGTCCTTCTGCAGAACGGGGTTGGCCATCATGCAATGTGCAGCCACCACCAGGAGCAGGCAGGTGAACCGGACAAGGTCGATCGCCGGATCCCTCTGCGCCACCGTGTCCCGGCGTGCGCGGGGGTGCGCTTGCGATTCCCGCTCCATGGCTCTCCCTTGGAACCCACGCACCTGCGTGTTAACTCCATTGTCCGCCCGTCGGAGGGACGGAGCCAGCAGGCGGGATATGGCTGGTAGTCCACAACTGGTGTTTGGGGTCTGGACGGAGCACCGAAACACCGGCAGGATCGAAGCCATGACTACGTCTATTTTCGTGAACCTCCCCGTCAGCGACCTCGAGGCGTCCAAGGCCTTCTACACGGCCCTTGGCTACTCCATCAATCCGAACTTCACCGATGAAACCGCCGCCTGTGTGGTCTTCAGCGACACCATTTTCGCCATGCTCCTGACCCACGCCAAGTTTGCCGAGTTCACCAAGCAGCCCATCGCGGACACCCACAACTCGACGGCGGCAATAGTCGCCATTTCGGCCGACAGCCGTGAAGAGGTGGATGCCTTGGCCGCCAAGGCCCTTGACGCCGGAGGTTCCGAAACCTACGACCCCATGGACATGGGATTCATGTACAGCCGGGCGTTCCGTGACTTGGATGGACACCACTGGGAAGTGGTCTGGATGGACGAAGCCGCAGCCCAGGACGGACCGCCGGAGTCCTAGCAGAGAGTCTGGGGCCTAGTTAAGAGTCAGTGCCAGGACACCAAGCACGACGGCGAGCAGCGGCGTGGTTCCCTGGAGGGTCGCTGCGCGGAGGTACTTCTTGCCGCTCGCGGCGAGGACCAGGGCTGCCAGAAGCATGGAACCGCAACTGCTGAAGACCAGGGTCCAGCCCACCTGCGGGGCGCCCATGGCCACTGCGACGATGCCGATCAGGGCTCCGATGGCCAGGAAGAGGTTGTAGAAGCCCTGGTTGTAGGCGAGCGGTTTGGTTGTTTCCGCGTCAGCCTGGGAGGTGATGCTGAACGTTTTCCAGGTCTTGGGCTTGGTCCAGGTAATGGACTCCAAAGTGAAGATGTAAACGTGGAGCAGGGCAGCTATCGACGCGAAAATCAGGGAGGCCAGGATCATGGTTTGATCCTAGCCTCCCTGTAATGCCGGTTTTGGGTGCCGCGCTGCCCGTCAGGCGCTGAGCAACTCCAGTGTGGCGCCGGCGAAGGTCGCCGCAGAGACGTTCCATTTGGACAGCAGGCCTTGCAGATTCTCGCCGTCGGCCCTGTGCGCCGCGGTTTCAGATTCCAACGTGGACAAGATCCCCGTGCGCAGTTCCGTGTTGAAGTTCACTTTGCCAACCCGCAGCGAAGGGGCCTTCGCTAGCTCATCGGACGGGATGCCGGAGGCGCCGTGGAGCACCAGCGGGGCCGCTGTCTTCGCAGCCACCTCTTGGAGCACGTCCCAGCGGATGTTGGGCTCACCCTTGTACTTGCCGTGCACATTCCCCACCGCAACGGCCAGGAGTTCCGCCCCGGTTCGTTCAACGAAGCCAGCCACCTGAGCCGGGTCAGTGAGCCCCGCAACTGACGTTGCGGCGTCGTGAGCTGAATCGCCAGTACCGAACGCCCTGTCCTCGTCCCCGGCAAGGCCGCCGAGTTCTGCTTCGATCACGACGTCGGCAGCACCTTGCGCATCCAGCGCGGCACGGACTTCGCGGACCAGGGCGATGTTGTCCTCGTAGGGCAAGGACGAACCATCGGCGAGCACCGCGTCAGCGCCGGCAGCCACGGAGTCACGAATGACCTGCAGATCCGACGCGTGGTCAAGCTGGACAGAGACGGGAACACTCGCGGAGTCAGCCAGACCACGCAGGGCCGTGATGAGCCTCAGGCCGTTAGCAGTGGACGCAGTCTTCGGAGCGACCAGCAGGACCACGCCCAGACGGGCATCCTCCGCCGCGCCAACAACGGCAAGGGCTGTGGTGAAGTCGTAGCAGGTGAAGGCTGGAACTGCGGAACCATTGGCCAGCGCAGAGGCGACCAGGTAATCGAGTTTGGTGCGCATCAGTGGGCCAGGCCTCCCACCAGGATCCAGGCGACGTATGTCAGTGCGAAGCCGGCCAGGCCCAGGATTGTGGTGAGGACGGTCCAGGTCTTGAGGCCGTCGGACACGGTAAGGCCGTAGTAACGGATCACGGTCCAGAAGCCGGCGTCAGTCACGTGGGACAGGCCCAGCGAGCCAAAGCCGATGGCAATCACGAGCACTGCGATCTGGGCCGGTGTGTAGCCGCCTTCCATGACCGCGGAGGTCAGCAGGCCGGTGGTGGTCACGATGGCGACGGTTGCGGAACCCTGGGCGGCGCGCAGTGCCAGGGAGATGATGAAGCCGAGAACGATCACGGGCAGGCCGAGGCTGTCCAAGGTGTGGGAAAGGGCAGCGCCGATGCCCGAGGTGCGGAGGACTTCGCCGAACACGCCACCGGCAGCAACCACCATGAGGATGGAGGCGATGGGAGGCAACGCGCCTTCGAAGATCTCGCTGGTTTCCTTATGCGACCAATTGCGGCGGACAGCAAGCAGGAAGAAGGAGAGGGCCACGGCTACGAGGAGCGCAAAGAAAGGGTTGCCGATGAACGCGGCCACACCGTACCAGTAGTTGTCCTTGGGAATGGTCAGCGTGCCGACGGTGCCGAGGAGGATCTGGGCGATGGGCGCGGCGATCAGGAACATGATCAGGCCGGGACGCGGTGGGGCGATGGCGCGGGCGCCGGGACCGTCATGGCCGACGTGGACCAAGGAGTCTGAGCCGAACTCGTCAACCTGCTGCTTGACGCCGGGCAGCAACTCGTATTCCTTGCGGTTCATGATGCTGGCAACCCAGTAGGACAGGAATCCGAGGGGAATGCAGATAATGAGCGAGATCATGGTGATCAGCCCGATGTCCGCGCCGAAGACGCCTGCACCTGCAACGATGCCCGGGTGCGGCGGGACAGCGACGTGGATGGACAGCATGATGCCGGCCATGGGCAGGCCGAACTTGATGGGGTGAACGTTGGCGATCTTGGCGAAGGCGTAGACGATCGGGACCAGGACGATCACGCCCACTTCGAAGAAGACGGGGATCGCCACCAGGAAGCCGACGGCGGTCAGTGCGACAGCGACGCGTTTGGCGCCAAGCTTCTCAGTGAAGTGGGTGGCCAGGGACTGCACGCCCCCGGAAACCTCGATCATGCGGCCGAGGATGGCCCCGAGTGCGATCAGCAAGGCGACCTTGCCCATGGTGCTGCCAACGCCCGTGGTCACCACGGTGAAGATGTCCTTGAGCGGAATCTGGGCGGCAACACCCACCACAATGCTGACTGCCAGCAGCGCAACGAAGGCCTGGATCTTGAAGCGGATGATCAGCACCAGCAGCAAAGCGATTCCGGCTGCGGCAATGGTCAGCAGAAGGGGTGTTCCCAGCTCCACTGCGGGTTTGATGGCGGGGGCGTCGGCCGCCTGAACCATCAACGAGTTAACGAGGGGATTCATGGGGGGTGTCTCCTTTGACATACCAGTCTAAAGAAGACCGGCGGGAGGTGGCGGCGACGGCGAAGGGGGGATCGCCGTCGTCGCGCGTTCTTATGGGGGTGGTTAGGCGGTGCGCTTTGCGGGCGCGACAACCTTGATGACAGCGGAGTCGTCGGCAGCGGCGAGGCCCTGGGCCTGGCCGAGAAGATAGAGCTGTTCAGCAGCGGCAGCTACAGGTGCAGCGAGGCCGGCGGCGCGGGTCGCTTTGCCCACGATGCCCATGTCCTTGACGAAGATATCGAGGCGGCTGAGGACTTCGGCGCCGTCTTCGGAGTAGGCCTCGAGGATGCGCGGACCACGGTTGGACAGCATGAAGGAACCGGCGGCTCCGGCTTCGAGGGCGGCGAGGGTCTTCGCCTGGTCCAGGCCGAGGGCGTCGGCAAGGGCCATGGCCTCGGCAGCGGCGGCGATGTGCACGCCGCAAAGGAGCTGGTTGACGGTCTTGAGTGCCTGGCCGTCGCCGGGCTTGTCACCCACGATGCTCAGGGTGGAGGCCAGCAGTTCGAAAGCAGGGCGCGCCTTTTCGAGTGCCTCGGGCTCTGCACCCACGACGATCAACAGGTCGCCCTCGCCGGCACGCTTGGGCCCACCGGACAGCGGTGCATCCACCAAGGCCACGCCGTATTCCGCAAGCTTTTCCACCGTGGCCGGGATGACTTCGGTGCCAACGGTGCTACCGAGGATCACCACGGCTCCCGGCTTCAGTGACGAGGCCACGCCGTTCTCGCCAAAGAGGACATCGTTGAGCTGCTCGCCGTTGCGGACTGCCAGCAACAGCGCGTCGGCACCATCGGAGGCCTCACGGGCTGACGCGAACGTCTTGATTCCGGCGGCTGCGGCGAGTTCAAGGCGCGGCTCGGCGATGTCGAAGCCGTGGACGGTGAGCTCGGACGCGAGGCGGGTTGCCATGGGCAGGCCCATGGCGCCGAGGCCCAGGACGGTGACGGTGTAATTGCTGCTGGTCATGGTGTTCTCCATTGAATTTTTTGGGGCCGGGCGTTCTAGAAAGTAGAGCTGAGCTTGCGGGTGACTTCAGTCAGGGATTGGTCGTCGCCGACGTTGCCCGCGAAAACGATGTACGGGATGCCCTTGGCGGGGCCGTCCACCGGCTCCCAGAGCGAGACGATGCCGGTCAGCATGGGGCCTCGCACAATTGCGTGGCGGATTTGCAGGCCGTGTGCGGCGACGTCCGAGGACGTGATGCCGCCCTTGGCGATGACGAACCGCGGCGGAAAGGTTTTCAGGGTCCGGTTCACCACGGCGACGACGGCGGCGGAGACCGTGCGGGCGATCTTCAGGCTCGCGGCGGCGTCGTCGGTCTTGAAGAGCAGGCGGCTGGTGTGGACGATGACGTCACCATGGTGGAGCGCACCGACGACGTCGGACACGACAGTTCCGATGTAGGCGTCCGCTTCTGCTTCGCCCGCGGTTTCGGTACCGGCAATAAGTTTCTCGACATCGATCTCGATGGTGCGCGCCGAGCTGTGCGCGGCTGTGAGGTCATTGAGCTGGCGGGTGGTGACGCCAACGTGCGAGCCCACCACGATCAAGCCGCCGGCGGTGGAGGGAGTGTTGCCCGCGAAGGCTTCTTCGGAGGTCAGTGCCGTGCGGATTTCCTGGCCGATCCTTCCGCGGACGAACGGCGGGCCCACGCGGTAGAGGAGTTTCTTGCCGCGGCGTTCGGCTTCTTCGAGGCCCAGGGCGAGGGCGCGGAGGTCGTTCTCGGTGACGATGTCGGCCACGATCGGGGTGGAGCTGGTGGCGGACTCCAGGGCGTCGGCTATGGCCTTGGCGGAGATGGTGGGGTCCTGGGCGGAGGCGCCGGCGCGGATGATGTTCAGGTCAAGCACGATCACATCGCCCGCCGGGAATCGGCCCTGTGACTTCTCCTCCACATACTTGGCCATCTCGGAGTTCTTGAAGCCGAAGCTCGCATCCTTCGCGAATTCCGTCGCGGCCACAGGGGTGAGTGTGCCAGCGTCTCCCCTCATGTAGTGGACACCGCCGATGGTGACGCGGCCGGCGTCGGGGAATGCCGGAACGATCACTACGCCGTCGGTGGGTTCGCCGGTTTCGGCGGCGACGGTAGCGGCGATGACGTCCGGCTCCAGCGGGTAGTGACCACGGAGGGTGGAGTCGCTGCGGCTGACGAATCCCAGGCGCAGCCGTGGACCAACAACGGTGCCCGACGCCGCAGCGAGGGCGTTGCGGACAATTTCCTCGTTGCGGGCCGCGGCCTCGGCCGGGTCAAGGCTGCGGGTGTTGGTCAGAACGTAAACAGCGGCCTGGGTCTGGTTCTCACGGATGTGGGTGAAGGCCCAGGTGAAATCCTCAACCTCCCAGCGGGTGAGCACGGCAAGATCCGCAACGGACTGCGTGCCCGTGGGGTCGTCGTCGAGGACAACCAGCACGCGCGGGGTGGTGGCGGCGGACGCGGCAACGGCGTCGGCTACCAGCTGAGCGGGAATCTGGACTTCCGCCGGGAAAGCGGCCAGAACGTCTGCTTCAAGGGTCACTGTGCACTCCATCGTGGGAAATCTGTGTAGCGGTTTAGTGAATGTAAGATGTCAGACATCTAACATTTGAATTAGTGTGACACACGGCTCCTCACCGCGCAAGATGCTCCACGTCACTAGGCTGGGGGCATGGCTGACAACGTGGTTCCGCTCCCGTTCGTGGACGTCCTCACGCCTGCCATTCCCGCAGGTCAGCCGGTGCCCGCCGTACTGGTCCACGGCTGGGTGTCAGGCTCGGTGTACTGGGAACCACTGGCGAAGAATCTGCTCGACGCTGGCCGCGAAGTCTGGATTCTCGACCTCCCCGGCTACCACCCGGGAGATTTCCTGCCGTCGGATTTCGAATGGACCTTGGACTCGGCGGCTGCTTCGGTGGCGGCAGTCCTTGACGCCAAGACCCAGGGTCCCGTGCACGTGGTGGGGCACTCGATGGGTGGCAGTGTTTCGCTGACGCTGGCGGCGGCCCGCCCCGAGTTGGTGGCCTCACTGACCCTGGTGGGCATGGCACCCGTGCCGCAAAATCAAGGATTCAAAGAGGTGCTCAGGTCACAGCTGGACCAGGGGTTTTTCGATTCCGGAACCATCGCGAAGCTCATGAACGCCTGGTACGGGGAGTTGCCGGCAGCAGACATGGTGCGGCTCAGTACCGGATTCAATGTCCCCTTCCCCGTTCTGTCCGCCAGCGCCTTGGCGGCCATGACCGGCGTCGAACCTTCAGTACCCGGGCGCGTCCACGCGCCGTTGCTGGTGCTCGCCGGAACTGATGACCGGGTGCGGCCCATAGAGCAAATGCGCGCGTTCGTGGCCGAAAGCCCCCAGCGTCAGCTGAAGGCCATTCCCGGCGCGGGCCACAGTGTCCACTGGCAGAAACCGCAGGAATGTGCCGAGGCGCTGCATGAATTTTGGGAAACGAGCTGGCCACCGCCAGCGTAAGATGTCAGACAACCATCCCGCCCCGGGAAGACGCGGGACGAAGGATGGCCGGAGTACAGGAAATGGGGATACATGGCACGCAAGTCACTGGTCGGCGTCGTCGCTGATGAGTTGCTGGACCGCATCATCGCGGGTGAATTTCCGCCCGGAACAGTGGTCCCCGGTGAGCTTGAGCTCAGCGCCAAGCACGAGGTGAGCCGAATGACCGTGCGTGAAGCCATGAAGACCCTCGAAGCGCAGCGGATTCTGAGCGTCGAGCGCGGCCGCGGCACGTTCGTCAATCCCCTGAATCAGTGGGCATCGCTGGAAGCCGTACTGCGCGCGGCATCTGAGGGAACCAAGGACGCGGCCGCCGCGATCCAGCTCATCGAGCTCCGCCGTATGCTGGAAACCGGCGCCTGCGAACTCGCCGCCGAACGTATCTCCGACGACGAACTCACGGCACTCAGCGAACACGTCGACAAGATGCAGGCCGCCCACGAAGTCAACGATCTCGCGGCCTTCGTGGAAGCCGATCTCGCCTTTCACGACGTCATTCTTCACGCCTCCGGCAATGTGTTTGTGGCTGTGCTCTTTGAACCGCTGCACCGGGTCCTCGAAGCGCGCCGCACCGAAACATCAGCTTTCCCGGAGATCCAGGAACACGCCATCGGACACCACCGGAAGATCGCCAAGGCCTTGGAGTCACGGAATCCCAACGAGTCACGCCTGGCCATGGATGCCCACATGCAGCAGACACTGGACGACCTGAAGACGTACGTGCTGGAGGCGTAGCTGGCACAGGCGCCTTAATTGTTGGACTCGGATAATTTAATTCCTGCACGGGCCGGGTCTAGCGAAATCACTGATTTCTAGGGAATAGTCGGGCTATGCTCTTAATTGTTGGAAACCTCTCTGGAACATTCTCCCCGTGAACCCACTCGATTTTCCCGAGTTCCCCTTTAGCTCTCCACTGGCGAAAGCCATCATCGACCTTGAACGGGTTCGCGCAGATTTAGGTGAAGGAACCACCGCTCCCGAGGTCTTCACACAGTTGCGAACACTCTTTCAACTGCTGTCGAGCATCATGAGCGCACGCATCGAGGGCAATCGCACGTCAATTGTGGATGCTGTTGCAGGCGTTCAGCTCGCGGACCGAGCCGACATCGAGCGGGACGACGGTGTTAAAGAGATCGTCCAGCTCCAAGAAGCAACGGCTTTCGTCGACTCCGCCGTCGGCCGGGGGACGATACTGACGCACGGGTTTGTCCGGGAGCTGCACCGCATCTCCGTGGCCGGTTTGGAACTTGAAGGGGACCGCACACCTGGTGCCTACAGGCTCGCCGATGTCACCATCAGCGGCTCATCGCACCGACCACCCTCGCCAGGGAGCGTGCACGGAGACATGACGGCACTCCTCGACTTCATCAATGCGGACGTAGATCAAAACTACGAGCTCCTCAAGATTGCGCTCGCCCACCATCGGTTCGTCTGGATTCATCCTTTCGGCAATGGCAATGGTCTCGTCGGGAGACTCATGACTTACGCCGCCATGCGGCGGCAAGGGTTCTCCGACACCGCCGGATACCGGGCGCTGAACCCAACGGCCGTATTTGGGGAGAACCGCGCCCTTTACTACGAACGACTCGAAGACGCCGATTCCCTCGAACCCGAGTCCCTGATTCGCTGGTCGACGTATGTCCTCGAAGGACTACTGACAGACCTCAGAAGGTTGGCGAAACTCGGTGACAAGGACTTCGTTACGGAAGGCCTGTTGGTTCCCGCAATCGCAAGAGGCCTCGCCTCGTCGCGCTTCACGGCGGACGAAGCCCTGGCTTTGACCATCATCGCGCGCAAAGTTGACGTGAAGGCCGCAGACCTTAGTTCAGCATTCACAGGTTCAGCTGCGACACGAAGTCAAGACATTCGAAAGCTCCTGGACCGCGGCGTCATTGAACCGATCGCCAAGGGGAAGAGATCCTACCGGCTTCGGCTGGCCCCGAGTGAACTAACGCCACTTCTGGTTCGGGAATTGGATCAATTGGGATTCCTGCCCCGCATTCTGCGCGATTCAGAATAGTCTCCGCCTCCTGCCTAGCGGCGCAAGCTCTCGCTTGGTAATTCGCCGAAGGCCTTCACGTAGAGCGCAGAGAAGCGCCCTTGGTGCGTGAAACCACACAACTCAGCGACGGCCGTGACACTCTGCTCCCGCGGGCTGGCTTCCAGCAGCATCTCCCGGGCCCGATCCAGCCTGATACTGCGCAATAACTCAGACGGCGTCGCACCGGTTTCCGCACGCAAGGCAATTTGCAGCGTGCGGACCGAAACACCCAGGCACTCGGCGATGTCAGGGACAGTGAGTTCTTCGAAAGCGTGCTTTTCCAACAGTTCGCGGCATTCGCGGACCAGCCGGCCCTCCGAAGCCGCGTCCCGGGCCGCCACACCGGGCGACTCCATCGCCATCAGCAAGCGCGAGATCATGCTGTCCGCCAACAACCCCTGTACAAAGGCGGGAGCCGCGGACTGCGGCCGGCTGATCATGTCGTCATGAAGTTCGACGACGGCCCTCAGGAACGCGCGCCCGGCGCCACCTGAAAGGTCCATACCGTAGCCCAGCTCACGAGGTGCCGCGCCGTTGAGCTGCCATGCCACCCGCTCCAATGCTGCCCGCCGCACGTACACAATGAGGTGCGGGCTGCCGCTGTCCCAGCTCATGGAGAAGGGCCTGTCCAGCGGAGGAACAGTGGCCATTGCCGGACTCGACTCCACAGTGCTCGCACCCACCTTCATGGACGCGTGCCCCGCCAACGGGATCTGCACCAAGTGGAAATCCTGGAGGCCCTCCGGCTCAATCCGAACGTCCGCGCCGTAGTCCAGGAACTCGATTCCCACATCACCGCGGTGGAGGGAGCGGAGCTTCATATCCACAGAGGACTGGCGCGTCCGCGGCGCCAGCTCGTGACTGCAAAACAGCTCAGCAATTTTGGCGTGTGCTTGGTCCACGTCGGTGGTGGCCACAGTCGGCCGCCCCCGCAGAACGTCCCGAGGAAGAATCCTCACCATCCGCCACCTACTTCACCGGTTTTCCCACTACACAGGGTCTTTTCGCTTTTCGGATGATCCCCGCGCCAAGTGGATATTCCGGAGTGCAGCGGCTGTCTAGAGTCGCTTTTAAGACAAGTATGACGCAGCTCACAGAACCATAACAGTGACGGAAGCGAGGTGAGGACCAGTGAAGAACATCAAGCTCGTACATGACCGTCGAGATGAATGGGATCAGGGTCACTTCGAACTCTGGGCGGCGGAGCTTCAGGCCAGGGGAACCCGCCTCACTTCCGCGGCCTGGGTTGGCTGGCACGAAGAAGAGGAGGACCCTGCGTAATTCGGATAATCCTCGCGCCCCGTGGATATTCCGAACGACAGCGACTGCCTAGAGTCGCTTGCAGGGCAAATATGACGCACGTCATATATCCGTAACATCATCATCGCGGGAAAGGGTTCGGCACATGTCAGCACTCAAAGGCAGGACAGCGATCGTCACCGGTGGAGTGACCAAAGTGGGCCAGGGCGTGGTCACCGCTTTGCGGGACGCAGGAGCCACGGTGGTGGTGGCGGACATAGACCCCGACGGCGCGTCGCTCACCGCTGGGTTGGGCGAGGGGATCACCTACTCCCACGCTGACATCACTGATGATGACGCCGTGAACCAGCTTGTCAGCGGGACCGCAGCCCGGCACGGCAGCCTCGACATCCTGGTGAACCTCGCCTGTACCTACAAGGACGACGGAGCCGCATCCGGCCGCGCCGACTGGCTCGACGCACTGAACGTCAACCTCGTCAGCGCCGTAGTGGCGAGCAACGCAGCCCGCCCCTACCTCAAGGCTTCGGGGCACGGCGCCATCATTAACTTCACCTCCATTTCCAGCTCCGTGGCCCAGACAGGCCGTTGGTTGTACCCCGCCAGCAAGGCTGCTTTGGTGCAGGTAACCCGCAGCATGGCAGTGGACTTCGCATTGGACGGGATCCGGGTCAACTCGGTCAGCCCGGGCTGGGTGTGGAGCAACATCATGGATTCCCTCAGCAACGGGAACCTGGAGAAGACAGATTCCGTGGCGGCACCGTTCCACGCCCTCAAGCGCGTCGGCCGCCCGCACGAGGTGGGTGACGTCGTCGCGTTCCTCGCCAGCGACCAAGCGAGCTTCGTGACCGGCGCCGATTGGGCCGTCGACGGCGGTTACTCCGCTTTGGGACCTGAACGCGCCGAAGAAACCATCCCCTTGCTCGCCGCCAACTGACAACCGCAAATAGACCAAACCGACTACAGACCAAGAGAAAAGGGCAACACCATGACGCAACGCCACATCACCATTGTTGGTGCCGGCCAGTCCGGACTGCAGCTGGGCATCGGCCTGCTGGACGCCGGCTTCGACGTCACCACCATCTCCAACCGCACCCCGGAGGAAATCCGCGAGGGCAAAGTTGCCTCCAGCCAGTGCGTCTTCCACAACGCGCTGGAACACGAGCGGGCCTTGGGGCTGGACTTCTGGCCCGATGCCCCCACTGTGGACGGCATCTCGTTCACCATTCCCCACCCCGAACTGCCAGGTGAGAAGGCCATCAGCTGGGCCTCCCGCTTGGACAACCACGCCAAGTCAATCGATCAGCGCGTGAAGTTCCCCAAGTTCGTGGAGGAGTTCACCGCGCGGGGTGGCGAGCTGGTCTTCGAAGACGCCGGAGTAGCCGAGCTGGAAAAGTACGCGCAGAACTCGGACCTGGTGATCGTGGCAGCCGGCAAGGGCGAGATCGCGCAGCTCTTCACCCGCGACGCCGAACGCAGCACCTACGACGCTCCGCAGCGGGCCCTTGCCTTGACCTATGTGAAGGGCCTGAAGCCGCGTGAAGAGTATTCAGCGGTGTCGTTCAACCTCATCCCCGGTGTGGGCGAGTACTTCGTCTTCCCAGCACTCACCACCACCGGACCCTGCGAAATCATGGTCTTCGAAGGCGTTCCCGGCGGCCCCATGGACACATGGAGGGGACTCTCTCCCGAAGAGCACCTGGAGAACTCCAAAAACGTCTTGAAGACCTTCCTGCCGTGGGAAGCCGAACGCGCCACGGACGTGGAACTCACCGATCCCAACGGCGTCCTCCAGGGAAGGTTTGCACCGACCGTCCGCCACCCCATTGCTACCCTGCCGAGCGGCCGGCAGGTACTGGGCCTGGCCGACGTCGTGGTGTTGAACGATCCCATCACCGGACAGGGCTCCAACAACGCGAGCAAGTGCGCGGCGTCATACATGGACAGCATCATCCAGCACGGCAACGCAGCCTACGACGCAGAGTTCATGCAGGCCACGTTCGAGCGCTATTGGGATTACGCCCAGCACGTTGCACACTGGACAAATGCCCTCCTGGCCCCACCGCCGCCCCACGTCCTTGAGCTCCTGGGCGCCGCGAACAGCGAGCCGGCCATTGCCCAACGGTTTGCCAACGGCTTCAACCACCCCCCGGAATTCCAGGACTGGTTCATGTATCCGGACAAAGCTGCCGGCTACCTGGCCGGCCTCTCCGCCGCCAAGGTTTAATAGCACACCCCTGCCAGCAAGGACTTAACCATGCGAAAAATAGCAATCGTCGGGGCCGGGGAATCCGGCGCCCAACTGGCTTTGGGCCTGCAGCGGGACGGCTACGCCGTGACGCTCCTGTCCGACCGTTCCGCGGCCCAGATCCGCGCCGGAAGAGTCATGTCCAGCCAGTGCATGTTCTCCACCGCCCTCGACGCCGAAGCCCAGATGGGGACAGCGCTCACGGAATTCTACGAGTCCGGCTCCGCCCCGGGCATCACCTCCATCCGGCTGCGCGTGGATGCTGATGACCCCATCGAATGGGAGGCCCCCTTGGACGGGCCGGCCCGCTCCATCGATCAACGGATCAAGAGTGCACTCTGGATCGAGACGTTCGTGGCCGCCGGGGGTGACTTCCGCATTGAGAAGGTCACTCCCCGCATGCTCGAAGAGCTCGCCCGCGACTACGATCTGGTCATTGTCAGCACCGGCAAGGGCGAGATCGGCCAGATCTTCCCGCGGGACAAGGCAAAATCGCCCTTCGACCGGCCCCAGCGGGTCCTGGCTCTCAATTACGTCACTGCCGACGGCGGTGCTGCCGCCGGCGGCCCGTCACCGGACAGCACCTCCAGCAGCGGTGCCGCGATCCGCATGTCCATGGCCCCCGGCGTCGGCGAGTTCTTTACGTTCCCGGGGCTTACCGTCTCCGGGCCGTGCCGCATGATGGTGTTCGAAGGCGTGGTGGGCGGCCCCATGGACCGGTGGACCGACGTCGGGACCCCGCAAGAGCAGCTGGACCGTTCGCTGGAAATCCTGCGCGAGCATTTCCCCCACGAGGCCGAAAACTTCGCCGACGCGGAACTGACCGATAGCGGCGCCACGCTTCTGGGGCGCATCACGCCAACGGTGAGGTCCGCAGTCGGGGAGCTTGGGAACGGGAAGCTGGTGTTCGGGCTCGGTGACGCTGTGGTCCTCAACGATCCCCTCACCGGCCAGGGCTCCAACAATGCGACGCTGGCCGCCAAGTTCTATCTCGATGCGATCGTTCGCAGGGGCCAGCAGCCCTTCGACCGCCACTGGATGGAGCGGACGTTCGATGAGTTCTGGCGTGGATGGGGCCAGTGGGCTGTTGAATGGACCAACGACCTCCTTAAGCCTCGCCGGGACCACCAGAAAACCCTCCTCAGCGAAGCCGCTGAACACCCGTCGCTGGCAGCAGGCATCGTGGCCGGGTTCGATGATCCCCGGACGTCCTACCCGTGGTGGTTCGATCCCACTGCCGCAGCCGACTTTATGCAGGCCCGCAAAGAGGAAGACACCTCGGTTTTCGACGTCCGTGATTTCAGGGGCGCCTTGGGGCAATTCGCCACAGGAGTTACCGTGGTGACCACTGTTGCTGCCGACGGCCGGAAGGTGGGCATGACCGCGAATTCGTTCACGTCAGTTTCCATGGAACCCCCGTTGGTGCTGTGGTGCCCCAGCAAACGGTCGCCCAGCTTGGGTGACTTCGAGAACGCCACGCATTTCGCCATCAACATCCTGGCCAGCGACCAGCACGTCCTGTCCCGCCAGTTCGCAACTCCCGCCATCGACAAGTTCACCGGCACGGACACCACCGAGGGCATCGACGGCGTTCCGCTGCTGGACGGCGCGGTGGCCACCTTCCAATGCCGTACGGTCTCACGACACGACGCCGGCGACCACGTCATCTATGTGGGGGAAGTGGAGAAATACGACTACGACGGCGGCGCTCCCTTGGTATTCCACGGCGGCAAATACCACGCAACCGCCAGCCACCCGGACTTCTAGCCACAATCTGAGCACTTCTGAAAGGAGCGGAGATGGACGATTCCGTTGACGTCGCGATCATTGGCTCGGGCATCAATTCCCTTGTCGCGGCAGCTGAGCTCGCATTGGACGGGAAGCGTGTCTGCATCATCGAGCGTTCAGACCGGCTGGGAGGTTTCATTCATTCCTCCGAGCGGACCCTGCCGGGATTCATCCACGACTCCTTCTCTTCCTGGCACCCGTTATTCGTGTCAGGTGGTGCCTACGCGGCCTTGGGCAAGGAACTGCACGCCAGGGGGCTGGAGTACTGCAACGCCACCGGCCCGGTGACCGCGAGCGTCGCAGCGGATCCGGCCACGGGAGCTCACCGCGTCGTTATTGCACAGCGGGATCCGGGCGAAACGGCTGCCGCGTTCAAGAACCCCGGCGACCAGTCCGCCTACCTTGCCATGCTGAATGACCTTGAGCGGAATGCCGGCACGGTTTTTGGGGCGTTCGGGGCGGAGCTTCGATCATTCAAGGATGTTGCGAAAATCGCGTTGGGCGCGGTTCGACGGGGGCGCTTGAAAGCGACCGAACTTTTTGTCCGGGACGCGGTGATGAGCGGCCGGAACTACACCCGCAGCCGCTTCGACGGGTGGGAAACGGACCAGCTGTGGTCTCCGTGGCTCCTGCACGCAGGGCTCGGCCCGGACCAAGCAACAGGTGGGGTAATGCTGCCAGTGATGGCCATGACCATGCACGGCTTCGGGCTCCCCGTGGTGAAGGGTGGTTCCTCAAAGTTTGTTGAGGCGTTTGAGTCGTTGCTTCGCGATAACGGGGTCCGGATCATGCTGGGCGCCGAGGCCGAGGAGATCCTGGTGGGCTCCGACGTCGCCGGCAGGGACAGCTCCATCAGTGGCGTCCGGACTTCGCGGGGCGTAGTCACCGCTGGCACAGTGTTGGCGAACGTTTCTCCACAGGCCCTCTACACCCAACTTCTTCGCCAACCACCGGCCGGGACCGCTGTCGCCGCCGAACGCTACCAGAACGGCCGCGGCGCCCTTCAGATCCATCTCGCCCTGGACAAGCCCGTGGAGTGGCTCGATCCCCGGCTCAACGAAGTTCCGCTGGTGCACATCAGCAACGGCTCGGACAGCACGGGAATCGCGTGCGCCCAGGCCGAATCCGGCCTGTTGCCCAGCGAACCCACGGTGGTGGTGGGGCAGCAATGCGTCCTGGATCCGTCCCGTGCTCCAGAGGGCAAAGCCACGCTGTGGCTGCAACTGCAGGAGGTTCCGTTCTCTCCCGTAGGTGATGCGGCCGGCGAACTGTCAGTGGAGGAAGGTTGGACCGAGGAGCTGAAACAGGGCTATTTGGAACGGGTCCTTACCCGGCTGGAGCAGTTCGCGCCGGGAACCCAAGCTACGGTTCTCGCTTCAGACATCATCACTCCCACGGACCTGGCCGCCGCTAATCCCAATGCCGTCAACGGCGACCCCTATGGAGGGTCCGCTGAGCTCTTCCAAAACTTGCTTTGGCGGCCTTTCCCCGCGGCGGCCGGCCACCAAACCGCCGTCGAAGGTCTGTGGCATATCGGCGCGTCAACCCACCCTGGTCCCGGCCTTTCCGGTGGCTCGGGACATTTGGTGGCCCAAAAACTGAGCAACAAAACTTCACGATTTTCGCGTCTTCAAGCAGCACTTAAACCAAGCAAGCGATAGGAGAACAATGTCTGTTCTGGCCCGGCTCACTGCAGCCCTTTCGAGTGGTTCAGTGGAAATCATCGACCTCACCACGCCACTCAGCTCCGAAACCCCCATCCTGAACCTTCCCCAGCCCTTTGCGAACACGGTGGGATTGTCTGTCTCGCCGGTGAGCAATTTCGACGACGCCGGCCCGGCCTGGGCGTGGAACGACGTCACGGTGGGCGAACACGCGGGGACGCACCTGGATGCCCCCGTCCACTGGATCACCGGCAAGGACGGCAAGTCCGTGGACCAGATCGAACCCCACCGCCTGGTGGGGCCCATTGCGGTGATCGACAAGACCGTAGAGGTCTCCGCGGACCCTGACTTCCTGCTGGAACCGGAGCACTTTGAGCAGTGGCAGTCTGAGCATGGGTTGTTCCCGCAGAACTGCTGGATCATCTTCCGGACCGGTTGGGCAGCCCGCGGCGCTGACGCAGCGGCTTTCGTCAACGCGGACGACGCCGGCCCGCACACTCCAGGGGTCTCTGCAGCAGGTGCCAAGTGGCTTGCCGGGAACCCCTCGATCAGCGGTTTCGGTGTTGAAACCGTAGGGATCGATGCCGGGCAGGCCGGTGCGCTGGATCCGATGTTCCCCGTGCATTCGTTCCTCCTCGGTGCGGATAAGTATGGCGTCACTTCGCTGCGGAACGTGGACCGGCTTCCCACCACGGGCGCCACCCTGGTGGTTGCTCCTTTGCCGATCGTGGGCGGCACCGGCAGCCCGAGCCGCGTGTACGCGCTGATTGAAAAAGAAGCCGGGGTAACAGCATGAGTGAGCAGGTCCGGGTTTCCGCCTTGGTGGGCAGGACGCTGGCGAAGCTGGGCGTCGGGCATGTTTTCGGGGTGGTGGGCAGCGGCAACTTCGATGTCACCGGCACCCTCATGGCCCAAGGAATCCCTTTCACCGCCACACGGCACGAAGGCGGTGCTGCGACCATGGCCGACGCCTACTCGCGGATGTCCGGCAAGGTGGGAGTGGTCACCACGCACCAAGGCTGCGGGCTGAGCAATGCCATCACGGGAATCGGAGAAGCCGCGAAGAGCCGCACTCCCATGATCGTGCTGACCGCCGACACCCAGGCTGCAGCGATCCGGTCCAACTTCAAGATCGACCAGGACGCGTTGGCTCGAAGCGTCGGCGCCGTGGCCGAACGCATCCACTCCCCCGCCACAGCTGTGGCAGACACTGTCCGGGCCTTCCGGACCGCGGTGAACGAGCGCCGAACGGTGGTCCTGAGCTTGCCGTTGGACCTCCAAAGTGCCAGCGCCGCGGACCAGGTGAGTGCCGTCGTCGTGCCTGAGCCGTTAAAGATCCGCCCGGACGCTGCCGGAGTGGAGCAGTTGGTGGCGCTGATTTCCGCCGCTGAACGGCCCGTGTTCGTCGCGGGACGCGGCGGACGGGGCGCCCGGGACGAGATCCTGGAATTGGCGCGGCATGCCGGTGCGCTGGTGGCGACGTCGGCAGTGGCTAGCGGATTGTTCAACGGCGACTCGCACAACCTGGGTATCTCGGGTGGTTTTTCTTCGCCCACCACGGCGGAACTCATCAGCGGCGCGGACCTGATTGTGGGGTGGGGTTGCGCGCTGAACATGTGGACCATGCGGCACGGACGACTCATCTCCACCGGCACCAACGTGGTGCAGATCGACGTCGAAGATTCCGCGCTCGGCGCCAACCGGCCCATCGCCCTGGGGCTGCTGGGGGATTCGGCGCTGACTGCGGTGGATGCCCTGACGGCGCTGCGGACCGTGCAGCCTGAGCCCGCCGAAAAGTACCGCACCGAAACCAACGCCTTGTCCATCAAGCAGGGCTCGCGGTGGCGGGACGTTTCCACAGCGGACCTGTCCACGGCGACCTCCATCGATCCCCGCGTCCTCACCCGGGAACTCGATTCCATGCTCCCATCCGAGCGGATCGTGGCCGTGGATTCCGGCAACTTCATGGGCTACCCCAGCCAGTACCTCGCTGTTCCGGACGAGTTCGGGTTCTGCTTCACGCAGGCATTTCAGGCGATTGGACTGGGGCTATACACAGCCATTGGCGCCGCGCTTGCCCAGCCGCACCGGCTGCCGGTGCTGGGCGCGGGTGACGGCGGATTCCTCATGGGCATCAGCGAGTTGGAGACCGCCGCGAGGCTGAAACTACCCCTGGTGTGCATCGTCTACAACGACGCCGCGTACGGTGCCGAGGTCCACCACTTCGCATCGGAGCACTCTGAGGCCGAGCTCTCCAGCGTCGTGTTCCCGGAAACGGACATCGCCGCCATAGCCCGTGGATTCGGCGCCGAAGGTGTGACCGTACGGACCATCGCGGACCTGGAAGCCGTGCACCCGTGGATCGCGGCCTATGAAGCCGGGACACAAGACCGGCCCTTGGTGATCGACGCGAAAATCGCGTCCGACGGCGGCTCGTGGTGGCTGGCGGAGGCGTTCCAGGGCCACTAGGCGCGGGGGCGCCTACCTAGTCGCGGGGTGGGGCGGTGCTGGCGCGCACCACCAGCTCCGTGGCGACTTCGAGGGCACTGGACGAACCAAGGCCAGGCTGCTCGATGTGCTCCGCGAGCATGCCCACGGCCATGGATGCCATCTGGGCCAGGGGCTGTCTGACCGTGGTGAGCGGCGGCGAGGTGAGGGCGGCCTGGGCGATGTCATCGAAACCCACCACGCTGAGATCGCCGGGAATTTTCAGGGACCGCTGCGCTGCGGCGTTCATGACTCCGAGAGCCTGCAGGTCGCTGCCCGTGAATATCGCGGTAGGCCGCTCCGGAAGATCCAGAAGTTCCCCGCCGAGGCGAAGGCCGGACTCGATGCTGAAGTCGCCGTCGCGAACGAACTCGGCAAGTACCGGGAGACCGGCTTCGTGCAGGGCGGCGGCGTAGGCAGCGTAACGGGCCCGGCCATGGCCGGGGCTGTGCACGCGGCCCGTGATGATGCCAATACGTTCATGCCCCAAGCCCAGGAGATGGGACACCGCGCCCAACGCTCCGGAGAACGACGCCGGGCTGACGCTGGGAATCTGCAGCCCCTCCGAACCTTCGGGGTCAATCGCGACGGCCGGAATGTTCAATGCCCGCGCCTGGTCCACCAAAGCTGATCCTTGGCGCGGAGCCAGCAGCATCACACCATCAAGGCGGTTGCCGGAGGGCTCCCGCAGCTTCTGCCAGTTCTCCACGGTGGCGTTAACAGCCCGTGTGTAGGCCACGGTGTAGCCGAGCCGCGCAGCAGCAGCTTCCACTCCCTCCATGGTTTCCAGAACCCATGGGGAATCGAAGTTGTTCACCACCAGTTGCAGCAGTCCGGGCTCAGTGGCAGTGCTCCGCTTGGTGTAGTCGAGCTCCTCCAAGGCCTGCTGGACACGGGCACGTGTGGCTTCGGAAACGTGCGAACGGCCGTTCAGCACCTTGGAAACTGTGGGCACGGAGACGCCCGCGGCCGCAGCCACGTCTGCAATCCTGGGGCGCGGAGTGGCGGTCAACGGTGCGGTCCTTGAACTCATGGGGAAACTGAAGCGGCAATGCGCGGAGCCGTAGTCCGGCGGACCGGCGCAGTTTCGACCCGCACGGGTCCAACGATAACACTGCCGCTTTCGCGCGAACCCAAGGGTGAGGCCGTGAAAATCCCCAGCTCAGCCCCGATCCAGCGCCCCTCCACCACGTCGAAATCCCACAGCGGGATCTGCCATGGATCCGTGGGGCCTACACGCCAGGCAAACGTTGCCCGCGGCGTCTCATCCGTCCTGATCTGAAGTTCGATCCGCGGACCCGGAAGTTCCACCGCACGCCCCACGGGGAGCTCGTGCGGGCCTTCGCTGCCCGTGCCACTGCCCAGGACATACCCGTCGCCCGTCCGTACAATTCCCAGCCAGGCGTACCGCTGGCCGAGAACCACGACGCCGGCCCGGGTGCCTGCCGGGACATCGTCCAGTTCCAGCGTGGTGGTGAAGGTGGACGGCACGCCCGGGAGGATCTGGCCCAGGACGTTGGGGAGTTCACGCAGGTTGATGGGATCGTTGGCTTGCGGACGCAGGACCAGGTGCCCTCCTCCGCAGGTTGACAGCCACTCTTTGCGGGGGTTCGCCTGCCAGTGCCACTGCGGCCCCAGGCCGGGGGACGTGAAATTGTCGCTGGTGGGAGGAGCCACGTCTTCCGGCGAAGAACCCTCCGGGTAGGGGTGGACCAAAACCGGGGTTCCCGGTCCGTCGTCGTCCGCTGTTGCGCCCATCCACGGCCAGCCGTCCGCATCCCAACCCATGGGTTGGAGGTGGACCACGCGGCCGTAGGCTCCGCGGTCCTGGAAGTGCAGGAACCAGTCCTGCCCCTCGGGAGTGGTGACCCACGCGCCTTGGTGCGGACCGTTCACCGGCGAACCACCCTGCTCCAGCACCCGGCGTTCCTCGTAAGGCCCAAAAGGAGAGCGTGAACGGAAGACCGATTGCCACCCGGTGGAAACCCCGCCGGCAGGTGCGAAGATCCAGTACCAACCCTCGCGCTTATAAAACTTGGGGCCCTCCAATGTGGTGAATCCGGGGAGGTCTTCGCCGTTGATGACGTGGGTTCCGTGGTCCAGCAAACGGGTGGCGTCGGGGCTCATCCGGTGAACGGTCAGCCGGTTCTTCACCCCGATGCGGCTCTTCGCCCAGCCATGCACCAGGTACGCCTGCCCGTCCTCGTCCCACAACGGGCAGGGGTCGATGAGGCCGCGGCCGGCGTATAGAAGGTGAGGCGTACTCCAAGGACCTTCGGCCTTCTCCGCGCTCAGGACAAAGATGCCGTGATCCGGGTCCGGGTAGAAGATCCAGAACTTGCCGCCGTGATGGCGGAGCGCGGGTGCCCACACACCGCTTCCGTGGCGCACAAGGGAGTAGTGGTTCGTTTGCGGCAGTTCTGGGAGCGCATGCCCTGCATGCTCCCAGTCCACCAGGTTTGTGGAGCGAAGCACCGGCAGCGCGGGGACCCGGTTGAAGCTGGAGGCGATGAGGTAATAGGTGCCCTCAACCTGGATGGCGTCCGGGTCCGGCCAGTCACCGTTCAGGATGGGGTTGGTGTATTCGGGAAGGCGGGGTCGATGTCCCATGGCTGTCATGTCGTCCTGTCGGAAGAGTTGCTGAAGTGAAAGTGCTGGTGAAGGAGTTCTTCGGAGTGCTGGCTGGTGGCCACGTTGCCGTCGTGAATCACTGCGTGGAGGCTGAGTGTGAGGGGATTGTCCCGGTCTGCAGCGGCTGGCTTGTCCCACGCGACGGCAGGTCCGGCACCCACATAGCCTTCAGTGCGGATGAACCAGGGACGCACTTGCTTGGGATCCTGAGCGAGGATGACGCTGACGTCCCTGCCTTGCTGCCGGGTCCGCACCATGAGCCATGGGGACAGCGAACCGTGCGCTGGCTCCACGCCTGCCCCGTCCGAGCACAGCACGTGTGCGGGGCTGTCGCCTGCGGTAAAACGCCAGAAGATTCCGCCGTAACCGGCCCCTGCGCGGCCCTTGACGGCCGACGACGACACAGACAGTTGCTGCACGTCACCGGCGGGGCGGATCACTGAGTTAAAGGAGAAGCTCCACGTGGCCGGGGCGGAGTGTTGTTGATATCTGTAGCTCCGGCGTTCGCTCGCCAGTTGCTGACCGCCGTAAGTGAACCATTCGACGTCGGCTTCCGCGATTCCGTCGTGATGGTCCCACTCCGAAGCAACCTGCCGCCCGTGATTCGGGATGACCACCGGGCCTTGGCTGGTGTACGTGGATCCGCCCCAGAAATTTGTGCCGTTCACGTCCGAGAAGGCCAGTGACAGCCCCAAATGGTGCGGATGGTCCAAGGGCGCGGCCTCGGTGAGGATCACTCCGCCCAGTGTCCGGACGGGATGCAGGTAGGGCCTTGGAGCCACATGGGTGGCCAGGTCATCGCCGGGATTTTCCTGGACCACATTGACTCCCTTGAGGTGGAAGCTGCCCATTCGGCCTCCTTGGGACGGGTTGGCTGGGTGTGGGATCAGCATAAACATGACGGAAAGACTTCGGCAACACTATAAGAAAGTTTCTATCCAAAATTTCCAACCACAACGCCACAATGTGTTGACAGTCACAGCAATTCCTTGCTAGAAATCGTTTACTCACACTTTTCATTCGCCGAAACTGCTCAACCAGTCTGCATAGAGCACCCATGCTGGTTTCGTTTCTAAAGAAACTTTCCGTCGGAATCAGTCTTCATACCGCATCGAACCAACCTCACAGGGCACCCAGAAAGGCGTCATTCAATGAAGAAGACAGCAAACACTCCTATCCCGCGCAGGACGGTGCTGGGCGCCGCCATGGTCGCGGCCGGCCTGGCCCTGAGCGGCTGCGGAGGGGGTGGCGCCGCACCATCGGGCAACGGCGGCAACGTTGAGTTGAACTTCGTGTTCTGGGGCGATGCCAACCGCGCCAAGATGACCGAGGCGGCCCTGCGGATCTTTGAGAAGAAGAATCCAGGCATCACCGTCAAGACCGAATACCAGGACAGCGGTCCATACGCAGACAAACTCGCCACGCGCTTCGCCGGCGGCAACCCGCCGGACGTCCTGGCCATGGCCAACCGCAGCCTCCTGGAGTACGCCCAGCGCGGCACGTTGGCCGACCTCAAGTCATTCCCCGAGCTGAACCTGGACAAGATCCCTGAAACCACGCTCAGCCGAGGCGAGGTTGATGGCAAGCTCTACGGCCTCGCCACCGGTGTCACCACCATTGGCATGGTGGTCAACAAAACCATCACGGACCAGGCGGGCGTCACCATCCCGGATGACAAGACCTGGAGCTGGGAGGACTACGCCAAGTTCGCCACCGAAGTCACACAGAAGACGGGCGGAAAGGTCTACGGAGCCGGTTACGACGTCGCCACCGAAACCGGCCCTATCATCCTGGCCCGTCAACGCGGCGAGGACTTCTACACCAAGGACAACAAGCTTGGCGTCAGCGAGAAGACCATTGAGGACTGGTTCCAGTACAGCGTGGACCTGCGCGAAGCCGGCGGCTACCCACCGGCTGGGTTCTTCGAGCAAATCGGCGGCTCCCCGGCACAGTCGTACTTGGCCAAGGGCACTGTGGCTTCCCAGATCATCCCCATCAACAATTTCCGCGGCTATAACGAGGCTGTGGAAGGCGAAGTTGTCCTGCTGCGCATTCCGGGCGAAACCACCGGCGAGCGCCGCGGCTACTCCGCGGACCCCACCATGTTGTGGTCCATCGCTGCCAAGTCCAAGCACCCCAAGGAAGCTGCGAAGTTGGTGGACTTCCTGACGAATGATGCCGAGGGCGCTGCCGAAGTCCTTACCCAGCGTGGTGTTCCCATCAACCCGGAGGTGGCGGATGCCATCACCCCGAAGTTGAGTGCGGATGACAAGACGTTCGTAGACCTGATGGCCGCCATCCAGAAGGACGATCTTCCTGCCGCGTACGTCTACCCGAAGGGCGCCAGCGTTGTGGCCGACACCCTCAAGCAGTTGACCACCGAGGTGGAGTTCGGCCGTGTCAGTCCCGCCGATGCCGCGAAGACCTTCATGGAGAAGAGCAATGCAGCCATCAACAAGTAGCTCCGGATCTGTGCCTGGGAGGACGGTGGGACCATGTCGGTTCTGACCAAACAGCCGCCCGGTGCCTCCACTCCGGCTCCGGCAACAGACGGCAAGCCTCGCATCCGTCCTTCCCGGCGGAAGAAGCAACGATCCGGTTATCTGTTCCTGCTCCCCTGGTTCCTGGGGATGCTGTTCACGGTCATTCCGTTCTTCGCCTCGTTGTACCTGGCCTTCACGGACTACAACCTCTTCACGGAGCCCAACTTTGTGGGGCTGGCGAACTTCCAGGCGATGTTCGAGGATCCGCGGCTCCTTCAGTCGCTGAAGGTGACCTTCATTTACACGTTTGTATCAGTGCCGATCTCCTTGGCTGTTGCCTTGCTGGTGGCCCTGGTGCTGAACCGGGGGCTTCAGGGGCTTTCGATTTACCGTTCCGTGTATTACCTGCCCTCCCTGCTGGGCGGGAGCGTGGCAATCGTGATGCTGTGGCGCTACATCTTCGGCAATGACGGCATCGTCAACGGGTTCCTCGGCTTGTTCGGGATCCAAGGGCCGGCCTGGGTGACTGATCCGCAGTTTTCGCTGAGCACCCTCATTGTGCTGAACGTGTGGACCTTCGGCTCGCCCATGGTCATCTTCCTCGCCGGCCTGCGGCAGGTCCCGGGGATGTACTACGAGGCAGCGTCCATTGACGGCGCCTCCAAGTGGCGACAGTTCCGGAGCATCACCTTGCCCCTGATCAGCCCCATCATCTTCTTCAACCTCATCATGCAGCTCATTGGCTCCTTCCAGACCTTCACCCAGGGCTACGTGATGAGCGGCGGTACAGGCGGCCCGGCAGATTCCACACTGTTCTACAACCTGTACCTCTACCAGAAGGGCTTCACCGAGTTCGAGATGGGATACGCCTCGGCCATGGCCTGGCTGCTGTTGATGATCATCGCGATTTTCACCGCCATCAATTTCATCGCATCCAAGTTCTGGGTCTTCTACGACAATTAAGGCAACTTCATGGCACTCCTTGATCTACCCCTCAAGCGAAAGCTGGCAAAGCAGGAACAGCCCGAAGACGCCCTGACAGGCACGCCGGCCAGCCGTTTCTCGCGGCACCTGATCCTCTGCCTGGTGGGGCTGGTAATGCTCTACCCCCTGCTGTGGCTGATCTCCAGTTCGGTGAAGCCCAGCAACGATATCTTCCGGCATTTGGGACTGTGGCCGGAGAACTGGGACTTCTCCAACTACGCACAGGGTTGGACCGCACTGGACCAGCCGTTCCACGTGTACCTGATCAACTCCATGGTGATCGTGATCTTCTCCATCATCGGCAACATCTTCTCCTGCGCCCTGGCAGCGTATGCCTTCGCCCGGATGGAGTTCACGGGCCGGAAGCTGTTCTTTGCCCTCATGCTGGGAACCCTGATGTTGCCGGGCCACGTGCTGTTGGTTCCGCAGTACATCATCTTCTCGCAGCTCGGTTGGTTGGATACGTACTTGCCGTTGATCGTTCCCAACTTCATGGCCACCAATGCGTTCTTCATCTTCCTGATGGTCCAGTTCATGAAGTCCCTGCCCAAGGAACTGGACGACGCTGCCCAAATCGACGGTTGCGGTCCCTTCCGGACGTTTATCCGCGTGATCCTGCCGCTCTGTGTTCCGGCCATGGCCACCACCGCGATCTTCACGTTCATCTCCACGTGGAACGAGTTCTTCGGGCCGCTGCTCTACATCCAGAACCAGGACCTCTACACCGTCCCCCTGGCCCTGCGCGCCTTCATGGACTCCGAAGGCCAGAGCATGTGGGGCCCCATGTTCGCGATGTCGGTGGTGTCCATCGCCCCGATCATCGGTTTCTTCATCGCGGGGCAGAAATACCTGATCAATGGCATCGCCACCACGGGCCTCAAATAACCCGGCCCTGACCCGGGCAACCACAACAGACAAGACAAAGGAGTTTTGCATGCGCTTGCGACGCTTACTAGGCGCGGCCACCGCCGTCGTCATTCTTGGAAGCCTTACCGCTGTGCCCGCACGGGCAGAGCCTGACCACCACCACGGCACTGAGTCCCCGGCCGCAGCAGCGGCCCTGTGGAAGCAGCGGCCCGACGGGTTCGCGTCCCTGCCCGGCAACGGCCTGGACGGGACCACCGGCGGCCAGGCGGGGAGGCACGTGAGCGCTTCTTCGCTGGAAGAGCTGAAGTCTTATGCCGCGGCGGAGGAGCCCTTGGTCATCTTCCTCAAGGGCAGCATCACCGCGCAGGACTACGTCAAGATTCCCGTCACATCGAACAAGAGCTTCATTGGCACCGGCGCCGGGGTGGAACTGGTCAACGCCGGTTTCAAGCTCATCAACGTGTCCAACGTGATTTTCCGGAACTTCACGGTCCGTGACTCCTACATTCCTGGCGACTGGGACGGTAAGCGGCCGGACAATGACCGCGACGGGATCCAGCTGGATACCTCGCACCATGTCTGGGTGGATCACATGAAGTTCGAGCGCATGGGCGATGGCATGATCGATACCCGCAAGGATTCGGACTACCTGACGTACTCGTGGAACGTCTTTGCGGACAACAACAAGGCGCTGGGCGTCGGGTGGACCAGCAATGCGGTCACCAAAATGACGATCCACCACAATTGGATCCGCAACACTGTCCAGCGCAACTTCAGCCTGGACAACACTGCGGCCGCACACGTGTACAACAACTACCTGCAGGACATCGGCCAGTACGGAATGATGGGCCGGAACGCCGCCAAGGTGGTCCTGGAGGGCAACTATTTCACCGCTGTGGCCGATCCTGTGGTGGCCAAGGATCCCGCCACGGAGATCGTCAACCGTGACAACATCTTCGATGCCACCCGTGGCCGCAAGGACAACATCGGCAGCGCCTTTGATCCCACCCAGTCCTACGCCTACGTCAAGGACGATGCCACCAAGGTTCCAGGACTGGTCACCTCAGCTGCCGGACCGCGCGAAAACCAAGCACCAAGCACGACGGCGGACATCACCGTCGCACTGGACGGCACCGGCGACTTCGGCAGCCTGCAGGCGGCCATCGGCTCGATTCCCGTGGGCAACACCCAGCCCCGGACCATCACCATCAAGCCCGGCTTCTACAGGGAAATGGTCAATGTCTGGGCCGACCGGCCCAACGTGACGCTCCAGGGAGCAACGGGCGACCCATCCGACGTCGTGATTTCCTACGACCTCCCAGCCAACGGCGCCAAGTTCTTCGGCGGGACCTGGGGCGCGGCTGGCAGTGCCACACTCAACGTCCTGGCCGAGCACACCACCGTCCGCAACCTCACCGTGGAGAACGCCTATGACGAGGCCGCCAACGGCGGGAGCCAGGCCCTCGCTGTCCGTACCGTGGCTGACAAAGTAACTTTCGACAACACGAGGTTCCTCGGAAACCAAGACACGTACCTCGCTGACACCACCGGCCGGGACGCCACAGCCCGCACCTACCTGAAAAACTGCTACATCGAAGGCGACGTGGATTTCCTCTACGGCCGGGGCACCGCCGTCTTTGACGGCTGCACAATTCACTCCCTGGACCGCGGCAGCAGCACCAACAATGGCTACATCGTGGCACCCAGCACCAAGAACTCCAACCCGTACGGTTTCCTGATCATGAACAGCACCCTCACTTCGGACGCGGCTCCGGGAACCGTCAGCTTGGGACGCCCTTGGTTTGCCAGCAGCGACCCCAACGCGCACCCCATGGCCGTCATCCGCGACTCGAACCTGGGCAGTCACATCGCCCTGCAGGGTTGGTCCGACATGAGTGGACATTCTTGGACAGAGGGCCGCTTCGCCGAGTTCAACAACACGGGGCCCGGTGCGTACGTTAACGAGTTCCACCCCCAGCTCACGCCCCAGGAAGCCCCGAAGTTCACCAAGGAGACCTTCCTTGGTGACTGGACCCCGGCAGCAGGTGCCTGAGATGGCAAACACAGAACACAAGGGCATCCGACGCCGGACCCTTCTTTCCGCAGGACTCGCTGCAGGCACATTGGCGTCGGCCGGCCTGTTCACTCCGGCTGCCTCCGCCGTGGCAGCGGAAGGTGCGCCATCCGGCGTCGACCCCACGGGGTTCGATGAAGCAGGGCTGCCGATAAACCGCGGGCACGGGGGTGCCTGGGCGTCGGCGCCCGATGGTTTCGCCGGCGTTGCATCCTACGGCCGTGCCGGCACCACCGGTGGGGCCGGCGGCAGGCTGGTCCATGCGCGCGCACCGGAGGAGCTCCGCGGATTCGCGAAAAGCCCTGAACCGCTGGTGGTTATCCTGCACGGCAACCTGGTGTTCACTCAGTACGAGAAACTGACGGTGACCTCCAACAAGTCATTCCTTGGCGCTGGCGAAGGAGCTGCGGTGGTCAATGCCGGCTTCAAGCTGGTCAACGTGGCCAACGTCGTGTTCCGCAACTTCACCCTCCGGGACTCCTACATTCCCGGCGACTTTGTGGGGAAACGGCCTGACAATGACAGGGATGGAATCCAGATGGACACCAGCACGCACGTGTGGGTGGACCATATGCATTTCACCCGCTTGGGCGACGGACTGGTGGATATCCGCAAGGACTGCGACAACGTCACACTGTCCTGGAATGTCTTTTCGGACCATAACAAGGCCCTCGGTGAAGGGTGGACCCAGAATGTGGTCACCCGGGTGACGCTGCATCACAACTGGATCCGGAACACCCACCAGCGCAACGCCAGCTTGGACAACACCGCGGCATCGCATGTCTACAACAACTACTTGGAGAACATCTCCAGCTACGGGATGCTGGGGCGGAACGCGGCCTTGCTGCTGGTGGAGGGAAACTACTTCCGGGATGTCCGGAATCCGCTTCACCACCAAGGGCCTGGGGGTGCGTTGGTAGCCCGGAACAACGTTTTCGAGGATTGCACGGGGAACACCGGCCAGAAACAGGGTTTGGCGTTCGACGTTCCCTACTCCTATGACCCCACCCCCGCAAAGGCAGTTCCGGCGCTGGTGCGTGCTTTCGGCGGGCCCTTGGGCGGGACCGAACCGGCGCTTCGGGAAATCATCACCGTGGCATTGGATGGAACGGGCGAGTTTGCCAGCATCCGGGCAGCTGTCGGCGCCATCCCTGCGAATAACCCACGCGCTGTCACGGTGCTGCTGCAGCCGGGGATTTACCACGAGCCCTCGATTATTTGGGGTGACCGCCGGAACATCACACTGGCCGGGGCAACGGGAAATTCCGGGGATGTGATCCTGAGCAATAGCGAAGGCGTTACCTTGCTGGTGGCGGCGGACGGGTCGACGGTGCGGGACCTGACAGTCACGTCCGACACCCCACAGTCCGGCAACGTCCTGCAGGTCGCCGGAAAGGATGTGACCTGCTCCAACGTGGTGGTGCTGAACGGTACGTCGGGATAACCCGCCTGGGTAGCAGAAGAGGCCGTTTTGAGCGTTCAAAACGGCCTCTTCTGCTACCTACTTGGGTGGGTTACGCGTCGACGTCCGTGTTGACGATGTACACGTCGCACGGAGCGCCGTGTGCCACGCTGTTGGCGATGCTGCCCAGCACGCGGCCCAGGCCCTTCATGCGCTTGTTGCCGACTACGATCAGCGAGGCGTTGTTGGCCTCTGCGTAGTTGATGAGGGCGTTGGCCGGAGTGCCACGGGCCGCGTAGTACTTGACGCTGTTGCTCGGAATATCCAGCTCTTCGGATACCTTGCGGGCAACGTATTCTGCCGAATCGGCGGACGAGACGGTGATGCGGTCGCTGCCGCTGCCGAATTCCTCGATCCGGTCATCCGAGAAGCCGCTGATCACGTGCAGTTCGGCACCGAGCGCCGTCGCGAGCTTCGCTGCTGCCACTGCTGCCCGCTTGGCTGTTTCGCTGTTGTCAACGCCGACGACAATAACATCTGACATGAGTACTCCTGGTTGTGGGGATTCACTGGGTGCTGCTGCAAGAAATCTACACTCGATCCCCATCGTCCGGGATGAAGCGTCAGCACCGGGAGTGTTTGCGGCCGTGCCGGGCAGGGTAGGAATAGAGGCATCGGAACGATCACACGACCGAAAGGCAAGACCATGAGCGACTCACCATTCTCCCCGCAGACCGCCATCGTCACGGGATCGGATTCAGGCATTGGCCGGGCCACGGCGGTGGCTCTGGCCAAAGCCGGCATGGATGTAGGCATCACTTGGCACACGGACCAGCAGGGTGCCGAGGAAACCGCGGAGGAAGTCCGTGGCCTCGGCCGCAAAGCCGTAGTCCATCAACTCGACACCACAGACGTCCAAGGTACGGTAGGCGCAATCGACAAGCTCGCTGAGGAACTCGGTGGCGTGGACGTCTTCGTCAACAACTCGGGAACCGGTGACGGCACCAAGTTCCTTGACCTCGACTACCAAACCTGGATGTCCACCCTGGACACCAACCTCAACGGTGCTTTCGTGGCCATGCAAACAGCGGCCAAGCGCATGGTGAAGGCAGGTCGTGGTGGTCGCATCATCGCGGTAACGAGCGTGCACGAATTCCAGCCAAGGGTTGGCGCCTCCGCCTACGATGCCTCAAAGCACGGGCTCGGCGGCCTCATCAAAACCATGGCCTTGGAACTCGCCGAGTACGGAATCACCGCCAACAACGTGGCACCGGGCGAAATTGCGACGCCCATGACCGGCCAGGAAGACGAGGATCCCAGGCAGAAGGAAAGGCCTGGAGTTCCGCTGGGACGCCCGGGAGATGCCCGCGAAATCGCAGCCGTCATCGCTTTCCTGGCGTCCCCGGCCTCCAGCTACGTCAATGGAGCGTCCTGGCCCGTGGACGGCGGAATGCTGCAGATGGGACCCCAGGCCGGCTCGCACATCACCAGCAACGACTGGCGCGAAAGCTGAGCCGGCACCACCTCTGGCCGCACGGAGATCCGTGGGCTAGTCTGCATGGACGGCCTGCCTGGCGGGCCTGATTTTCCAGAGATTCGTAAGACGTTGATGAGGAGCACCATGGCTGGCCACACATATAGCGTTTCCGAAATTGTAGGAACTTCCACCGAGGGCGTTGACGACGCGATCAAGAACGGCATCGCAACCGCCTCCCAGACCCTGCGGAACCTTGACTGGTTTGAGGTCAAGGAAATCCGCGGCCACCTCGAGGACGGCGCAGTAGCCGACTGGCAGGTCACCATCAAGCTGGGGTTCCGCCTCGAGCGCTGAAACGCTCCCCGCGAGATGACAGTTAATGCCGATGTTTCAGAGGAACATTGGCATTAACTGTCATCTCGGCGCGCAGGCTCGGGCACCTGGGAGGCGGTGCCTACGTCACCAAAGCTGAGCAGCGTCAAAGCGTCCGACGACGGCGAGCCGGCTTTTGCCGAATAGACCCGCAGGAGCTGGTCGGGATCGTCCGGGAGACCCAAAGTTTCAAAGTTCAGTTCGAGGTCACCCACCACCGGGTGGTGCAGCCGGACCGTGCCCGCGGAGCGCGTGGCAACCCTGTGCCCGGCCCACCACTGACGGAAGTGCTCGCTGTGGACGGCGAGTTCTCCCACCAATTGATTGGTCTGGGGGTCGTTGGGATGCCGGCCCACATCCATGCGCAGGGCACCCACAGCCTCGGCAGCAACGGTCTTCCAATCCCTGAACAGCGCCCCGGCGGCGGGATCCAGGATGATCCAGCGGGTCAGGTTCCGCTCGGGCGCCGGCAACGCCGCGAAGTCGGTGAACAGCAAGTGGGCCAGCCGGTTTCCGGCGAGGACATCAGCGCGGCGGCCCAACACCATCGCCGGAACATCTCCGACGGCGTCCAGCAACTGCCGCACGGCAGGCCTGACCTTTTGCACGGGGCCGGGATTGCCTGCCGAGCTGGCGCAGTGCTCCAAGAGGTCCATCATGTGCGCCTGCTCCCCCGTATCGAGACGCAGGGCACGTGCCACGGAATCCAGGACTGCTTTGGAGGGGTGGATGTTGCGGCCCTGTTCCAGGCGGGTGTAGTAGTCGGTGCTCACACCGGAAAGGCGTGCCACCTCTTCGCGACGGAGCCCGGGCACCCTGCGGGAACCGCTGGACTCCTGCGCTCCGGCATCTTCGGGTGAAAGGCGGGCGCGCATGACTTTGAGGAACTTGCCGAACTCTGCGCTTTGACCCATCCGTCTATTCTGCCGGTGCAGATGTGTGAAACACCATCATTCTGGGTAGGACTGCCAGACCTAGGAAAAACAGGATCAGGCTGGGTTGCTGACTCTGCCGCAAAAACTGCATAGGCTCAGTACAGAGCCTCCGAAAACGCTTTCTGGAGAATCGCCACCATCACCATCCCGTCGAAGGAGACCGTCATGCCAGAGCTGACATTGAACAACGGCGTCACCATCCCGCAGCTCGGATTCGGTGTCTTCCAAGTGCCCGCCGAAGAAACACAGAGGGTCGTGGAAGATGCGCTGGAAGCCGGCTACCGCCACATCGACACCGCTGCCGCCTACCGCAACGAGGCAGGGGTAGGCGCTGCCATCGCCGCCTCGGGGATTCCCCGCGATGAACTCTTCATCACCACCAAGCTCCGCAACGGTGAGCAAGGCGAGGCCCCAGATGCATTCCAGCGCAGCCGGGACGCCCTGGGCCTGGATGTCATCGACCTCTATCTGATCCACTGGCCCGTCCCATCCCAGGGGCTCTTCGTTCAGGCGTGGAAAGACATGGAGAAGCTCTACCAGGACAAGCAAATCCGGGCCATCGGCATCTCCAACTTCCTCTCCGATCATGTGGACACGCTGCTCAAGGAAGCGGACGTCGTCCCGGCCGTCAACCAGATCGAGGTCCACCCCACCTTCCAGCAGGGTGAACTGGCAGCGAAGTGCCGCGATCTGGGTATCGCCGTGGAAGCCTACAGCCCCTTGGGCCAGGGCAAGGACCTGAACGCTGAGCAGGTGGCGCTGGTAGCCGCTGCACACGGCACCACTCCCGCGCAGGTGATCCTGGCCTGGCATCTGGCGCAGGGAACCATCGTCATCCCCAAATCAGCAGACTCCACCAGGATGCGCGAAAACTTCGGCGCAGCTGACCTCTCCCTGACCGAATCCGAACTGGCAGCCATCACGGCACTGGAGGCGGGCGCCCGCATCGGTTCCGATCCCGCCGTCGCATCTTTTACCCAGCTCTAAGCCCTGACTGTACAAAGCAAAGGACCTCACCAACCATGCAGTACACACACCTTGGCCGCTCCGGCCTGAAAGTCTCCCGCCTCTGCTTGGGGACCATGAACTTCGGTCCACAGACGGACGAAGCAACGGCCCACTCGATCATGGACTCCGCACTGGACTCCGGCATCAACTTCTTCGACACGGCCAATGTCTACGGCGGAGCGGAACACCGCGGATGGACCGAGGAAATCATCGGCCGCTGGTTCGCAAAGGGCGGCGAGCGCCGCGAACGGACCGTCCTGGCCACCAAGCTGTACGGCACCATGACGGACCGTCCCAACGAATCCAAGCTGTCGGCGCTGAACATCCGCCGCGCACTGGATGCGAGCCTTAAGCGCTTGCAGACGGATTACATCGACATCTACCAGTTCCACCACATTGACCGCGATACCCCGTGGGATGAGATCTGGCAGGCCATTGAAGTAGCCGTGCAGCAGGGCAAGATCCTCTACTCGGGCAGCAGCAACTTTGCGGGCTGGCATATTGCGCAGGCACAGGAAGCTGCCCGGCGGCGGAACTACACCGGGCTGGTCAGCGAGCAGTCGATCTATAACCTCTTCAGGCGCGAACTTGAGCTCGAGGTCATTCCATCCGCCCAGCAGTACGGTCTGGGCCTGATTCCGTGGTCGCCGTTGCAGGGCGGGCTGCTGGGTGGCGTGCTGAAGAAGGAGGAGCAGGGAGTTCGCCGTGCGGAGGGCCGGGCTTTGGAAACGCTCAAGAAGCACGAGGACCAGATCCGCCAGTATGAGGATTTCGCAGACGAACTCGGCCACGCGCCGGGCGACGTCGCCCTTGCCTGGCTGCTCCACCAGCCCGCTGTGACGGCGCCGATCGTGGGACCCAGGACCCAGGAACAGCTCGATGCCGCCATCAGGGCCCTCGATGTCGCCCTGAACGATGACGCCCTCAAACGGCTCGACGACATCTTCCCGGGCCACCGCCCCGCGCCCGAAGACTACGCCTGGTGAGCAGCCTGCTGCCCCACAGCCTCGGAGCTGACACCGTCGCACCCCGGGACATCCTGTTCATTGGCGGGACGGGGGTCATCAGTGCAGCGGCGGCCGAACGCGCCGTTGCACTGGGCCACCGGCTGACCATTCTCAACCGCGGACGGTCAGCCGGGCGGCCGGTCCCCGACGGCGCGGAAGTGCTGCACGCCGACATCCGCGATTCCCAGGCGGTGCGCGAGGTTCTCCAAGGAAGGGAGTTCGACGCCGTTGCGGACTTCATCTCCTTCACCCCGGACCAGTCGCTGGCCGGGATGGAATTGTTCCGTGGGCGGACGGGTCAGTACGTGTTCATCAGTTCTGCATCGGCGTACCAAAAACCGCCAACGACACTGCCTATCCGGGAATCGACCCCGCTCAAGAACCCGTTTTGGCAGTACTCCCGGGACAAGATCGCCTGTGAGGAACTGCTGTTCGAGGCCTATCGGGAGCAGGATTTCCCGGTCACCGTGGTGCGGCCTTCCCATACCTATGACCGCACCAAGATCGCGATGGTGGGCGGCTGGACTGACATCCACCGCATGCGCGCTGGAATGCCGGTCCTGGTTCATGGGGACGGAACCTCGCTCTGGACTTTGACCCACAGCAAGGATTTCGCCAAGGCATTCGTCGGGCTGCTGGGCAGGCCGCAGGCCATTGGCGAGAGCTACACCATTACCTCCGACGAGTTCCTGCCGTGGGACCAGATCTACCGCCTGTTCGCGAGGGCGGCCGGCGTTGCGGAACCCGAACTGTTTCACGTATCGTCCGAGACCATTGCCGCCCACAGCCCTGAACTTGGCCCGAATCTGCTGGGCGACCGCTCGCACTCCGTGGTGTTCGATAACTCCAAGATCAAGGCCCTGGTTCCTGATTACCGGGCCACCATCCCGTTCGCGGACGGCGCCCGCGAGATCGTGGAGTGGCACGATGCCCACCCGGAGCTGCAGGTAGTGAAGGAAGATTTCATGGAGTTGAGTGATCGGCTCCATGACTGGTCACGAAGATAACTGTTGCCAAGCAGCCAGCGGCCAGCGTAGAAACAGAGAAACCAGAGGAGACCCAGCCCATGGCACTTGCCCCACTGATCGAACTGAACGACGGTTTCAAGATCCCGCAACTGGGACTCGGCACGTGGCCATTGAATGATGCCCAGGTGGCCGACGCCGTGGTGGAGGCGGTGTCGCATGGCTACCGGCACGTGGACACAGCAAAAAAGTACGGGAATGAGACGGGCGTGGGCAACGGCATCCGCGCTTGTGGAGTTAGTCGTGAAGAACTGTTCATCACCACCAAGCTGGATGGCGAATTCCAAGGCTCCGGAAAGGCCATTGACGGGCTGGAGGGGTCGCTGGAGCGCCTCGGCCTGGAATACGTCGACCTGCTTTTGATTCATTGGCCGCTCCCCCGCCGCGGCGACTTCGTGTCCACCTGGAAGACGTTCGAGCAACTGCAGGCTTCGGGCAAAGCGCGCTCCATTGGCGTCTCCAACTTCAAACCCGCGCACCTTGACCAGCTGTTCCGGGAGACGGAGGTTGTGCCCGCCGTCAACCAAATCCAGGTTAGCCCTTCCATTCCCCGCCCGGCTGCCCGGGCCTACAACGAGCGGCATGGCATCGTTACCGAGTCCTACAGCCCGTTGGGCGCCAGCAGCGACCTGCTCAACGCCCCGGTGTTGGCCAGCATTGGCGGAAAGTACGGAAAGTCACCGGGACAGGTGGTGCTGCGCTGGCACGTGCAGCAAGGACTTGTGGCCATCCCCAAGACAGCCAATCCGCAACGGATGAAGGAGAACCTGGACGTGTTCGATTTCGAACTGGACCCGGACGACCTCAACAAACTGCAAACCCTCGACGCCGGCCCGGACGCGGGCGTCGATTCGGACGTTCAGGGGCACTGACGCGTGACAACAACAGATACCGACACCCTCATCTGGGTGGGTTCCTACACTGCTGACAGGAATGGCAACGGCGAGGGCATCAGCGCACTCTCGGCGGACTCCGACGGGAAACTCACGGCACTCGGTTTGGCCGTCGCCGCGAACTCGCCCTCGTTCCTCGCACTGCACCCCACACTCCCGGTGGTGTACGCCGTGGCGGAGGAAGGCAAGACTGTCCGGGCCTATCACCGGACGGGGGATACGGGTTTGGAGGCCTTCGGTGAGCCTTGGCCGGCGGGCGACGCCACCTGCCATGTCGCCGCGGACCCGCACGGCCGCTTCGTGGTGGCCACATGTTGGGGCGACGGCCAGGTCATCCTGTACGAAGTGGACGACAACGGCGCCATCACCTCGCGCACCAGCGCGGCAGCCGCCGTCGATCCCCACTTCACCGGACCTACGGATGACGAGCGGCCTAGTCGCGCGCATTCGAGCCTGATGCTCCCCGACGGACGGGTCTTGACCACCGACCTTGGGCATGACCTGGTCCGCGTGTGGAGGTACGTTCCTGGAGAAGGCCTGCAGGCTGACCATCAAGTGGTGCTGTCCAAGGGCTCGGGCCCGCGGCACATGGCACGGCATCACAGCGGCACGGTGTTCGTGGATACTGAGTACTCGGTGGAAGTGGCTGCGGTCCGAATGGAACCGGACGGCACGTACGAGCTCACCGCAGTTGTTCCGGCCAGCATCAACAAGCCGTTCGACGGCGACTCCGGGGCAGAGATCGCGTTGTCGCCGGATGGCCGGTTCGCCTACGTGGGAGTCCGGGGTTCAAACCGCATCTGTGTGCTGAAAGTGACCCACGACGGCACTGAACTCGAGCCCCTCGCGGACGTTCCCTGTGGCGGCGACTGGCCCCGCCATCACCTGGTCCGCGAAGGCTGGCTGTACGTCGCCAACGAGGGGTCGGACGACGTCGTGAGTTTCAGGCTGGACCCGGCCACCGGTTTGCCGGACGGGCCCGTAAGCCGCGTGGAGACGGGCTCACCCAGCATGCTGATAGCCGCCGTTTAAATGACGCCGAGATGGCATTTAATACGTATGATCCGCTCAGACATTGGTATTAAATGCCACCTCGGCGAGCCTTTTTAGATGGACCAGACCTGGACGTCGTCCGTGCCACAAAGCAGCTTGCGGCCAGTCGGTTCGAGGACCACCCAGAGCAGTTCCTGGTGCTTGGAGACGTCGTCAACGCGACCTGTCCCGGCACCCCAGGCGACGTCGTAAATCCACACAGGATCACCGGAGCTGAGCTCGGACCACTCTGCGGCAGGAACGTGCCGGTAGTCGGCGGGCCGGTTCAGGATGGAGCTGGTCACGCTGACACTTCGGCAGCAGTGCGGCGCCGCCAGACAGTTGCCACGCCGTTGTGGGCGGGAAGCACGTGGCCCTCAGGGAACACCTGGACGGCGTCCGGATCGGAATCCGGGCTCCACAGGCCCGACTCCGGGCAGTGGGAACCGGTAGGCATGGTGCGGGTGGCTCGTTCGCGCAGGAGGGCGATGCTCTTCATCGTTGAAACTCATCCTTGGGAGTAGATCGGGGCACTGCGTGGTGTGAAGCAGATCTCTTCAACCCTATGCAAGTCATAAGGGCTGCGTTATGGACAAATGCATAGCATTCCGACGGACGCTGATGCAGGAGCACAGTGGCGATTTGCGCCTTTCCAGCTATAACGACTGCAAACGCTTCCAGAAATCAACGCACTAAGGACTTCTTCATATCGCGTAACTCAAAGAATATCTAGATTAAGAATACGCAAGCGCTTACAGTTGTGACTTGTCCCACAGCACCGTCGCTTAGCGGAAGGTTCCAACACTTGTTAACTCGCAGCTATAGACCTGCCCTCCCCCACCAACGCCGCCCCCTGGGTCGCCTCGCCGCCGTCGTCCTGACCACGGCGGCACTGACCGCCACAGCTGTCCTCCCCGCGGGCGCCGCTCCAACCGACAAGAAGCCTGATCCCGCAGCACAGCACTCCATCCGGGGAGGAGTCAGCGACCAGAACTTCTACTTCGTCATGGCGGACCGCTTCAACAACGGCACCACGGCCAACGACGACGGCGGCCTGGGTTCCGATCCGATGGTGTCCGGCTATGACCCCACGCGCAAAGGGTTCTTCAACGGCGGTGACCTGAAGGGCTTGCAAGACCGTCTGGACTACATCCAAGGGCTAGGAACGAACGCCCTCTGGCTCACGCCGAGCTTCAAGAACAAGGCAGTCCAGGGTGACGGGACCCTGGCCAACAGTTCCGCCGGCTACCACGGGTACTGGGTCACGGACTTCACGCAAATCGACCCCCATTTGGGCACCAATGCCGAGTTGAAGACCCTCATCGATGCCGCCCACGCGCGGGGCATGAAGGTGTACTTCGACATCATCACCAACCACACGGCGGATGTCATCCAGTACCAGGAGACGCAGTCCGCGCCCTACATCTCCAAGGAAACCGAGCCCTACCGGACGGCCGCGGGCGAGGTTTTCGACGACCGCGATTACGCCGGGACGCAGAATTTCCCGGACTTGGACCCGGCGACGTCGTTCCCATACACACCAGTGGTCCCGGCCGCCGAGAAAGACGTCAAGGTTCCGTCCTGGCTGAACGACCCCACGCTCTATCACAACCGCGGCAACACCAACTTTGCCGGCGAGGACTCCCTGTACGGCGACTTCTTCGGCCTGGATGACCTCTTCACCGAAAACCCCACAGTGGTCAACGGGATGATGGACGTTTACAAAACCTGGATCCGCGACTTTGGCATCGATGGTTTCCGCATCGACACCATGAAACACGTCAACGATGAATTCTGGCAGCAGTTCGGACCCCAGGTTCTCAGCTATGCCAAGGAACAGGGCAAGGACGAGTTCTTCATGTTCGGGGAGGTCTTCGACACCTCCAAGAGCATCACCTCCAAGTTCACCACCAGGAACAAGATGCAGGCTGTGCTGGACTTCGGCTTCCAGGGCGCGGCCCGCAGCTTCGCGTCCCAAGGCAGCAAGGCCACCGGGCTGGCCGACTTCTTCAACGGGGACGATTGGTACACGGACGCCGACTCCAACGTCTACCAACTGCCCACGTTCCTGGGAAACCATGACATGGGCCGCATCGGCACGTTCATCGCCCAGGACAACGCGGGAGCGTCCGACGCCGAACTGGTGGAACGCGACGAGCTGGCCCATGAGCTGATGTACTTCTCGCGCGGCAACCCAGTGGTCTACTACGGAGACGAACAAGGCTTCACGGGCTCCGGCGGCGACCAGGATTCGCGCCAGACCCTGTTCGCGAGCAAGGTCCAGGAGTATCTGGATGACGACCTCCTGGGCACCAACTCTACCCACGCCACGGACAACTTCGATACCGGCCACCCGATGTACCGGAAGATCAGCGAACTCGCCGCGCTCACCGCTGAGCACCCCACCCTCCGCACCGGGGCCCAGCAAAACCGTTATGCCGCCGACGATGCCGGGATCTACGCCTTCTCCCGTATCGACGCCAAGGACCAGCGCGAATACATCGTGGCGGTAAACAACAGCGAGACAGCCCAAACAGCCGCAATTCCCACGTATGAGGCCAAGCAACCGTTCAAGCTGGTCTACGGTGACGCCGAGGCACATGCGAAGACCGATGCACAGGCAAAGCTCAGCGTCACCGTCCCGCCGCTTTCCGCCGTGGTGTACGAAGCAGCGGGGCGACTCGCGAAGTCCAAGGCGGCACCCGCCGTCGTGCTGAAGAAGCCAGTCACCGCGGCCGGTGACGCGTCCCGCGTGAAGGTGACGGCCGACGTCGACGGCAGCTCGTTCTATGAGGTCACCTTCCAGTCGCGTACGGCTGGCGGCGAGTGGCAAGCGATCGGCACGGACGACAACGCGCCGTACCAGGTGTTCCATGACGTGTCCTCGTTGGAAGGGGGAACGTCCGTGGAGTACCGCGCCGTGGTGCTGGACAACCGGGGACAAACGTCAGCCAGTGAGCCGCGCAGCGGTGTGGTGGGCGAACCGACCCAGCCCGAGTCCGTTTCCGTGGCCGGCAGCCTCAACACCGAACTGGGCTGCGCCGAGGACTGGCAGCCGTCCTGTGAGCAGGCATTGATGACCTATGAGCCGACGCATCGGCTGTGGCAACTCAACGTCCCCAACCTCCCGGCCGGAAGCTACGAATTCAAGGCCGCACTCAATGGCACCTGGGATGAAAACTACGGTGCCGGCGGAGAGTTGGACGGGGCCAACGTGGTGTTCCAGCATTCAGGCGGAGCCGTCACTTTTCTGTACGACCACGCAACCAACGTGATCAGCTCAGCGGTTGCCGGCCCGCAGCCCGCCGCCGTTTCGGTGCCGGGAAGCCTGAACTCCGAGCTCGGTTGCGCCGGCGATTGGATGCCGGACTGTGCCCAGGCCCAGCTGTCCCTGGACACCGTTGATGGACTCTGGAAGCTCTCCGTGCCCAACCTCGCCGCTGGGAGCTACGAGTTCAAGGCCGCCATCAACGGTTCCTGGGCTGAGAACTACGGCCTCGGCGGAGCCCCGAACGGCAGCAACATCGCGGTGAAGCACGACGGCGGCCCGGTCACCTTCCGGTACGACCCCGCCAGCCACCTGGTCACGCTCCGCTAGCCCAACTAGGTAACAGCAAACGTCGCTCTGGACTGTCAGAGCGACGTTTGCTGTTACTCAGATGGGGTTATTTGTAGCTCAGGCTCAGGAGCATGGACTTCAGCTGGGCGTACTGCGTGGTGCCCATATAGGCCTTGGCTGCCTCGGGAGTTGCGAAGGTGGGCTGCTTGTCGAAGTCGAACAGCACGTAGGCGTTCATGAATCCATTGGGCATCCTGATCAGGTTGGTTCCCGAGTCCGTCTCCCCGGACTGGAGCTCCGAGGCCAGGCGAACGTCCATGAAATAGTACGGATCACCCAGGACCTTGGCACTGCCCTCCGGTGCTCCGTACGGAACATACCTGGACTGGTTGGCCGCGAAACCAAACTCCACAAGATTGCCGGAGATGTCCCTAAGTCCCGGGACTGCAGCCCGGTCATAGACAGTCCGGGTTACCTCGCCTGCGGTGCCGTCTCCGTAAAACCCGCTGCCCACCATTGCTACCTTGGTGCCTGCACTGTCCAGGACGGTGGCCCCTTGGGATGCAGCCTTCGTTTCCTCGGAAAGATACGGCCCCGGCTCTGTATATGCGCTCCAACCAACCGGAAGCGTGAAGGAGAGGTGCCCGTCGGGGAAGGTAAAGGTCCGCGAAAGGGAAGCGTGCGGCAGTGTCGTGGTGGAAACGGGGGTAGGCGCCACCACGGGAACCGTTGGAGCCGGCGGGGAAGTGGGCGCGGCGGCCGTTGCCGTAGCCGTGGGCTTGGCTGATGGCGTAGCCGGCGGCGTGGTGGGTGTTGGCGTGACGGAAACGCTGGGCGTGGGTTTCGCTTCTGTCGTGGTGGCCGTGACGGCAGGTGCCGGCGCAGTGTTCACCGAGCCAAGGTTGGCGGCTACCAGCACTCCCGCCGTGACGGCCGCAGCTGCGAGCAACAGCCCGCCCGCAATTTGTGCCTTACGTCGCCTGCGCTGGTCAAGGGACGTCACCGCCGCCACCGGGTGGCTGTCGCTGAACACCGTGGAGCCGGAAAGGATCCTGTGCAGCGCTTCTTCTCCGTTGGGCTCGGCAACTGCATCGACAGTGAGCGGGTCAATCGCTGAAATCTGGTTCTTGATCGGATCCATTGTCTTCAGACCCCCATCTTGTGTGTGGTGGTTTCGGCCCCTGCAGGCATCTGTTTCCGGAACGCCGTTCGGGCCCGGTGGAGGCGGACTTTGGCCGCCGATTCACTGCACTGCAGCACGCCTGCTATTTCTGCGCTGCTCAAGCCGTCCCAGTAGGCCAGCTGCAGGATGTCCCGGTCCTGTTCACGCAGCCGCATCATGGCATCCTGTACCGCGACGTTTTCGGACTCATCGCCAAACCGCTCCACCGCCGTCGTCCGCAGCTTTTCCTGCAGTGCCAGCCGCCGGTCGCGGCTCCTGTACGCGTTCCCCACCAGATTCCGCGCAACCGTCAATAGATACGGGAGCTCCGGGCGTGACTCGTCGGTCCACTTCTGCCAGACGACGCGGAACACGTCAGCCGCGATCTCCTCCGCTGCCTCGGCAGATTCAACGCGTCGGCAAACGAATTTGAAGACGGATGGGTAGCTGTCTTTGTGAATGGCGATGAACGCCAATTCGCGCTCTGAAAGCACGATTTTTCCCCCTGATATAGAGCCCTGAACTGCAGGATACTTGTATAGTTTCCGGCCGGGCCGCCACGGTTACAGGTCCTGGCAGGTTTCTTCAGTCACCCGCGATAGATTCGACTCACAGACCCCCCGAACGAGAGCGTGGAACAACCATGGTGGAAACAGGCCCCTCCGCAGACTGGGCCCGCAAGCAGGTAGACCTTGGGCGCCTGCCCGTTGCTGTCCTGGGGATCGCTTCCAGCCACGGCATCGAGGACGTTGTGGCGTTCGGGACCGACGGCGGCAGGCAGGCCACGGCCGACGACCACTTTGCGCTCTTCTCCGTGTCCAAACCCATCAGCGCCCTAACCGTGATGCGGCAGGTGGAGCAGGGGAAGTTGTCCCTGAGCGCCTCCCTTGGCGCGGCCGTGCCCGGCTTCGGCGTGGGCCGCACGGACACGGTGACCTTGGAGCAGCTGCTCAGCCACCGTTCCGGTATTGCGGACCCAGCGCTCGACGGCGGCACTCCCCTCCGCGAGGCTCTCACCTCAGCGGAGCAAGCGTTCTACGCGGGCTCGTTGGTCCAGTACTGCAACATCGCGTTCGAGGGTGCCGCGGCCATGGCCGAATGGGCTGACAGGCGTCCCTTCGAGGAGCAACTGCTTGCCCTGGCAGCGGACACCGGCGCTGGATCGCTCACGTTTAGCTCGGGCTGCAACCCTCATACGGTCCACGGCACCGAGGCTGCTGGGCTGAATGTGGAGGGTATGTACCGGCACAGGCATCCCGGCGCGGGCCTGTTCGGGACGGCCACGGACCTGCTCAATCTTGGTTCTGAGCTGTTGCGGGATTCGGGGAAAGCAGTAAGGCCCGCAACCCTCGCTGCCATGCGCCGGCCCCGCACCACGGAGGTTTCCCACATCACCACCCGGCCCGCTCCCCTGCGGCACACGGGTCTGGGTTTCCAGCTGCCCGCCAATGAGTCGGAGCTGTTGGCGAAGGGGATCTACGGCCACCCCGGATGGTCCGGGACTGAGTGGTGGATGCTCCCGGAGCAGGACCGCTGCGTCGTCTTCCTGACGAATGTGCTGGACGCCCCGGACCTGGGCGTGGATACGAACGAGTTGTTCAACGCGGTGGCAGCTTCCTAGCCCAAGTAGGTAGCATTTGCGGACTTAGATGGGTTGCGCTGACCGCACATGCCGGCCACGCCAGGCTGATACTGCCCATGCCACCACGAACAGGCCCACCAGGATCAGGCCGGCGTCGCCAAGGTCAATGCTGCCCAGCCACGAGGTCAGGGGATCCTCGAGTTCAAACGCGGAATTCGCGAATCCTCCCAGCGTGATCACAGCAATGAACAGCGCCGAGACGGCCGAAATGCCGGTGATCACGGCGTTGAAACCGAGCTTCCGCTTCGGGCTGTATATCGCGGAGGTGTACATCTTCATCATGGCCACTCCGTTGATGGAATCGCACAGGGTCATGGCGGCTGTGAACGCGAGCGGGAGGGCCATCAAAGCGAGCGGTGAAACCCCGGCGAGTGACGCCGTCGTGGTGATGACCAGCAGCCCGATGGTGGTGGCGGTGTCGAACCCGAGCCCGAACAGGAAACCGATGACATAGATGTTCCGTGGCCGCTCCACCTTGGACAGTGGCTTGGCGAGCAGGCGGGCCACGAAACCCTTCGCTTCGAGGTCCTCTTGGCGCACTTCTCCGCCGGCCTGCACCTTCCGGTACACCTGAGTAGCACGGACGAACGCGGAGCCGTTGAACAGGCCCATCGCCAGCAGGAACAGCCCGGAGACACCGCTGCCAATCAGGCCCAACACCTTGTTGCCCGTGGTGCCGTCCTCCATGAACTGCCCAATCAACGTGGCACCCGCCACCACCAGCAGCCCCGCCAGGATCACCACGGAACTGTGGCCCAGGCTGAACGCAAACCCCACACTCACGGGGTCCTTGCGCTGCGCTACGAACTTCCGGGTCGAATTGTCGATCGCGGCAATGTGGTCCCAGTCGTAACTGTGCTTGATGCCGGCCACATATGCGGTGACCACCAGTCCCAGCGCCAGCGGCTGCGCGGCGCTTGCCGTACCCGCAAGCAACAGCACGACGGCGGCAACATGCAACGCGGCTACGGCACCGAACGTGAACAGCAGCCGGGTCCGCAGGGACAACGTGTCCCGTTCCCGGTACATGGTGGCGAACTCGGTCAGTGCAGTCATCAGTATTTCCTCAGGTTCAAGGGTCCCTGCCCATACCAACGTTCCCGCAGGACGCCGGTGCAAACACCCAGCAATGTGTTAAGTTCCTCAGTGCTGTTGGACAACGATCGCAGCACAAGCCCAGCAGTCCCGGCAATAGTCGCCGTCAGGGAAACTCCCGTATGCGCGTCGAAATCACGGGATATAAGGTCCAGCTCATCAGCGAGCCCCTGGTCAACCCGCGGGTCCACCACCACCAACGACCCCAGATGGCTGAAGCCCTCCATGAACCCCATCCCGGTCACGTCGTTGACGGGTGGGAGAATCAGCAGGTTATCGAGGGCCAACAGTTTCGGTCCGTCCCTGCTCTCGATCCAGATCTCATTCCGCAGCCGCACCTCTTCGAATCTGAAGGATGCCCCGTCCGGCGACCACCCCGGCGTGATGACCTCTGCCATGACAAGGCTCGACGTCGGGTGGAGACTCATGCGCGAATTCTGCCGGTAGCTCGCCTCCCGATACGCAATAAGCTGGTCCGGCATCAGCTCCAACCGCGAGCCCTCCCCCAGCCGGACCTGCATCCGTTGCTCAGCGAACGACCCCGGAGTCCGATAGATCTTCGTGGCAGACTGCGTGGTCAGCAATAGCTCAGCCCCCGCATCAACCTCCACCTCAACAACAAACAGATCGGCCCCAAGATACGCCCCGCCAGGGTTGACCATGACATAGCAAACCTGGCCGCTCTGATCCAAGTAATGGGGCCGGAGCACCCTTAAAGCGCCCTCATGAAACTGCCGCACAGCAACGGACTTCCCCCCGCGCACACCAACGCCAAGCTCCAACCGCCCCCGCACCGGCCGCTCCCCGACAGCCAACGCAGCGTCGAGCACGGGTACGGACTCAAGCGGGGTCATTGGGCCAAGTCGAGCATCAGGACGTCGCGCCGGATCCAGTTGAGGACGGCTTCCAACCCTTCGTCGGTCTTCAGGTTCGTAAAGCAGAACGGTTTGTTGCCGCGGAATTCCTTGGAATCCCTCTCCATGATGGCGAGGTCCGCTCCGACATGGGGTGCCAGATCGGTCTTGTTGATGATGAAGAGGTCGGATTTGATCATTCCCTGGCCGGCTTTGCGGGGGATTTTTTCGCCTTGTGCGACGTCGATGATGTAGATGGAGAAGTCGACGAGTTCGGGGCTGAAGGTGGCGGAGAGGTTGTCGCCTCCGGATTCGACGAAGATGACTTGCAGGTCGGGGTGGCGGGTTTTGAGTTCTTCGATGGCTGCTGTGTTCATGGAGGTGTCTTCGCGGATGGCGGTGTGCGGGCAGCCGCCGGTTTCGACGCCGATGATGCGGTCCACGGGGAGGATGCCGTTGGCGGCGAGGATCTTGGCGTCTTCGATGGTGTAGATGTCGTTGGTGATGGCGGCCATGGAGATGTCACCGCTCATGTGGCGGGTGATGCGTTCCACAAGCTGGGTTTTGCCTGCTCCGACGGGTCCGCCGACGCCGATTTTGATGGGTTCTGTCATGTCTTCTGTCCTTTGCACTAGCTAGCTCATGAACATGCGGGCGCGTTGCCGCTCGTGCCGCATTTGCGAAATTTCAAGTCCGGGGCTGACGGCCCCAAAGTCGTCCCAGCACAGCTGTGCTATATCCAAGACGGCGGCAGCAACGGCGTCGTGCGCATGGCGGAGCACCCGCTGCCCCGCGTTCTGTCCGAGCGGGATGGCCCGCACGGCGTTCTGGGTCAGCGAAGTAACGGTGGCGAACAAGTAGGCCGAAAGTGCGTCCTCCAAAGGAACGCCGAGAGACCGGGCAATGACACCAAAAGCCAAGGGCTGATGCCCCCCGGCCCCACCCCCACGAACCAACTCCCGATACGCTTCCAACTCCCCCGACGGGAACACCTCCCCACCGATTTCCAATAGCCGTCCCCCCATTTTCAAAGAAGCCTCCCGAACCTCCCGGGCCAACAACTGCGCAGAGAGAACAGAGTCCAACAAACCAACGTCCACCCCCTCATAAAGGAAGCGCAAAGCCAACCCATCCGAATAAGTAAGTTGCTGCCCCACAAACACCCCCAACCACTCCCCAAAAGTGACCTCATCAAAAACAAGCTCACGATGTATGTAGCTCTCAAACCCCAAAGAATGAGCAAACGCCCCCGTAGGCAAAGCCGAGTCGGTCAACTGCTGAAGAGCCAGCTGATATGTCGCACTCACAGCCCACCGCCGGAGGTGAGGCCGGGGCGCTTGAGCGGAGCTGGGAAGGGGGCCGCGGCGTGGCGGGCATCGCGAAGCGGGCACGGCCCCCTTCCCAGCGGAGCGCAAGCGTGCGCACCCCACCTGACACGGCGCACAGCTTTAGTGCGAATGCTCAGCATGGCGGAAAGGCACCGGCATGACCCGCTCTTGCCTGTCATAGGGGACGCCGACGCTCTTCAGATAGTCCTCGACCGTGTGGTCATACTGACAAACCATGACTTCGGCCCCGTACTCAGACGCAGAGTCGAAGAACTGTGCCTGCAGATGCCGGTTGCCGAGCGAGTGCGCCACCACCCCCATTTCATGGATGCTTCGCGGCCCGATCACCAGGACGTCGGTGGGCAGTACGGAGATGACGATGAGGTTGGCGTCACTGATGGCTAGGATGTCGCCGTCGCGGAGGTCGCCGGTTCCGGTGGGGAGTCGGATGCCGAGTTCTTTGCCGTGGTCGGTGGTGACGCGTTGGATGCGTTTGACGAGCAGGGCGCTGGGGAGCACAACTTTTTCTTTGTGGTGCCCGGCGTAGGCGTTGGGTTGTTCGTGGAGGTTGCCGAGGATTTTTTCGATGATCATGTGGATTCCTAAACGGCTTAGAAGAGGAAGTAGCGCTGCGCCATGGGCAGCACGTCGGAGGGCTGGGAGGTGACTTCGACGCCGTCGACGGTCACTTTGTAGGTTTCGGGGTCGACGGCGATGTCCGGGGTTTCGCCGTTGTATTTGAGGTCCGCTTTGGTGAGGTTGCGGATGCCGGTGACGGGTTTGATGATGCGTTCGAGGCCGAGTTCGGCGGGCACTCCTGCGTCGATGGCGGCTTTGGACAGGAACGTGATGGACGTCTGTTGAAGGGCTTTGCCGTACGTGGCGAACATGGGCCGCATGGTGCGGGGCTGGGGGGTGGGGATGGAGGCGTTGGCGTCGCCCATGAGTGCGTAGGCGATCTGGCCCCCTTTAATGACGAGCTCGGGTTTCACACCAAAGAAGGCGGGGTCCCAGAGGACGAGGTCCGCGAATTTGCCCTCTTCCACGGAGCCGATGACGTCTGACATGCCTTGGGCGATGGCTGCGTTGATGGTGTATTTGGCGACGTAGCGTTTGAGCCGGAAGTTGTCCGATCCGTCGGATCCGTGGGCAGCGCCTGTCGGGTCTTTCAGCACGCCGCGCTGGCGTTTCATGGCATCCGCTACCTGCCAGGTCCGCGTCACTACTTCGCCAACACGACCCATTGCCTGGGAATCTGAGGAGGTGATCGCGAAGATCCCCAGGTCGTGGAGGACGTCCTCGGCGGCGATGGTTTCGGCGCGGATGCGGGAGTCTGCGAAGGCTACGTCTTCCGGGATGTCGGGGTTGAGATGATGGCAGACCATGAGCATGTCCAGGTGCTCTTCGATGGTGTTGCGCGTGTAGGGCAGTGTGGGGTTGGTGGAGGCGGGAAGGACGTTGGGTAGGCCGGCGATCTTGATGATGTCCGGGGCGTGCCCACCGCCGGCACCTTCGGTGTGGAAGGTGTGGATGACGCGGCCATCGATTGCCCGGATGGTGTCTTCCACGAAGCCGCACTCGTTGAGGGTGTCGGTGTGGATGGCCACTTGGACGTCGTATTCGTCGGCAACGCGCAGGGACATGTCGATGGACGATGTGGTTGAACCCCAGTCCTCGTGCACCTTGAGCCCGACGGCACCGGCGAGGATCTGCTCCGCGAGGGGCTCGACGGCGGACGCGTGGCCCTTTCCGAACAGGCCGATGTTAACGGGCAGTCCCTCGGCGGCTTGCAGCATCCTGGAAATGTGCCAGGCGCCTGGCGTGATGGTGGTGGCTTTGGTTCCTTCGGCCGGGCCGGTGCCACCACCCACCATGGTGGTGATGCCGTTGCAGAGGGCTGCCGGGACCTGTTCCGGGGAGATGAAGTGGATGTGGGTGTCGATACCACCGGCGGTGAGGATCTTCCGTTCGCCGGCGATAATTTCAGTGCTGGCGCCGATCACGATGTCCACGCCGTCGGCAATCTGCGGGTTGCCGGCTTTGCCGATTTTGAAGATGTGCCCGTCTTTGAGGGCAACGTCCGCCTTGTAGATACCGGTGTAGTCCAGCACGATGACGTTGGTGATCACGGTGTCAGGGATGTTTTCCGAGCGGGTCAACTGGCCGTTCTGGCCCATGCCGTCGCGGATCACTTTTCCGCCGCCGAACACCACTTCCTCGCCGTAGACCGTGTAGTCCTTCTCGATCTCGAGGAACAGTTCGGTGTCGGCCAAGCGGATGGCGTCGCCCGTCGTCGGGCCGTACAGCTCGGAGTATTGCTTCCGGGAAATCTCGAAGCTCACTTGGCGTCTCCTTTACGGCGAGTGCCGCCGTCGAGCTTTCCATTGACAGCGTTACTGAGCCCGAAGACCTCGCGCGCCCCCGCAATTTCGACCAACTGCACGGTCTTCCGGTCACCAGGCTCGAATCGCGCGGCGGTGCCGGCCGGGATATCCAAGCGGCGGCCGTGGGCGGCGTCGCGATCGAACTCCAAGGCGCGGTTCGCCTCGGCGAAGTGGTAATGCGAACCGACCTGGACGGGGCGGTCACCGCGGTTCACCACCTCGACGGCGATCGCCTCACGGCCGCTGTTGCACGCGATGGAACCGGGTTGGAGCCTGTATTCGCCGGGGATCATGGGGGGCTCCTAGCGGATGGGTTGGTGGACGGTGACGAGCTTGGTGCCGTCAGGGAAGGTGGCTTCGATCTGGACGTCGTGGATCATCTCCGGCACGCCCTCCATCACGTCTTCGCGCCGGAGCACGGTGGTCCCGTAGCTCATCAGTTGAGCGACCGTCCGGCCGTCACGGGCGCCTTCAATGAGTTCGTAGCTGATGATCGCCACGGCTTCGGGGTAGTTCAACTTCAGCCCGCGCCCTTGGCGGCGCCTGGCGAGGTCGGCGGCCACCACGATCATGAGTTTCTCCTGCTCGCGGGGCAAAAGATGCATCGATTCTCCTCATACGTGGGCACGTCCGTTACAGATGTGACCAGCGTAGGGAGCGGAAGTTTCAGCGACGTTTCCAAACCGTCTCAACCAGGGGTCGAATAGACCCGAATTGACCTCAACTTAAGTTGAGGTCCTAGCATCGTTCAGGTGCGCGTCGACAGCGACGCCATCCCCAACCAGTCCCACGAAGGTTCATGAATGTCCCATCACACCCCCTTGCCGGCAGAGCCGGTTGGCGAGCTTTTCAAGGCCGCCTTCCGCTCTCATCCAGCAGGAGTTGCCATCATCACCGCGCCAGGACCGGAAGGACCCGTAGGGCTCACGGCGTCCTCGGTGGCATCGGTTGCGGTGGATCCGCCGACACTTGCCTTCTCCGTCACCGGCGGCCGGTCAGCTTCGCATATCGCCGCCGCGCAAACAGTCGTGGTGCATCTGGTGGGGGCGGACCAGGTGGGACTGGTGCGGACTTTCGCGGACCCGCAAGCCCCGCGCTTCACCGGTGGAATGAACTGGGAACTTCTGCCCACAGGCGAGCCCCTGCTCAGGGAAGCTCCATGGGCGCTGCGCTGTGAAATCGTCCATCGGGCACCGCTGGGCGGCTCTGTCTTGTTGGCCGCAACCGTTGTGGATATCCGGTTCAACCCCGCCGATTCAGCCCCGCTGGTCTACTACAACCGGGAGTTCCACACCGTGTTCGATAGGGTTCCGGTGCTGGGCTAGTTGTTGCGCCCGCGGGCTGCCACAGCCCACTGCTCCACCACGGCACCATCGCGCACCACCGTGACCTCATCCACGAGGTTCATGGTCAGGCATACATGGTTGGGGATCACCCGGAGCCGGGTGCCAAGCGCCGGAAGTTCGGACGAGTCCGGCCAGACAACCGTGGCGTGGTGCTCAGACAGCGCAGTGACCCTTGCTTCAGGGTATTCGGGAAGCCGTGCGTATCCGGTGGCCCAATCGGGGCGGTCGCTGCCCAGGATCTTACTGCCGGCATCCACCACCACCCGGCGGACGTTGCCACCTGCAGCCTCGTGCCTGCTGACGACGGTGGCCGCGACAGTCAGCGCGATGTCGTCCCACGTGCACCGTTCAAGTTCCAACTGCTGGGCGTCGCCAAACACATACACACCGGGACGAAGCTCCGTGGCCACCGTTTCGCTGTCAATCAGGGCTGTCGGCGTAGATCCCCCGCTGATGGTGGTCACCTCGAAGCCCGCCTCGGACAGTGCCGTCGCAGCCAAGCCAAGCGCCTCATTTTCGTTGCTCGCCGCCCCCGTGGGCATTCCAGGCTTGTAGCTGTGGCCGGGGAATGTGAAAACGCCGGACACCAACAACCCGGCGGCAGCCGCTGCCTGGGCGACGTTCACCACCTCGTCCGGTAGAACGCCGCTGCGGTGATGACCACTGTCCACCTCGATCAGCACCTCAATGCTGCCGGCATCCGCACCGAGCCGGCGACCCATCGCCGTCGCACTTTCAGCGGAATCCACGCCAACGGCGACGCGGGCCGTGGACGCCAAGTCCCGCAGCCGGTCAGCGTGGCGGGCCTCCACCCAGAGCGGGTAGGCGATGAAGATGTCCTTCACGCCGTCCGCCGCGAAGACCTCAGCCTCGCCGATAGTGGCAACAGTGATCCCCACGGCGCCGGCCGACAGCTGCCGCCGCGCGATCTCCAAAGTTTTGTGCGTCTTCACATGGGGTCGAAGCTTAAGTCCCCTGCTGAGCATGCTTGCTGCCATGCGTTCGATGTTCCGGTCCAGGACGTCGACGTCGATCAGGACAGCAGGGGTAATAACTTCAGCGGGGATCACGTTCATTCCTCAAACCCTAACGGCCTACGGCGCCGACTGCCTGACCCGCAGCTCAAATGCCGCCTCCGGCTGCTGCACTTTGTGCGCGGCGGTCCTGCCCTCAATCCGGTCAATAAGGAGTTCGACGGCGCGCTCCGCGATTTCCGCACGCCCCGGCGCCACGGTGGTCAGCGACGGCGAGGCAAAGCTCGCCTCATCGATGTCATCAAAACCGGCTACAGCGATCTCCTCAGGGACCTTCTTGCCACGGACCAGCAGCTCGTGAAGCGCACCCAGGGCGAGCGCGTCGTTAAGTCCGAAAACAGCATCGAATTCCACGCCGCTGGCCAGCAGCCTGGCAGTTGCGTCAGCACCGCCGTCGCGCCGCCAATCGCACCCAACCACCAAGGCAGGATCGTACGGCACCCCGGCGTCAGCGAGCGCAGCCTTGTACCCCTCAAGGCGCAGGCCGTTGCTGCCGGTAGTGTCGCCGTCGTCCGCGCCCAAGACAGCTATACGACGGCGGCCGCCTGCCAGCAGGTGCGTGGTGACTGCAGCGGCGGCTCGGTGGTTCTGGATGAGGACCATGTCCAGCCGGGGGTCCTGCACGTATTCGCCCAGCAGGACCAGCGGCTTCTTGCCGGCGCCGGCAATAATCTGCTCAGCGTCAAGGGCGAGGGGTATGAAAAGGAGACCGTCCGTGAGGGTGCGGAATTGGCCCTGGAGCGCCGCCTTTTCGTGCTCGGGCTCATTCCCGGACTGCTCCACCAGGACGCGGTAGCCCCGGGCCCAAGCGGCCTTCATGATGTCAGACGCCAACTCGGCGTAGTACGGAATGGAAAGGTCGGCCAAGACCAGTCCAAGCATGTTCGTCTTGCCTGAGCGGAGGCTGCGGGCTGTCAGGTTGGTTTCATAGCCCAACTCATCGATGGCATCAAGGACACGCTGTTTGGTGGTGGGCCGGATGAACTCGTAGTTGTTGATCACGTTGGAGACCGTCTTCAACGAGACCCCGGCAACCCGCGCGACGTCGTTCATGGTGACGGCCATCAAGGTGCTCCTTTTGTCCTGTTGGCATACATCGTTGCAGATCAGACCCGTCTGGAGTCAGTCGATGACGGCGGCGATGGCTTCGATCTCCACCAGCTGGTGGTCGTAGCCGAGGACGGTGACGCCCATGAGGGTGCTCGGGACGTCACGATCTCCGAATGCAGCACGCACCACGTCCCACGCTGTGATCAGGTCTGCCTGCTGCGCCGATGCAACGAGGACGCGGGTGGAAATGACGTCACCTATTCCTGCTCCGGCGGCTTCCAACACCAGGCGCATGTTTTCGATGGCCTTTTCCGCTTGGGCTTTGTAGTCGCCGATGCCCGCGGTGGTCCCGTCCTCGTTCAGCGGACAGGATCCCGCCAGGAAGATCAGTCGGGCTTCCGCGGGCGCAGTGGCCGCATAGGCGTACTGGGCTGCGGAACTGAGGCGTTCAGAGCGAATGAGGGTCACAGCGCTGGGCATTGGAGGTCCTTTGATTGTCGCTTTAAATACATCCCATCACACGCCTTCGCCCTGTCATGTTGATGGGCAACGGCGTAGTGTCGGAAACAGGAGATTTCGGGTGCTGTGGGACCGGGGTTGATATTCGGGCTTTGCGCGAATACGAGCGTACTGCCGCCCAGTTGGAGTTGCGTTGACTCCGGCACTGCATGAAGCGAGGCCCCGTGGCCCAGCACAACACAGCCCCATCAGCTCAACAACAGGCCCAAGCGGACCTGACAGATTTTCTGGTGCGGCTTCAGGATCTTTTGGTGGGTAACGCGGATATGCGCGAGTTTCTTGAGGACTTCGCTTGCATGACCGCAACCAAACTAACCAAGGACGGAAATACCATCGCTTGCGGAGTGACGGTCATTCGGCAGAAAAAGCCGGTGGCCGTAGCGGAAAGCGATAGCCTTGCCCGGAGACTGGACGAAATTCAGAATAGTTTTGACGATGGACCGTGCCTCACGGCCCTCCGGACCCGGACCATTTCCCATGTCCCTGACGTTAATGCTGAGCAGCGTTGGCCGGATTACATGAAAGCGGCCGCCGCAACCAACGTCGGCTCCATCCTGGCCCTGCCCATGGAACTGAACAGGACCGCGGAGGCCGTGGTGAACCTCTACTCCACACGCCAGCACGGCTTCTCGGAAAAAGACATCATGGCCGCTGAGCGGATTACGGACACTGGGGCCAAGGCGCTTCACCTCGCAGTAAAAATGGCACAACTGCAGGACACACGCGACAACCTCACGGCCGCGTTGGAGTCCCGCGCGACCATCGATACCGCCGTCGGTATCATCATGGCCCAGAACAGGTGTTGCCGCGACGCAGCCTTCCAAATCCTGGCGAAGGCCTCGAGCCATCGGAACGTCAAGCTCAGGACCGTGGCCGCCAGCGTCATCGCCAAAGTTGCCGGGGACCAAAAGGTCACGGCGAACTTCGAAGAATGACCTTTTTGCTGCTCCCCAATAGCCGTCACACATCGCTCATCCCCTTGCAACGCGCCTGCAACAAACATGCGGAATGCTGGGATCAAATGGACGGCGAAGAGTGAGGGGAGCAGACATGAGCATCGCAAACAGGGATCTTTTCCAAGCACTTAAGATGCAAGCGAGCCTGGCACAGGCATTCGGCACCATGCCGGGCAGCAAGGAAGAACCGCACCGGCTGAGCCCCGGCGACTACATCGAGGCTTGGCATAACGGCCGCCTCTATCACCGGGGCAGCGTGGTGAAAACCGTCGCGGGCACCGACCTTTTCTGGCTGACGGACGATACCGGAAGCCGCCGGCTCCTGGACATGGAGTCCATGGAGATAGTGACGGTTGACCAGCCGGCCCCGGCACCTGCAGCGCAGGCGCCGGAGCCAACTCCCTCAGCCACGGTCACACCGATCTCTGCGTACCCCATGTTCCACGACGGCTCGCAGCAGATCGCCTAGCCTTCAGTTGACCTGGTCCTCAAGCGACAACCGGATCATGGTCCAGCTCACGGCCGGAAGACCAGCGGTGAGGCGACCGCCGTCGAGCTTTACACTGACGTTCTCAGTGGGCAGGACCGATGTCGAATCGTCGGCAGTGGCCTGCCAGTACGGGTCCTTGTTCGAGTAGGTGACGGCCTCAATGACTTTGCTTGCGTTGAGGCTTCCGACGGCGGCATCCAGCGTCAGCGCGTCCGTCGCCGAGCGGTTCACTGCGAACACCACGGCCTCTTTGGCTTCTGCATCATAGGTCGCCACGGCTGACAGGGCGGTGACGCCCGCCGTCTTTTCGGTCTCCAGCAGCGGGGATTCGACGGCGAGGTTCAACACCGCGCCCGAGGCATTCTGCGAAGTGAGCGCAAACGGGTGGAACGTGGTCTGCTTCCATGCCCGCCCACCCGGCTCGGTCATGATGGGTGCGATCACGTTGACCAGTTGGGCAAGGCTCGCGGAGTGGACGCGGTCCGTGTTGCGCAGCAGCGTGATGAGAAGATCTCCCACCACCACGGCGTCGGCAACCGTGTAGCGGTCCTCGAGGAGCACTGGCGCCACGGGCCAGTCGTCGCCTGTGGGCACCTTGGACTCGTCGCGGGACATGTGCCAGACGTTCCACTCATCGAACGAGATATTGATCTGCTTCCCAGACTTTTTGGCCGACTTCACGTGGTCGATGTGGGACACCAGGTCCTTGATGAACGCCTCCATCCGGTGCCCGGCTGACAGGTGCTCCTGCAGGTCACCGAAATCCTCAAAGTACTGATGCGCCGAGATCAGGTCCACCAACTCGTACGTCTCATTGAGGACCACGCGCTCCCATTCGCCGAACGTGGGCATGGTGGGTCCGGAACTTCCACAGGCCACCAGTTCCAGGTCCGGGTTGACCATGCGCATCGCCCGCGCCGTTTCGGCGGCAACCCGCGCGTACTCGCCGGCCTTCTTGTGGCCGATCTGCCAGAAGCCATCCATCTCGTTCCCGAGGCACCACATCTGGATGTTGTGAGGCTCGACGGCGCCATTCGCCTTGCGCTGTTCGGACAAGGCCGTTCCACCCTTGATGTTGGAGTACTCCAGCAGGTCCAGAGCTTCCTGGGTTCCCCTGGTGCCCAGGTTGACGGCCATCATGGGTTCAGCGCCGGCCTTCTCCGACCACTTGGCGAACTCGTCCACGCCCACCAGGTTGGGATCGCTGGAGTGCCAGGCGAGGTCCAGCCTTGTTGGGCGGTCTTCTTTGGGCCCCACTCCGTCTTCCCAGCGGTACCCCGAGACGAAGTTTCCGCCCGGGTACCGGACTGTTGAGACGCCGAGTTCCCTGGTGAGTTCGAGGACATCGGTGCGGAAACCGTCGTCGTCGGCTTTAGGGTGCTCAGGCTCGAAAATGCCCGAGTAGACGCAGCGGCCGAGGTGTTCCACGAAGGCGCCGAAAGTCTTCCGCCTGACGGGGCCTACGACGAACGCGGGGTCGATGGTGATTTTGGCCGTGGGGTTTTCTGGGTTTCCCAAAGGGTGGGTCCTTGTCTGCTGATTTTGCTTGTTCTGCTTGCCGATTTACAACGTTATAGAAACTATGCTGACGTGGCCTTGGCGTGGGAGTCAAGAGATTTCTTGCCGGGCGTTCGGGCTCCTAGGCTGAGTTCCATGACGTCCGGAGTCGTGAGAGCCGCCTATTCAGCCCGTGCAGCCGAGTACACCTCGATGTTCGGGTCCATCAGCAGCACGCATCCGGTCGATAGGGAGCTGGTGTTGTCATGGGCTCAGGGGTTATCCGGAAAGGTTCTCGATGCCGGCTGCGGGCCTGGGCAATGGACAGCCTTTCTGCACTCCGACGGGGTGGACGTCCAAGGCGTGGACTTGGTACCGGACTTTATTGAGACGGCCAAGCAATTCTGCCCGGATGCCCAGTTTTCTGTCGGGTCACTTCAACGGCTGCCTGCGCCGGATGACTCATTGGCGGGAATCCTCGCCTGGTACTCGCTGATCCACATCCCCCCTGCTGAAATCAGCCGGGTTCTGGATGAGTTTGCCCGCTGCCTCAAACCAGGCGGTGGCCTCCTGATCGGCTTCTTCGATGGCCCGGCGGGTGAGTCGTTCTCGCATGCAGTGACGCCTGCCTATTTCTGGTCTCTGGAGGAGATGTCGGGACGGTTGCAGGAAGCCGGTTTCAGCGTGATTGGCACGCACTCGCGCGCCGACCCCGGAGTGCGTCCCCACGCGGCCATCGTCGCGCAACGGCTGCTCACTCCCACTCGCGTTGGCTGAACGTACCTACGCGCATTGATAACTGTGCACCAGCCCAGAGTCAACAAGGGGCCGGGGCTCTTCAGCTCTACTTCGTGATTGGTGAGGGGCTGTCGCTTGCTTCCTGCCTGTCCAATTCCTCATAGATTTCGTGTTGGTTCCCGGCGATGCAGACGGTGTCCATCTCCAGACTGGAGCCTTTGATGTTTGCGTAGTAGGACAGAAGGTGTCCGCCGTTCTCGTCAGCGTAGAGGCGGATGAGACCTGGGTCCCGGGGGTTGGTTTCGGTTCGGGTCGTGAAGCCCTTGGATTCCCAGAACGTTCTGACGACGTTTACTGACGCTTCCAGATCGACGGGGTCGGAAGTTTGGCTCAGGATACTGTAGTTCACTCCGTCTTGCCGGTCGGATGTGCTGCAGGCGCTGTTGACAGGGTTGTCTGTATCCGCCCATTTCTGGGTTCCGATGACTTTTTGGGTTTCGGTTTTGAAGGCGTGGAGATCCTTGAGGGCTTGTTTTAGTTCTTCTACCTGGGCTTTGACGGTTGCGGGGTCGCTGGGATTGCTTGAGCCGGTCATAGCGTTCTCCGTAATGGGTGTGCAGGCGCTCAGTGCAACGGCCGCGCAGACTAACGCGGCGAGTATGCGGCTGGTCTTCATGCGGGCCTAGGGTTCATGGGGCATATGGTTCACTCTTCCTGAGTTGTTCAACGGCCAGCAAACACCGCCGTATCAAAGATCCCCACGCCGAGCCCCCCTCACGTGAATAGTTAATCCATCGAATAGCATAACCGATGGAATTGGAGTGTGGGACGTGACCGGAAAAATAAAAACAGGCCGGAGACTCAAGGTCTCCGGCCTGTCTTGGAGGGTGGGCCCTGTGGGGATCGAACCCACGACCCACGGATTAAAAGTCCGATGCTCTACCAACTGAGCTAAAGGCCCCTCCAGCTGTAGAAACAGCCATGAATACTGTACCCCAACGTCACGGCAGACGAGGAACTCAAGGTGACGTACGCCGTCGCTACCTTCTTTGGGCGAACGTTCGACGGCGGCGCGCGGCGGCAGCAGCGTGTCGGGCCCAAGGCGGCGGCAAAGTAGGTGGTGGCGGCCCGCCAGCGCGCCCGGCAACCGTTACTCGACCCCACCAGAGCACAGGAGTACGGTGAACTCATGAGCGAACAGCCAGGACCACGCGCGTACGGCGGAGCAAACAGGCACCACAAGCCCAAGCCTTTTGCTCCGATCGATTTTGAACCGTTCGCCGGCGGGGCAGACCCCGCGCGGGTTTCCGAGGCCGCCCACCTTGCTGCGCAGGCGTTGGTGAGGCGGGGCCGCGACAGCGACGACCCCAAGGTCACCCGTCGCCTGGTGAAACTGGCCGACGAGCAGGGTCTGGAAGCCATAGCCGAGATGTGGGCCGAAAGCCCCGCGCGCAGCCTTCCCGGCGCGCTGTGGCGGCTCTACGCCCTCCGCGCCGCCACCATCCAGAACCCCGAGAAGATCTCCGTCTACTTCCGGGCCGGACGCGATACCGCGCAGGTTTCCAACGTGGTGGCCGGCGCAGCGGAGCCGCCCGGAGCCGATGAAATGAAAACCATGGCTGACGCCATTTTGTCCGGCGCATTCGACGGCGAGTTCGACGTCGCGCTGGAACGTTCCGCTGCTTTCTGCCGCGTGGTGGCACTGGGCCAGGCGACCCTCGCCGACGGCGCAGAGCACAGCAATGAAAGCCACGCGAGCAAGCTGACCCGCAACTCGCACCAGCTCGTAAAAACGGCCGAGGACCTTGAGCACGCCGCCAATGCATGGCGCCTGGGCGAGCTGGACTAGCCAGCAAAGAGGGCGAAACGTACCCACGTCGGCCCCGGACTGTCAATGTTGACTTAGCCCGCCGGACGGTGAAAACTAAAACTGGTGTCGAACCGCGAAACCCCCGGGCTTCAACTTATAGCCGCTTCGAGCGGCCTACCGCCGAGAGGCGTATCCGGTTCGGCACCATTTTTATGCCCGAACGCAGATTGCCCGGGCCGGCGCTCAGGCCAGCCCGGGCAAAGCTGCAAGGAACTACTTCAACGTGACCGTGGTGTCCGCCGTTTCCTTCTTGTCGTGATCGAGATCGCCTGCGGCGTCCTGGGGCGTCAAGGTCGCCTTGATCTCCGTTTCCTTACCGGCCGTGTAGGCGAAGTTCTCCGCAATGTTGAACGACTCCCCCGGCTTCAGCACGAAGGGGGCCTTTTCCTTCAGCTTGGTCCCGCTGCTGGAAAGCCCATGCTTCTTGTAGCCGTCACTGCTGGAGTCCGACGGCATGCCGCCGAGGTACTTCCAGTCCGTGTACTTGGCCGAAGGGGTGACCAGGGAGTGGCTCAGGGGAATATCTGCTGATGAAGTGTTGGTGACCACGTAGTTCAGGTAAACCACAGGCGCACCCTTCTTCAGCAGGTTCTCCTTGGTGTCCTTGTCCACGAACATGCTGTCCTTGGAAGCCACGTCGGTGGCCACCTGATAGATGTCCACACTGAAGCTATCGCCCTTGAGAGTGCCGAGCTTGTCACCTGCATCTGAAATGGGGAGCGCCCAGGCCGCGGCGGTGTAAGCGCCGGACGAGGTCCCGGCTCCTTCGGAAGAGGCAGCGGACGGCGAGGCCGACGTTGACGCCGAGGCTGACGAAGAAGGAGACGAGGACGACGACGATTCGGCACCACCCGTCGTCGAGCCCGCCGTGGTGGTGCCGCAGGCACTGAGCGCGAGCATTCCAGCCGCCGCGAGGCTGGTGATTTTAACAATATTATTGAGACGCATAGTTCCCCCATTGAGTGGATTAATCCGGAGCTTGCCCAGTCTTTCACAGTGACGGAGGCCTTGCGATGGGGACTTCTCCCCGCGACGCCCCGTGTACTGAGCGGACGCACCCAACGGACCGGTAAAGTTGGGACCGAAATGGGCTGCGTCAAGTCAAGCCGCCCACGCCCATCCGTCCCCAGCCCGGAAAGCGATATGAAGCTGCGCCTTTTCCCCCAGGAACCTGCCGGGCTCGTCCTCCTCGCGCAGATGGCCAGTGTGATCGTGGCCGGCACCGGGACGCTCTCCGAGATTCTTGGAGCCCCCGCCAGCGAGCACGAGCGCCTCGCCGAAGAACTTCACGAGCACGAGTCCAAGTCGTTGGACCTGCACTTCGCCCTGCTGACCCACATGCGCACCAGCTTTGTGAACCCGCTCCCCCGCGAGGACATGTACACGCTGTCCCGCCACCTCACCGAGGCCATGGAGAAACTCGACGCCGCCGGTGACCTTGTAGCCATCTACAAGCTGGACCGACTTCCCAAACGCGCAGCCGACCAACTGGAGATCATCAGCCGGCAGGCCGAGCTCACCGTGGACGCCATGCGGAAACTCGAAGACCTGGACGAGCTTGAGGACTACTGGATCGAGATCCTCCGGCTGGCCAAGCGCGCAGAACGGACCCACCGGATCTGGGTGGCCGAGATGCTCAAGGACATGAAATCCACGCAATATGCGCGGCACAGGGACATCGCCAACCAGTTGGTGGAAGTTACCAAGGACATGCGGAAGGTCGCCACCCAGGTAGGCAGCATCATCGTCAAGGAATCATGACGTGACCATCGCTATCCTGGTCCTGGTAGTTGGCCTGGCTTCCGGTTTCGCATTCCTGAACGGCTTCCGCGACGTCTCCAACGCCGTCGCGCTTTCCACGCGGACCCGCGCACTCACTCCCTCGATTGCGGTGCTCCTGGCCGCCATCTTCAACTTTGTGGGCGCCATGCTCAGCGGCACTTTCATCCTGGCCTTCACCCAGTCCTGGATCACACTGCCGAGCGGCACCAGCGGCCTGACCATCCTCGCCTCGGCCCTCACGGCAGCCATCCTGTGGGGGGTGTATGCGTGGTGGCGCGGCATCCCGCTGTCCTCCACCAACTCACTGGTGGGCGGCCTGATTGGTGCAGGTGCAGCGAGCGTCCTGGTGGGCGGCAACGCGGTAGGCGGCATGGACAATGTCCTGCTCACCCAGGTCGCGCTGCCGTTGGTCTTGTCGCCTGTCATCGCGTTCGTGGCGGCATACCTGCTGGTGTGGCCGGTGACGTGGGCTGCCCGCTATACGCAGCCGAATGTGGTGAACCGGCGGTTCCGGCGGGCGCAGGCCGTCTCCTCCGCCGCCGTAGCGTTCGGCCACGGGCTCCAGGACGGCCAGCGCACAGCTGCGGTCATTTTGCTGGCCATGGTGGCTGCGGGGTTGTCCGGCGGCAACGATGTGCCGCTCTGGATCCTGTTGGTCACAGCCATCATGCTGACTGCGGGCACCATGTTCGGCGGCTGGCGGATCTCCCACACTCTTGGCCACAAGCTCATCAGGGTGGATCCGCTGCGAGGGTTTGTTTCGCAAACACTGACTTCCGTGATGCTGTTCATCGGCGCCATCGCCTTCCACCTGCCGCTCTCCACCACCCATACACTGACAGCGTCCGTGCTGGGTGCGGGGGTCAATCAGCGCTTCCACACCGTCAACAGGCGCTTGGTGCGGAGGATCCTGCTGTTCTGGGTGGCGACTCCCCTGGTCACAGCCGCCGCTGCCTTCATCCTGGAGCTGGCGTTCTCGCCCCTCGCGGACCTGTAGTTGGACAACAAAAAAACGACGGCGACCGTACCCCCAAGGCGACGGCCGCCGTCGTTCTGTGCCGACTCCCCCAGAAGCCGGAACCTGCGAAACCCTTATCCGAAGCGGCCGGAGACGTAGTCTTCCGTGGCCTTCTGGGCGGGGTTGTTGAAGATGCTGGTGGTGTCAGCGAACTCGATCAGCTTGCCTGGCTTGCCGGTGCCTGCGATGTTGAAGAACGCGGTCTTGTCTGACACACGCGCAGCCTGCTGCATGTTGTGGGTCACGATCACCACGGTGTACTGATCCTTGAGCTCGTTGATGAGGTCCTCAACGGCCAGCGTGGAGATGGGGTCAAGGGCGGAGCAGGGCTCGTCCATGAGGATCACCTGGGGCTCAACAGCAATGGCGCGGGCGATGCACAGGCGCTGCTGCTGACCACCGGAAAGGCCGGAGCCGGGCTTGTCCAGGCGGTCCTTGACCTCGTTCCACAGGTTGGCGCCCACCAAGGACTTCTCCACCAGGGCATCCGCTGCGCCCTTGGAGATCTTCTTGTTGTTCAGCTTCACGCCGGCCAGTACGTTGTCGCGGATGGACATGGTGGGGAACGGGTTGGGGCGCTGGAAGACCATGCCCACCTGGGTGCGGACGGTCACGGGATCCACGCCGGGGCCGTAGAGGTTGTCGCCGTCCAGGAGGACCTCGCCCTCGACGCGTGCGCCGGGCAGGACCTCGTGCATGCGGTTCAGCGTGCGGAGGAAGGTGGACTTGCCACAGCCGGACGGGCCGATGAAGGCTGTAACGGATTTGGCCTGGATGTTGATGTTGACGTCCTCGACGGCCAGGAAGTTGCCGTAGTAGACATTGAGGTCTTTGACGTCGATGCGCTTGGACATGGTGTTCCTTTGTTCCTTGGGGGTGTGGAAGTTTTGGATGAGGCCGCAGAAGGGCAGCCTACCGCCCCGTCTTGGGAGCGAACAGACGGGCGATGAGGCGGGCTCCGAGGTTCAGGAGCATCACCAGGATGATCAGCACCAACGCGGCGCCCCAGGCACGCTGGTCCGACGGCTCCGGGTTGGACGGCGACGTCGGGTTGAGGATCTGTGTGTAGATGAACGTAGGCAGCGAGGCCATCCAGCCACCGAACACGTTGTTGTTGATGGTGGTGGCGAATCCGGCGGTGACCAGGATCGGAGCGGTCTCACCGATAACGCGGGCGATCGCCAAGGTGACACCGGACGCGATGCCGGAAATCGCCGTCGGGATGACCACCTTGGTGATGGTGCGCCACTTACGGACGCCCAGCGCGTAGGACGCCTCGCGGAGCTCGTTGGGGACGATCTTCAGCATTTCCTCGCTGGAGCGAACCACAACAGGAATCATCAGGACGGAAAGCGCGACGGCGGCTACCGCACCGGTCTTGGTGCCGGGGCCAACGATGGCGAAGAAGAACGCTGCCGCGAAGAGGCCGGCCACGATCGACGGGATGCCGGTCATGACATCCACGAAGAACGTGATGGCGCGGGCCAGCGGACGGTCGTTGCCGTATTCCACCAGGTAAATGGAGGTGAGGAGGCCCACGGGAACGGAGATCACTGTGGCAAGGAGTGTGATCTGAAGGGTGCCCAGCAATGCGTGGTAGATGCCGCCGAGGACCGGCGCGCCCTCCTCCACGGCTTTGTTGTCGTAGGCGCCGGTTACGCCATTCATGGACGTGCCCAGGAAGCCGGGGGTGATGAGCCCGGGGATGCCGTTGACCAGCACTGTGACGATCACCGAGATCAGCGGCAGCAGCGCAATCAGGAAGGCGCCGACCACCAAGCACGTGGCGAGCTTGTCCTTGGCTTTGCGGCCACCTTCAACGGCACCGCTCCACGAGACCAGGCCCACGGCGAACAGAATGGCGGAGACGATGCCCCAGCCCAAGGCGTTGAAGCCGATGAGCGCCATGATGGCCGCGCCCACAACAAGTGCGATGGCCAAGACAATGTAGGGCGCGAATTTGGGCAGTTGGCCCTTGGTGAGCGCTGAGCGCTTGCGGACTACTGTGGCGGACATTTAGTTGGCTCCCGAGAATTCTTTGTGCCGGGTGATGATCCAGCGGGCGATCATGTTCACGCCCAGGGTGATGACGAACAGCACCAGGCCGGCGGCGATCAATGTGTTGACCTTGAGGCCGCTGGCTTCGGGGAAGTTCAAGGCAATTTCCGCAGCGATGGTCTGGTTGCCGGACTGGATGAGGCTGGCTGTCAGGACACCGGAGGAGAGCACCAGGGCAACGGCCATGGTCTCGCCAAGTGCCCGGCCGAGGCCCAGCATGATGGCGCTGATAATGCCCGGGCGGCCGAAGGGCAGAACGGCCATCTTGATCATTTCCCAGCGGGTGGCTCCCAGCGCAAGCGCTGCTTCCTCGTGCAGCTTGGGGGTCTGCAGGAAGATTTCACGGGACAGGGAAGTGATGATGGGCAGGACCATGACGGACAGGACAATGCCGGCGGTCAGGATGGTCTTGCCGGTGGCCGAGGCCGGACCTTCGAAGATGGGGATCCATCCGAGGTAGGTGGCCAGCCAGTCGTAGGCCGGGGAGATTTCCTTGGCCAGGAAGGCAGCACCCCAGGCGCCGTAGACAACGGAGGGGATGGCCGCGAGCAGGTCCACCACGTAGCCGAGGCCCGATGCGAGCCGGCGGGGGGCGTAGTGCGAGATAAACAGGGCCACACCAATGGCCACGGGGGTGGCGATGACGAGTGCGATGATCGCGGCAATGAGGGTGCCCACCACGATTGGGGCGATGTAGGCGAAGAAGCCGTTCCCGCCCTGGATGTCTTCGGCAGGGGCGGTGAGCGCGGGGATTGCCTGCACCACGAGGAACAACGCGACTCCGAAGAGAACCGCGAGAATCAGGCACCCTGCGGCCATGGCGGCCCCGGAGAAAACCTTGTCCCCGGCGCGTCCTGCGCCTTGGGAGGTTGTCAGGGAGTTGGTGGTCACTTCACGTTCCTTCAGTCTGGAGTGAACTGGTCTTACATGGCTAAGTTCCCTGTCCCGCGCCAGCGGCTCTGCGGCCACGTCGCGCGGGACAGGGAACTTCAGTGTTCAGCCGGGTCAGCAAACCCGCCGGGAAACCTTAGGACTTGGCCTTGATGGTTTCGATAGCGGCCGTGGCCTTTTCCTGCAGCGCCTTGGACAGCGGCGCGGACTTTGCGGCGTCAGCAGCGGTCTTCTGTCCTTCGTCGGAAACGACGTAGCTTTCGAAGGCCTTGACCAGGTCAGCAACTTCCTTGGTCTCGTAGGTGGTGCAAACTACGTGGTACGAGACGAGGACTACGGGGTAGGCGCCCGATTCGGTGGTCTTGCGGTCCAGCTTGATGGCGACGTCGTTTGCGGCGCGGCCGTCAACGGGCTTGCCGGCTTCGACAGCCTTGGCAGCAGCTTCGGCGGAGATCTTGACGAATTCCTCGCCCACCTTGATGGAGGCGGTGCCCAGCTTGCCGGAAACGGCGGAGTCATCAGCGTAGGTCACAGCGCCCGGGGTGTCGGTGACGGTCTTGACGACGCCGGAGGTGCCCTTGGCGTTTTCGCCGGCCAGGGTTGCGGGCCAGATGCCGGCAGCCTTGTCCGTCCAAACCTCGGGAGCAGCGGCTGCGAGGTAGTCGGTGAAGTTGGTGGTGGTGCCGGAGTCGTCAGAGCGGTTGACCGGGGTGACCTTCAGGTCCGGCAGGGTGACGCCTTCGTTGAGGGCGGCGATGGCGGGATCGTTCCAGTTGGCGATTTCGCCGCGGAAGATCTTGGCAACCGTGGCGGCGTCGAGCTTCAGTTCCTTGACGTCCGGAATGTTGAAGGCAACAGCGATCGGGGAGATGTACACCGGGATGTTGATGGCGCCGTCGGGGCCGCACTTGGCCTTGGAGCTCTCAAGCTCCTCGTCCTTCAGGTAGGCGTCCGAGCCGGCGAACTGTGCCGAGCCGTCGATGATGGCCTTGCGGCCTGCGCCGGAACCGTCCGGGGAGTACTGGACTGTGGCACCGGAGTTGGCGGTGGAGAAACCGGCCTTCCAAGCGTCCATGGCTGCGCCGGTGGAGGAGGCGCCAATGCCGGTCAGGGTGCCGGTGACCTTGGGGCCGGACGCTGCCGACTGGGTACCAGCAGGCGTGTTCGTTGCGTTGTCTGAACCGCAAGCAGTGAGCGCGAGAGCGCCGGCTGCGATGACCGCGATTGCCGCGTTGCGGCCGAAGTGAGTTGCCTTCACTTGGATGTGCCCCTTCCAGGGATTCTTCGATGCGGGCCGAACGGAGATTTCGGCGTGCGCGAGCTGAGGACCTTTTGTTCCTTTACTGAAGGTAAGGAGCGCAGGTAACGGGATCTGCAGTGAAAGGTGAACAGAAGGTGAACGACGGCGGACCATTGGGTTATGTGGCGCGCGCCACCTTGAGCGGCACCCGGGATGCGGTTTGCGCCTTCGTCGGAACCCGGGCCGGGCAAATAGACTGGACGACATGGCTGCCGCGAAAGGATTTTCTGCAAGCAAGAGGTTCCTGCGTGCCAGAGTCCGGACGGGTTTGGTCCGCAGCCGGAATTCGTTGACGCCGGCCATCCAGATGACCGTGTGCGCCGTGGGTGCCTACGCTTTCGCCGAATATGTGCTGGGTCACCAGGGCCCGCTGTTCGCCGCGACGTCTTCCCTGATTGCCCTCGGCTTCTCCCGCGATCCGCGCCTGCGCCGGGTGATCGAGGTGGGCCTCGGCTGCACCCTGGGCATCGTTGTTGGTGACCTGCTGCTCCACTGGCTGGGCGCTGGGATCTGGCAGGCCGCCGTCGTGCTTCTTTTCTCCATCCTCCTTGCCAGGTTCCTGGACAGTGGAACCATTTTCACCACTCAACTGGGCCTGCAGTCCTTGCTGGTGGTGCTGCTGCCGGCACCGGCCGGTGGGCCCTTTACGCGCAGCCTGGACGCTGTAATCGGTGGCGTTTTTGCGCTGCTGGTGACCATCCTGGTGCCGAAGGATCCGCGGCGGGAGCCCCGCAAAGATGTCCAGAAGATCCTGCATGAACTCGCCGAAGTGCTGCGCGAATGCGGCAAGGCCCTGACCGAAAGCGATTCCACCATCGCCTGGCACGCCCTGATCCGCGGACGCAACTGCCAGCCTTTGGTTGACCGGATGCGGCAGACGCTGCGCGCCTCTGGCGAAGTGGCAACCCTGGCTCCCGCGCACCGGAGGCACCGCGACGAACTGGCCGGCCTGGAGCACTCCCTGGAGTACATCGACCTGGCCCTGCGTAACAGCCGGGTGTTTGCGCGGCGGCTCACCAGCGCCATCAATCATGCCGCGCTGTCCGATGAAGCGATCGACAGTATCTCCGAAGTCCTGCAGGAAACCGCCGCAGCGATCGACGAGATGACCATCGGATTGTCGGAGCAAAGCGAAGGAACGCGGCGGGTTCATCTGCGCCGCGCCCGGAACGACCTATCGGATATCGCCGCGCGCCTGCACCCCAAGATGCTGGACGTCCAGAGACTTGAGGGTGAAACCGTGGTGATGCTGTTCCGGCCCCTCATGGTGGACCTGTTGGAGGCGAGCGGGATGGAACCGGATGAGGCCCGCGCGGTGCTCCCGGCGCTGTAATTTGCGTGCCCCTGGCGCAGCCTCCCAGAGAAGCCCCAGACCCGTTTGGCAGAATGAACCGATGACCCCTGCCTTTTCCACGCGCTTCCGGGCGGCACCGGCGCTCAAGCTTCGGCAGCGGCCCCTGTTCCTGTGGGCAGGCATTTTGCTGGTGGCCGGGGACGCCATCTTCTGGCTAATGTTCGCCGCCGTGCTGTCCGAGACGGGGCTTGCCACGGTGGACGGCGCGGTCCACAGCTTCATGGTTGATTCGCGCAACCCCTTGCTCACCGCCCTCCTTACGGCAGTAACCACCGTGACCTCACCCCTGTGGATCACCATCATGGCTATGGCGTTGGCAGTGGCGTGGACGGTACGGAAGAAGGAACTCTGGCGGCCGGCCGTCCTCCTGGGCGCCATGGCGTTTGCCGTCATCCTGTCCGCGGTGGTGAGACAGGATGTGGGGCGCTCCGGTCCGCCGTCCTCCGATGTTCTCCTGGGCCCTGGTGCCGCACTGTCTTTCCCCTCCGGCCACACGCTCGGCGCCGGGATCTTCGTGCTTGTCCTCACTTATCTGGTCGTCTCGCGTTCCGGCTCACGGGTAACGGCGGTCCTCGCCTTCTGTGGTGCCGCCCTCTTGACGCTGTTGGTTGCCTGCAGCCGGATCTACCTTGGCTACCACTGGCTCACGGACGTGGTGGCTTCCCTTGGGCTTGCGCTTGGCGTGACGGGCATTGCGGTGTTTGTGGACGCAGCCCGTCACGGCGGACCGCGCGGCTAATACTGTCAGTCCCCGCCACTACGCTTGAACCCATGGCTTCCAAGACGTCCCGCGCATCCAAAACACCCGCCTACAAGTGTGCAGAATGCGGCTGGACCGCCATCAAATGGGTGGGCCGCTGCGGCGAGTGCCAGGCTTGGGGAACCGTTGAGGAATACGGCGCCACGGTAGCGCGTACGACGGCGGCCGCTACAGTTTTGGAACCGGCCCGCCGTATCGCTGAGGTGGATGGCACCACCGCGGCTTTCTTGCCCACGGGCGTGGACGAACTGGACCGCGTCCTCGGAGGAGGGCTCGTCCCGGGTGCCGTCATCCTGCTCGCGGGGGAACCCGGCGTCGGGAAGTCCACGCTGCTGTTGGACGTTGCGGCGAAGTTCGCACGCACCGGCCAAGACGTCCTCTACATCACCGGAGAAGAGTCTGCGGCACAGGTCAAGCTCCGCGCGGAACGGATCGACGCGGTAGCGCACACCCTTTATCTTTCTGCCGAAACCGACCTTGGCCAGGCACTGGGACAGGTGGAGAAGCTTGAGCCCAAGCTGTTGATCGTGGACTCTGTGCAGACCTTGAGCAGTGCCGACGTGGAGGGCAGCGCCGGCGGAGTTTCGCAGGTGCGTGAAGTTGCTGCGTCGATCATTGCCGCAGCCAAGCGGCGCAACATGACCACGCTGTTGGTAGGCCATGTGACCAAGGAAGGCACCATTGCCGGGCCGCGGCTGCTGGAACATCTGGTGGACGTCGTGTGCCAGTTCGAAGGCGAGCGCCATTCGCGCCTTCGCCTGCTCCGTGCTGTGAAAAACCGCTATGGCGCCACGGACGACGTCGGCTGCTTCGACCTGAACGAGGCCGGCATCGAGGGGCTAGCCGATCCCAGCGGGCTGTTCGTTTCGCGGACCCGTGAGCCCGTTTCGGGCACCTGCATTACGGTGACCATGGAGGGTCGCCGGCCGCTGCTGGCAGAGGTTCAATCCCTTCTTGCCGAGAGCGCCAATTCGCAACCACGCCGTGCCACCAGCGGCCTGGAGAGCTCACGCGTTGCCATGCTTCTGGCGGTCCTGCAGCAGCGCGCCGGCTGCATGCTGCACAAGGACGATTCCTACGTGGCAACAGTGGGCGGTGTGAAGCTCACGGAACCGGCGACGGACCTCGCTGTTGCTCTGGCCGTAGCGTCGGCCAAGGCCCGGAAGGCTCTCCCCCAGCGCCTGATTGCCTTTGGTGAGGTTGGCCTGGCTGGTGAAGTCCGTCCTGTTCCCGGTATCAACCAGCGCATCCAGGAAGCACACCGGCTCGGGTTTACGCACGCAATTGTTCCGGCCAGCCCTGCGGGTGCCGGTGTGATTCCGGACGGTTTCTCGGTGCGGGAGGTTGGCCATCTTGCCGAGGCACTGGAATTGCTGATCACGTAGCCATTCCGGGGTGTCGGGGCCGTTCGGGGCACACGGTCGGCAAGGATGGGAAGCATGACCAAACGGAATGTGCTTATTGGGGGACGCTTTTTCTTTGGGCTTTTGACGTTGGTGGCGGTGGGAACCCAGCTGACGGTCCATCTGGGCATGGGCTATGACCTCTGGAACTTCTTCAGCTATTTCACCAACCTGTCCAACATCTTCGCCGCACTGGTGCTGCTGATCAGCGGATACCGGGTGCTGATCCGGAAGCGGCCTACAGAAGCTGACGATGTCACTCGCGGCACTGCCACCATCGCCATGGCCGTGGTGGGTCTGGTTTTTGGTGCTTTGCTGGCCGGCGAGGACCTCGGTTCCCTGTTGCCTTGGGTCAACTTTGTGGTCCATTACTTGATCCCCGTGGTGATGGTGGCTGATTGGCTCTTCCAGCCGCCCCGGGCAACTCTGCAGCTCAAACACGTTTGGTACTGGCTGCTCTACCCCGTTGGCTACTTGGTCTACAGCCTGGTCCGTGGCACCTTGGTGAACTGGTACCCCTACTGGTTCATCGACCCGGACCGAGCCGGCGGTTGGGGCGGGGTGGTGGTGTTCGCACTCGCCATCTCCGTTGGCTTCCTGGTGGTGAGCCTGGCGATGCTATGGCTGGGGAACAAACTCAAACGCCAGGTGGATTACTAGGCGCTTTTCGCTGCGGGTGCGGGCTCAGAGGCTTCGTCACGACGGTTTGCCTCGCCATACCGGCTGATGAGTTCGCTGCTGGCATCCCTCACCGCCTGAATCTTTTGCCTGAGGCCGGCCAGGATCATCACCGTATCGGCCGTAGTGGACGCCGAGTCCGTTGCGATCAGCCCGTCCGCGCGGAGGTTGATCAGTGACTCGACCAGCCGAAAAGCGGTGTCGCCCAGGCCCGGGTCTGCGTCGGAGACCGCCATCAGCTCCCGTCCCAAGTCTCCGTAAATGGACCGGAGTTCCTGCCGTGCTGCCATGAATGGCTGGAAGACTTCCGCCCTGGCTTCCGGCAGGTGATAGAGCACCCCGAGGTTCCAGCGGGAAGTGCAGAGCTGCAAGCCGTCGAACAGGACCACTGCGTGCAGTCGTGCCGCAGCCGACGCAGCGTCAGCCGAGTGCTGATGAATTGCACGCGCGAAGTGAAGGCTGGTGGACACTGTCCCGCCGAGGAGTTCGCCAAGGATCTCGTCCTTGGTGGAGAAGTGGTGATAGAGCGATGATTGCCGGATTCCGACGGCGTCGGCAATGGCGCGCGTGGACGTATTGGCGAATCCTTGGCTGGTAAAGAGTTCGGCTGCGGCATCCAGGATTTCGTCGCGTGCAGTGGCTCCCGGGCGTACAGCTTGCTGCTTGCGGGGGCGTCCCGGTCCGGTTGTAGTCACACCTCATTCTTGCATCGCCGCAACACCAAAGGGCCTGTTCACGACGTGCTGCCGGAACGGTGAGATTTCCTTTACACGGTTGAAACGAGCGGTAACCAAGGCTTTACATTGCCGAAACGCCATGGGGACACCCCGCTGGAAAACTATCAAGTGACCGATATTGACGGACAGGCAGTCAAAACCTCTCCGAACTGGTCCCATATCCCGTTCCAGACACGGAGAAACCCGATGACTTCAACCCTTTCGACGGCGACCCACCGCACCGACGATGCAGACCTGACAGCACTTGGCTACCAGCCCACGCTGCACCGCAAGCTGGGCCGCTACGCGTCGTTCGCCGCAGGTTTTTCGTTCGTCTCCATCCTCACCACCATCTTCCAGCTCTTCGCCTTCGGCTACTCCTTTGCCGGCCCGGCCTTCTTTTGGACGTGGCCCGTGGTCCTGGTCGGCCAACTTCTGGTGGCCCTGAACTTCGCTGAACTCGCCGCCAGATACCCGTTGTCCGGTGCCGTCTACCAATGGTCGCGCCGTGTAGGCGGCGAAGTGGTGGGCTGGTTCGCTGGCTGGTTCATGTCCATCGCCCAGGTCATCACGGCTGCCGCAGCAGCCATCGCCCTCCAGGTGGTCCTCCCCCAGTTGTGGGACGGCTTCCAAGTGGTGGGCGGCGACCCCGCCCTGACGTCCCCCACGGGCGCAGCCAACGCAGTGATTTTGGGCGCCGTTCTCCTGGTGATCACCACCGTGATCAACTGCCTCGGCGTGAAGCTCATGTCACACGTCAACTCCATCGGCGTCACCTGCGAGATTGTAGGCGTCGCTGCGGTAATCCTGGCCCTGTTCTCAGCCGCGCAGCGCGGCCCGGAGGTAGTGGCCGACGTCAGCGTGGTCACAACTTCGGACCTTGGCGCTGTGGGTGCTTTCCTGGTCTCGGGTTTGATGGCCGCGTATGTGATGGTCGGCTTCAACTCAGCCGGCGAACTGTCCGAGGAAACCAAGAACCCCCGCAAGACCGCACCACGCACCATCCTCTCCGCGCTCATCATCTCGGGCATTGGTGGCGGCCTCATGATTATCGCGGCACTGATGGCAGCGCCAAGTCTCGACGACGGCAGGCTCGCCACCGAGGGACTCCCCTACGTGTTGACGGCCGTGTTGGGCACGTTCTGGGGCAAGGTGCTCTTGGTGGACGTAGCGATTGCCATCTTTGTCTGCACCCTGGCCATCCAGACGGCGGGTTCGCGGTTGGTGTTCTCCATGGCCCGGGACGGCAAGCTCCCGGCCTCGGAGATGCTCGCAAAGGTCCACCAGAAGCGCGGAACTCCCATGTGGCCCTCCATCGCGATCGGCGCCTTGGCTGTGGGCATCCTCGCCATCAACATCGGCAACTCCGCGCTCTTCACAACCCTCTGCAGCGTGTGCATCGTGATGGTGTACCTGGCGTACCTGATGGTCACTGTCCCGCAACTGCTCAGCCGCTTCCGTGGTGACTGGGACCGGGTGGGCCAGACCATGCCGGCCGGACTCTTCTCACTGGGCGGGTGGGGCTTGCCAGTCAACATCCTGGCCGTACTCTACGGCGCCCTGATGGTCATCAACCTCTCCTGGCCCCGCCCCGAGGTGTACGACCCCTCCGGCGAACACGGGATCCTGCTCTTCTCCGCCCCCATCATGGTGGGCGCCGTCCTGCTCCTGGGCCTCTGGGTCCGGCGGAACATCCGGGTCCGGGAAAACAAGGCCGCAATCGCCGCAGAATCCGTCAACGCCGGCTGACCCCGCCAAACACCCAAGCACAGAAAAGACAGCCATGACCCAGACTCTTGAAACACGCACTTCTGACAACGGAACCGCCACGACTACCGGCGCCAAGCTGCACGCACGGGCCCAGCACGGGCGCACGGCCGAGACCATGATCCACGTCCCGCCGGCTTCGGCCCCGCCACGTTTGACCGAGGTCCTCCCGGCGGAGGCAAAGGACTCCCTGACGTGGGCGGAAACACTTGCCTTTGGCCGCTACACCCATCTGGAACTGGCCCGCGGGACGCGCATCAGGATCACAGACCTCGACGGCGATGCCTGCGTTCACGCTGTCCTCATCCGGAGCGGCGCCCAGCACGAGCGGCTCAACGTAGCTGATACGGTCAAGGTCCCCTGGCAGGCGTACATCACTACAGGCCATCCCCTGCTGTCCGACGCCGGCCGGCTGATGGCCACCGTCGTGGCCGATTCCTCAGGTAAGCATGATGCCCTCACCGGCACCACCCACCTGGTCGGAAACACTGCCAAGTACGGTGCCGGATCAGCCCACAGCCAGTCACCGGCGGGCCGTGAACTGCTGACCCTGGGCGGCATGAAGCATGGCATCAGCCAGAAAGAACTCCCACCGTCGTTGTCGTTCTTCAAAGGCGTCACCGTGAAGCGGGACGGCAGCATGACGTTCGCCGGCAGCGCCGGTGCCGGAGCCGCCGTCGAACTCCTCCTCCACATGGACACAGTGCTGGTACTGGCCAATACCGCCCACCCGTTGGACCCGCGTCCGGAATTCGCAGGACGCGCCGTGGACATCGCCGCGTGGCGGGCTCCGCAGGACCTTGAAGCTCTCAAGAACGGAACCCTCAACGTAGACCTGGGCCCAGAGGGACGTCTGGCCCTCCACAACACAGAACTCGACTACAACGCAAGGACCTCCGCATGAACGCCATCGCAGAAATCAGCCCCGCCCTGGTCCCTGGCCGCGTCATAGTGGACGAGCTGGTGGAAGCCCGTGGCCCCTGGTCCGCCGTGATTGCTGCCGGCGACGTGCTCACCATTGTGGACCTCGACGGGAACCAAGCCGTGGACTGCATTCTCTACGCGGCACGGGACACCAGTACGCGCTACTCCGCCGCCGTGACCATCGCAACGCAAGGCAGCATCTTCCTCACCACTGGCTCAGTTCTCCGCGCCGACAGCGGCCAGGAACTGATGACGGTGGTGGCGGACGAGGTTGGCGTCCACGACACGATCGGCGGTGCCTGCTCCCAGGAATCCAACACACTCCGCTACGGCCAACACACCCATGAACAGCATGCGTGCGTGGAGAACTTCCTCATTGAAGGTGCCAAGTGGGACCTCGGTAAGAAGGACCTGGTGTCCAACATCAACTGGTTCATGAACGTGCCGGTAGATCCCGACGGCGCCCTGGGCATCGTGGACGGGCTGTCCGCACCCGGAAAGCGGGTGGCCCTCCGCGCCGAGGTGGACACGCTGGTGCTGGTGTCCAACTGCCCCCAGATCAACAACCCCTGCAACGGCTTCAACCCCACGCCGGTGCGCATGATCGTCACACGTCCGGAGGACCGCGCATGAACCGCTTCGACACCCTGCTCATTGCCAACCGTGGCGAGATCGCCTGCCGGATTATCGAGTCAGCACGCAAGGCGGGGCTGCGCACCGTGGCCGTCTTCTCCGAGGCAGACCGCGGCGCCAAGCATGTGAAGCTCGCTGACGAAGCTGTCCTGCTGGGACCCGCACCCGCCAAGGAGTCGTATCTCAAGGTTGACGCCATCCTCAGGGCGGCGGCTGCCACCGGGGCCGGGGCCATTCATCCCGGTTACGGATTCCTGTCCGAGGACGCAGCCTTCGCGGAAGCCGTGGAGGCAGCCGGCTTGGTCTTTGTGGGGCCCACTCCCGAACAGCTCCGGATTTTCGGCACCAAGCACACCGCCCGCGACGCTGCCCAACGCTCCGGGGTACCTATGATCGCGGGATCCGGCCTTCTGGAGGACCTGGACGAAGCCGTCGCAGCAGCGAAAACCATCGGCTACCCCCTCATGCTCAAGGCAACCGGGGGTGGCGGCGGAATCGGCATGGCAGTTTGCCGTGACGAAGCCGAACTCCGCGACAACTACTCACGGGTGGCCCGTTTGGCAAGCTCCAGCTTCGGAACCGCCGGAGTCTTCGCTGAACGCTATATCGAGCATGCCCGCCACGTGGAAGTCCAGGTGTTCGGAGACGGTGCGGGCCGTGTGGTGAGCCTTGGCGACCGTGATTGCTCGCTGCAACGCCGCCACCAGAAAGTGCTTGAAGAGGCGCCCGCTCCGGATCTGCCGGAGGCTTTGCGGGAGGAACTGCACCGCAGCTCCCGTGCCCTCTGCGCCTCGGTGGGCTACCGTTCTGCAGGCACAGTGGAGTTCGTTTACGATCCCGTCCGCCAGGAAGCCTCCTTCCTGGAAGTCAACGCACGCTTGCAGGTGGAGCACCCCGTCACCGAAGCCATCACCGGCGTTGACCTGGTGGAGTGGATGCTGAACCTTGCCCGGAATGAGCCGGTGCTTGATGGCGTGCCGGACAGTGTGCCCGTTACAGGTCATGCCGTGGAAGCCCGTATCTACGCAGAAGACCCGGCCCGCAACTTCCAGCCCAGCGCCGGAACGGTCACCAACGCGCAGTACCCGGCCTCCGACGTCGTGCGCATTGACGCCTGGGTGGAGACCGGCAGCGAAGTCTCCACCAGTTACGATCCCCTGCTGGGCAAGGTCATCACGTCCGGTACTACCCGCGACGCCGCCTTCGACGCCCTGGCTGCGGCGTTGGCGGAAACCCGCATTGATGGCATCGAGACCAACCTGGGCATGCTGCGCGCCGTGGCCGGGATGGACGTGGTCCGCGCCGCGAAGCATTCCACCGGAACTCTGAACTCCGTGGGCGATCCTGAACCACGGATCACCGTTGAACGGCCGGGACTCCAGACCAGCGTGCAGGATTGGCCGGGCAGGACCGGGCTCTGGCAGATCGGAGTGCCTCCGAGTGGACCCATGGATGATTTGTCGTTCCGGTTGGGCAACACCGCGCTGGGCAATCCTGAGGGCGCACCCGGTCTGGAATTCACCATGGCCGGACCGGCGCTCCGCTTCACCCACGCCACCACAGTGTGCGTCACCGGAGCGGACGTCACGGTGACCGTCAACGGCCGTCCGGCCCCAGCGTGGGAACCCATCACCGTCCCGGACAACGGTCTCCTGGATGTCGGATCGGCCGACGGATCCGGGCTGAGGGGATACATCCTGTTCGAAGGTGGGCTTGATGTTCCCCAATACCTGGGGAGTGCATCAACCTTCACCTTGGGCCAGTTCGGCGGCCATGGCGGCCGCGTCCTGCGGGCCAGCGATGTAATCCGCACCGTCACCGGGCACCTCCCTGAGACCGTCCCCGGCCCGGTTCCCGTGGAGAGCCGCCCGGCCCTCACCACGGAGTGGCAGCTGAAGGTAGTGGAGGGGCCGCATGGCGCCCCGGAATTCTTCCAACGCGAAGACATTGAGGAACTCTACGCCGCCGAATACGAGGTCCACTTCAACTCCGCCCGCACCGGCGTCCGCCTGATCGGTCCCAAACCGCGCTGGGCACGCAATGATGGCGGCGAGGCCGGACTGCACCCTTCGAACATCCACGACACCGCCTACTCTGTGGGTGCCTTGGACTTCACCGGCGATACCCCCATCCTGCTGGGCCCTGATGGTCCCAGTCTGGGCGGTTTCGTCTGCCCCGTCACCGTGGTGGCCGGCGAGCGCTGGAAGCTGGGGCAACTCCGCCCCGGGGACAAGGTCCGCTTCGTGCCGATCCGCTCGGCTGAGGCGCCTTCGGTGAAGGAACTTGGCGCCGCGAGGCAACTGATACTGCCGGGTGCCGGCGGGTTCGGCACCGGCTCGGCTTCCGGCATGGCATCAGGCACGGCCGAGTTGCTGCGCGGCGACGGCGACGACGGCGTGCTGGGCCGGGTGCTCGAAGGTGACGGACGGCCTGCTGTCACCTACCGCCGCTCCGGTGACGACAACCTTTTGGTGGAGTACGGCGACATGGTGCTGGACCTTGGCCTCCGCGCCAGGGTCCACGCCCTGCACCAGGAACTTGAGCGTCTCGCCGTCCGGGGCATCGTGGATCTGACGCCAGGTATCCGTTCCCTGCAGATCAAAGCCGATCCCTCCGTCCTTCCCACATCTAAGCTGTTGGGCCTGGTGCAGGAAATAGAGGCCGCACTCCCTGCAAGCTCGGAGCTGGTGGTGCCCAGCCGCAGCGTTCGCCTGCCCTTGTCCTGGGACGATCCCGCTACCCGTGAGGCAATCGAGCGCTACATGGCCGGTGTCCGCGACGACGCCCCGTGGTGCCCGTGGAACATCGAGTTCATCCGCCGCATCAACGGTTTGGACTCCGTCAACGATGTCTTCGATACGGTGTTCAACGCGGAGTACCTCGTCCTGGGACTGGGTGATGTGTACCTCGGAGCGCCGGTGGCAACACCGTTGGATCCGCGGCACAGGCTGGTGACCACCAAGTACAACCCTGCCCGCACCTGGACGCCGGAGAACGCCGTCGGAATCGGCGGAGCCTACATGTGCATTTACGGCATGGAAGGTCCCGGTGGATACCAGTTCGTGGGACGTACCACCCAGGTTTGGTCGCGCTACGCGGATTCGGCGCCGTTTGAGCCGGGCTCGCCGTGGCTGCTCCGGTTCTTCGACCGTATTTCCTGGTACCCCGTCAGTCCCGAGGAGCTCCTGGACCTCCGCGCCGACATGGCTGCTGGCCGTGGCCATGGCGTCGAGATCCAGGAAGGCACGTTCTCACTTGCAGAACATGAGGAATTCCTGGACCGCAACAGCGTCTCCATCGCGGAATTCCGCGAGACCCAGTCGGCGGCTTTCGCCGTGGAGCGGCAGGCCTGGGAGGAAGCCGGCGAGTTCGATCGTGCCGAGCAGGCAGTCTCGCTGGCCCCGCCGGCCGACGACGTTGTTGTTCCCGACGGCGGCACCCTGGTGACGTCGCCGTTCGCAGCCAGCGTGTGGAAAGTGGACGTGGAACCCGGAGACTTGGTGGTGGCCGGCCAATCGCTGGTTTCCCTTGAGGCGATGAAGATGGAGACGGTCATCCAGGCTCCGGTGGATGGCCTGGTCCAACAGGTCCTGCCCGCCGCCGGTGCTCAAGTGGTGGCTGGTGAGGCGCTGGTGGTCCTGGAACCAGTGGACGTCCGGGCACCCGCACTCGTCCTGGAGGGAAGCGCATCATGACTGGAACCACCGTGGTGCGAGTCCTTGCCGCGCTCGAGGCGGTTGACGCCGTCGACCGTCCCGAAATCTGGATCCACCTGCGCGGGCGGGACGAACTGCTCGCGGAAGCGGGCCGGATTGACGCCGCCGTGGCGGCCGGCGGGAACCTGCCGCTTGCCGGTCTCCTGCTCGCCGTGAAAAACAACGTGGATGTTGCCGGGTTAACCACGACGGCGGCCTGCCCCGGTTTTGGGGATGTACCCGCCAGGGATGCGGTGCCAGTTGCGAGGCTCCGCGCTGCCGGCGCTTTGGTGCTCGGGGCCACCAACCTTGACCAGTTCGCCACGGGCCTGGTGGGTACCCGCAGCCCGTACGGTGCTGTCCGTGATTCGAGGCGTCCCGAGAGGATCTCCGGCGGCTCCAGTTCCGGATCTGCCGTGGCGGTGGCCTTGGGTCTTGTGGACATCGCCATCGGCACGGATACCGCGGGTTCGGGCCGGATTCCCGCCGCGCTGCAGGGAATCGTAGGGATCAAACCCACCCTGGGCGTGGTGTCCACCGAGGGTGTGGTCCCGGCATGCCGTTCGTGGGACACCGCCACGATCTTCGCCCGCGATCTCGCCACTGCCGAGCTCGCCATGGGCATCATGGCCGGGCAGGGCCGCACCTGGCCCACCGACGTGAAGGTTGCGGCACCTTCCACCCCGCGGGTGGCCTATCCGGCTGCCCTGCCGGCGCTCCCGGCAGCGTGGGCGTCGGAGTTCCAGGCGCAGATCGGGCGGCTGCGGTCCACAGGAGTGGTGGCGGAACCCATCGACCTGCACGTCTTCCTGCAAGCAGCCCGGCTGCTGTACGACGGCGGATTGGTGGCCGAACGCTACGCCGCCGTCGGCAGCTTCATTGATTCGGCGACGTTGGGCGGGGTAGGTACTTCGGACGGTGCAGCCCAGTCCGGCGAGGTGCCCGCAACGCTGGACCCCACAGTCGCCGGCATCATCAAAGCCGCGGGCAAAGTCCCGGCACACCGGTACGTCGCGGACACGGCGGCGTTGGAGCAGCTCAAACGCCGCGCCATGGAGCGCCTGGACGGATTCGACGCATTGGTTGTACCCACGGCACCGTTCCATCCGACGCTGGCCGAGGTGGCGGCCGATCCGGTGGGGGTCAACTCCCGGATGGGCACCTATACCAATTTCTGCAACCTCTTTGATCTCAGCGCTGTTGCCGTACCGGCGGGCACCGTAACCGAAACAGACGGCGTTGAAACAGGCAGTACCTCCCAGTTCGGCCTGACGGTGGTTGCCCGGACCTTCGAGGACGGGGTGGCCGCGGACATTGCGCGTCGGATCGAGCTCACCCCGGAGCTGCCCGAACTGTTCGCGGCGGGAGCCGCGGCGGGCGCGGCGACAGCACCAGCTCAGTCTCCCGCGCCCAAGGTCCCCTGGCCGGTTGCTGCGGGAGCCGCCGTCGTTCCCCTCGTAGTCGTGGGGGCGCACCGGAAGGGGCAGCCGCTGGCGGCGGAGCTCGAAGGGCGTGGAGCTTTCTGGGACGGCCCGGTGACCACCGCGGCGCAGTACCGGATGGTGGCCTTGGAGACCACGCCGCCCAAGCCCGGAGTGGTTCGTTCGACGCGCGGAGCCGGGCTCGTTGCTGAGAGATGGCTGCTCTCCGAGGCCGCCCTCGGGTCCTTCCTGGCCGAGCTGCCGGAACCCATGCTGCTGGGGTCCATCACGCTGGACGATGGCAGCAGAGCGGTGGGTTTTGCCTGCGACGCTGTGGCCGCGGCAGAGGGACGGGACATTACCGAGTACCGCGATTGGATTAAATACCTGGAGGAAAACGCTGCTGCACCGGGAAGCCCCGGGCTGTGGCGCGAGGCCGGTGGAGCTTTGCTGACCGGGCTCGGGCGCGGCAGGAACTAGGCGGGAGGCGGCTGGTTGGGGGAAATAGGGTTTCCGCCAATCAGCCGCCAAACCACTTTGCGGGCGCGTCCGAACATCACGAAATGACCCACTTTGGGGCTTGCTGGTGCGGTTAACGGTCCCCGGAAGCCCTATCATTGTGCTTGTCGTCATTGGGGCATTTTTTGTTAGTGCCCACTGACGCCGGATTCAGCTTGTCTGTGAGCCGAGGCTTGCACCTTCGAAGGGAAACCCTATGGCCCGGAGCCCGGAAGAGTCGCTTAAGGCGACCTTGGCCAGAGTCGCACCCGGAACCCCGTTGCGCGATGGCCTGGAACGCATCCTCCGCGGACGGACCGGAGCCCTGATTGTCTTGGGCTACGACCGCACCATCGACTCCATCTGTTCCGGCGGGTTCGATATCGGCATCGATTTCTCCCCCACGCGCCTGCGCGAGCTGGCCAAAATGGACGGCGCCATCATCTGCGACAAGGACGCCAGCAATATAGTCCGCGCCGCAGTCCAACTGGTCCCGGATTCAAGCATCGAAACCCAGGAATCGGGCACCAGGCACCGCACCGCTGAGCGCGTGGCTATCCAAACCGGCGTTCCCGTGATCTCCGTCAGCCAGTCCATGCAGATCATCGCGCTCTACGTGAACGGTTTGCGCCACGTGCTGGAGGGCTCCGAAAAGGTCCTCGCCCGCGCCAACCAGGCCCTGGCAACGTTGGAACGGTACAGCGCCAGGCTGGACCAGGTCACCAGTTCCCTCTCCGCCCTCGAAATCGAGGCCCTTGTTACCGTCAGGGACGTCGCGGTCACCCTGCAGCGCCAGGAAATGGTCCGTCGAATCTCGGAGGAAATCGCCCAGTACGTTCTGGAACTTGGCGAAGACGGCCGTCTGCTGTCCCTCCAGGTGGAGGAACTGACCATGGGCCGTGGTCCGGGCAGCGACGTCATCATCCGCGACTACTCGGACCCCGATGCCACGCCCGAGGAGATCGAGGAAGCCGTCCAGGCACTCCTCAACTTGGGACCCACCGAACTGATCGACCTCAGCCGCATCGCACACATCATCGGTTTCGCCGGCGGGGTTGAGCAGTTGGACGCAGTGGTCCAGCCTCGCGGCTACCGCCTGCTGTCCGGTTTGAAGTCGGTGCCCAAGGCAGTGGCCGACCGCCTGGTGGACTACTTCGGCGGTCTCCAGAACCTGATGGCCGCCACCATCGATGACCTGATGACCGTGGACGGCATCGGCGATCAGCGTGCCCGGACGGTGCGTGAGGGCTTGAGCCGCATGGCCGAGGCCAGCCTGCTGGACCGGTTCCTCTAAGCCGCCTGCCGCCGTCGAACGCCTGCTCAGCAGGAACTTAGTTCAGCTGGAAGACAGCCTTGGGGCTGGCTTTGTTCCCCAGCCGCGCCTCGAACGTGTAGTAGGCGCCGCCACCACCCGGTTTGGCGTCGATCGCGGCGCAGCCCTCCAGGGTCCGGTTGCGCTGCCACGGGAAGTTGGCGGTTTCGCTCTTGCCGGGCTGGATGGTTTTGATGAGGTCTTCGCCGCCGGTCTGGCAGTCCTTGGAGGAGAAGATGCGGTCCGCGCCGCTCATCACCAGGTACTCCATTTGGGAGGTTCCCACGTTGACCTCGCACGGAGCGTTGCCGCCGTTGGTGATGGTCATGGTGAGCAGCGGCTTATCTTCCCCACCATAGGCGGGCTTGTCGGTCTTGGCCGCGACAGTCATGAGGTTGAAGTCGCACACAGGCGTCGGCGAAGCAGACGGCGACGGTGTCCCTGACGGCGCGCTTCCCTGTGTCGGCGCCTGCGACGCTTCCGGGGTGCTGACGGCCTGGGGCTCATTCTTTCCGGCGAGCGCGCCGGTGAGGGCCACCCCGCCTCCAACCAGCAGGGCGATCACCAGCAGCAGGGCGCCAAAAACAACTTGCCGACGACGGCGGTACACAGCAGGGCTCGGGCGCCGCCTCTTCGTCGGGGCACCGCGGCCTGTTGTTCCGTTCCGGGATGAGCCACGGGCAGCACCCTTCGCCGGCGCTGAAGAGCGCGCGGTCGACTGCTGCTTACCGTTGGTGGCCATGGTTCTAGGCTAGGCTCGTGGCCCTCGGGGCACCTAACCTACACGCCGCAGGACCCTGATCCGGGACTGTGTGACGTCGGCCATGGCCACTCCCGGGACGGTGAGGCGTCCGGATTCCATTACAGTTGAGGGCAGTATGACTCTTCCTGATTCCGGCCAGCTGGCCAAGCTCCACGACGCGTTGGACCTCTGGTTCGCCGACGCCGCCAGGGATCTGCCATGGCGCGAGCCGGACTGCAGCGCTTGGGGAATCCTGGTCAGCGAGGTCATGCTCCAGCAGACTCCTGTGGTCCGGGTGCTGCCCGTGTGGCGGGACTGGATGGACCGCTGGCCCACGCCGGGCCATCTGGCCGAGGAGCCGTCGGGCGAAGCCGTCCGCCATTGGGGCCGACTCGGATACCCACGCCGCGCCCTGCGACTGCACGCAGCCGCCGTCGCCATCCGCGAGCAGCACGGCGGCAACGTTCCTGACACGTATGCCGAGCTTCTGGGTTTGCCGGGCGTGGGGAGTTACACAGCTGCCGCCGTCGCCGCCTTCGCTTTTGGACGGCGCGAAACCGTGGTGGACACCAACATCAGGCGGGTTCACGCCCGGCTCATTTCCGGGAACGCCCTGCCCGCTCCCGCCTTGACGGCAGGTGAAATGCGCCTGGCCGAGGCCCTCCTCCCCGCCGAACAGGAACTGTCCGTGCGCTGGAACGCGTCCGTCATGGAACTCGGAGCCATGGTGTGCACGGCCCGCAGCCCCAAGTGCGCGGACTGTCCTGTCCGCTCAAGCTGCGCCTGGCTCGCCGCTGGTGAGCCGCCGCCGTCGTACACGCCCAAAGGCCAGTCCTGGCACGGCACCGACCGGCAGGTCCGCGGCGCCGTGATGGCCGTCCTCCGCGAAGCCGCCTCTCCCGTCCCGCGCCAGATGTTCGAGCAAGCGCCGGCGGACCTCGGATTCGCGCCGTCGGGCATCGGGATCCCCCTCGCCGCTCTGCACCGGCTCAACTCGGCGCCGGAGCAACTTGAGCGCGCACTGGATGGCCTGTTGGTGGACGGCTTGGCAGAGATGCACGACGGCGGGTTGCGGCTTCCGGCCTAGCCTTCCGCAGGCGCGGTATCGGTTCGGCAACGGGAACGGGTGAGCCGTAACGATGCAGGTGCTTCTTCGGGACTCACTGGAGACACCGGCTCCGTCCGGCCCTACGCTGAAGCATGGGCAAAATCGGAGTGGCGTTGACCCTTGCCGGAACGGCGGCGTTGCTCCCTGGGTGCTATCCCGAGGCTGTAGCCTGCCCTGCCATTGGGCACATTGCAGGCGTATCCCTGAGTGTTGCAGCGAGTTACGCAGACCAGGTGGGGACGCTGCGGCTCAAGGCCTGCCAGGACGGTACCTGCACCGAAAAGGACCTGGACCTGCACCCGGGCGCCGTAGCCGTGGACCAAGGCTGCACGCCGGATGGCGTGTGCTCCGCGACATCGTCCCCTGACGGGACATTTGTGGGATTCCTTGAGCTTCCCGCCCTCAGCGAAGGCCCTCTGGAGGCGACCGTCAGCGGCACGTCTCCCTCTGGCACAGCCCTGCCCACGCGGACATTGACCTTCGCGCCCAAGGGCGATTATCCGTACGGCGAGCAATGCGGAAGGGTCATTTCCGCCGCGGTGATTTTGGATGAAGACGGGCTAAGTCAGACCTAGACTTTCCACATCGTGAAAATCTTGTTCCGATATTAAACACAACAGGCCTCAGGAATTAGCAATTCGGAAACAAGGCCCTCATAGCGTCTTGTGTGATCCCAGCCGCGACCGCAGCGCGGCCCTCGCACAGACAGGCACCCCCTTGAAAATTCCCACACCCACGGCTTCCGTGACTCCAGCAGCGAAGAAGCCCCTGTACAAATCCTTGTTCTTCCAGATTCTGGTGGCCGTGGTGCTGGGCATCGCTATAGGGTACCTATGGCCAAACATAGGGGCTGCCCTTCGCCCACTGGGCGACGGCTTCATTCAGCTCATTAAAATGATCATCGCTCCACTGATTTTCCTGGTCATCGTCACGGGGATCTCTGCCGTGGGGGACGTCAAGTCCGTAGGCCGCGTAGGTGTTAAGGCATTGATCTATTTCACCGGCGCCACACTCTTCGCCTTGGCATTTGGGCTGGTGGTTGCCAATCTTGTGCAGCCGGGCGCAGGCCTGAACATTGACCCGGCGTCCTTGTCCGAGGATGCAGTGAACGCCAAGACCACCACCGCTCCACCCAAAGATGCGGGTCAGTTCCTGCTGGGCATCATCCCCACCAGCGTCATAGGAGCCTTCGCGTCCAACTCGCTGCTCCAGGTCCTGTGCTTCGCCATCTTCTTTGGCGCAGCAATCGTGGTGGTGGGCCGCGAGAAGTGCAAGCCCGTGATCGACCTCATGGAAACGACACTGGAGCTCTTCTTCAAAATCATGGCGTGGGTCATGCGGGTCGCCCCCATTGGAGCCTTCGGCGCCATGGCCTTCATCATCGGCCAATACGGGCTCAGTTCGCTGAGTACCTACGCCCTCCTGGTTGCGGCATGCTACGGCTCAGCGCTGGTCTTCATCGGCCTGCTGTTTGTGGTGGCTTGGGTCTACCCGCGCGTTCCCCTGTGGCAGTTCATCAAGTACTCCCGCGAAGAATTTATGCTTGCCCTGGGCACGGCCTCCACTGAATCCGTCCTCCCCCGCATCATGACCAAGCTGACCAACGCCGGTTGTTCCCGGGCAACCACAGGCCTGGTGGTGCCCACGGGATACTCCTTCAATCTGGACGGAGCCGCGCTTTACCTTTCCATCTCCCTTCTTTTCCTTGCCCAGGCCTTTGGCCACAACCTGGACCTGGGTCAGCAACTGGCAGCGCTCGGCATCCTGATGCTCACCTCCAAGGGCATGGCCGGCGTTCCCGGTTCCGCCTTCCTCGCCCTCTCCGCGACGGCCGGGGCGCTGGGAATCTTCCCGGTGGCAGGAGTTGCACTCCTGCTTGGAGCAGACCGATTGATGGACTCCATGCGCGTAGTGGTCAACCTGTTGGGCAACTGCGTCGCGACGTTCGTGGTGTCCAAATGGGAGGGACAATTCGATCGCGACGCCATGCTTGCGGCTTTCCGCGGGGAGGACACGATGCAAGAGGACACCGACGCGGCAACCGAGTCTACGGCGCCGGCACTCAAAACTCCCCAGCTGACCTCCGGTACCTACTCGGCGTGAAGCCCAAGTACTTCTGGAAGTCGTTCGTCAGATGCGCATGATCGGCATAGCCGAGTTCGACGGCGATCGCCGCAAGGTCCGCTGTTGGATCGGACCGGGTACGCTCGGCGGCATCCTGAAGCCTCCGGCGACGTATGAGTGCTGCGGGGCTGAGTCCTATGTACTTCCTGGCCAACCTCTGCAGCGTTCGCGATGAGACCGCCAGCCGGGCGGCAGCGTCCTCGAGCAAAAGCACCTCTGGGTCGGAAGCGATCACATCCATCATCCGGTTCGCGAGCAGGGCTTCCTCCGAGAGCACTGCGTCGAGTGAAACCAGCCACGCAACAAAGGCCTCTACTGCCCGCTTGCGGTGAGTGCCGTCGTCGCGCGTTGTGGCACTGCGGGGCTGCATGGCGCTGCGAGGCGGGGCCATCGCGGCCGAAACCGCAGTGTGCAGCTCCGTCAGCTCCAGTGCCAATTGCCTGTCCCGCAAGGCGCCGGGGTCGTCGGTAAACAACGGCACGGCGGCCGGGCGGAGCAGCGCGCCCACAGCCCAGCCAGAGCCGGTCAGGTCGCGGTGTGCGGCGCGGGTGGTTGGTCCCGAAAAGATGACATCCGCAGGCTGCACCACCAAGTTGGACGCAGGGTAGGCGATGAGGTGTTGCCGGGAGGTCCGCCCGGGTTCGATGTCCCACTCGGGGATCCAGAACCACTGCACCAGGCCGGCTACCGATGCCGGCGCGGGTATGCGGTTGAAGGTGGGTAGTCGCGCGGGGTACAGGATGCCTTTGAAGGAACCCTCCATAAGCCCCTCCCGGGTCGGCGTGAACCTGTCGCGAATCTCCAAGCGCCCGGCACCCGGAGGCACGTAGCGTCGTATCCATGACAGATACTACAAGCACAGAATCAACCACGGCCGCCCACGGGGAGCACACCACCCACGGCATTCCCAACGGTCTCACCAGCCTCACGCCGTTCCTCTCGGTGCCGAACGCCAAGGCGGCCATCGCCTTTTACCGGGACGTGTTCGATGCCCGCGTGGTGGGCGAAACTGAGATGGGCGGGATAGTGGTCCATGCCGAACTGGACTTCGGAAACGGCCACCTCCAGCTGGGTGAGCCCAACCCGGAATATCACTTGGTCCAAGCACCGTCCGGCGAAGATGACTGCTACTCCCTGGGCCTCTACTGCTCCGACGCGGACAGCCTGGTCCGTAAAGCGGAGCAAGCCGGCGCCGCCATCCGGGAGCCGTTGACCACCTTCGTTTCAGGTGACCGCTACGCGAGCATCCGCGATCCGTTCGGCGTGCGTTGGTCCATCATGACGCGTGTCGAGGACCTCTCCGAGGAAGAGAGCAACCGCCGCGTCGAGGAATGGGCGGCACAGCAGGGCTAAGGGGCCGGGAGCCGCCACAGGGTTCAGGCCCAGCGGCGGCCAAGCCCTAGCTAAGGCAGAGACAGAACGGGTGCCCGGCCGGATCGAGGAACACCCTGAACGTCTCCCCTGGCTGGTGGTCGGCCTTGGTGGCCCCAAGCGAGAGCGCAACTTCTTCGCCTTTGTCCAGGTCTTCCACCACCATGTCCAAATGCATTTGCTGCGGAATGGTCTGCCCGGGCCACACCGGCGGCTGGTACACCTCCACTTGTTGGAAGGAGATGCAGTTACTGCCATCGCTGGGGCGGATATCGAACCAGTCGCCCTTGTCCTCGACTTCCCAGCCGAAGAGCTCGCCATAGAAGGCAGCCAAGGCGGCCGCGTCAGGACAATCGATGACAACGCTCGGGAACTTAGCTATAGCCATGTTTTTAGACCTCGTCAGCCGTTTTCTTCATGCGGGCCAGGGCGCTCTTGGTGCCCCGCTGGGTAAGAACGTGAACCACGGCGGCGACGGCGGCCGAGACAACCGCGAAGACCAGCACGCCCGGAAGTGAATCATTGAGGTCTGTGCTGTCTTTGGGGGCAGGCTTGCCGGTCTTCTTCTCCCAGAGGCCCTCCAGCGTCTTGTTTGCCAGCGCACCGGCGCCAAGACCGATTGCCAGGCCGAAAATTTTCACCAGTATGTTCACGTACATCCTCCATCAAGTTTGGCGCCGGCGGACGACGCCACAACAATCGCCTCACAAAACAAGGCAGGGCCGCTGCAACCGCAGCGGCCCTGTCCGGATACCTAGTCTTTCTTGAAGGCGTCCTTCAGCTTCTCGCCGGCGCCCTTGAGGTCGGCCTTCGTCTGGTCGCCCTTGCCTTCTGCTTCAAGACGCTCGTTGTCCGTCAGCTTTCCGGCAGCTTCCTTGGCCTTGCCACCAAGCTTCTCGCCAGCGTTCTCCATCTTGTCGTCAGCACCCATGATTCGCACCTCTTCCTTGTAGTGAACCTGTACCTCTACAACATCACTAATCAGCATACTTAGCAATATTTGACAGCAAATCCATCTGAACTAGAGCTCCCCGAACCCTTCTTCCACCAACCGCCGAACGTAGTCAACAGCTTTCTGCGCGCCCTTGCCGCGGGCTTCGACACGAAGCGTGGAACCTTGGCCGGCGGCGAGCGCCATGAGCGCCATGATGGACATGCCGTCGACGCCGTTGACGGTCACCTCGGCGTCCAACCCGGACAGGCCGCCTGCGATCTTCGCGGCGGGCCGGGCGTGCATGCCCAGGGGGTTGATGAGCTCGAAGTCGCCGCTGGCGTCCGGCTCGATGACGCCGGCCGCCTCGGTCGCTTCAACCGGCTCCGCGGGCCGGTATCCCGCGGCTTCCGCGGCCTTGCGGACGTCCGCGACGCCGGAACCTCCTTGGGCCGCGACGGCGGCGGCCACCAGGCCCTCAACCAAGGGTGCATCCGCAAGGAGGACGGCATCAGGGTCGCTCGCAAACTCCATGGCAGACTCAGCCGTCATCACCGCCGAGCCCAAATCGGTCAGTACCACCACGCCGTCACCGCCGGAATCAACCAAGGACTGCTCGACGGCGGCCAGCACCTTCTCCAGGCTGGTGCCGATCCGATCGTCGTCAGTGCCCCCGGCGGCGACCAATTCGACGTCGGGCGCCATCTGCGCGGCGAGTTCCACCGCACCCTCGGCAATCTTGCTGCTGTGCGAAACCACCACGATCCCAACCGTCATACGGCCTCGGTTCCTGTCCCGGCCGTGGAACCGGCAGCAGCCTCGGCGGCCGCACGGAGGAGCAGCGCCGTGGAAGCCGCCCCGGGGTCGCGGTGCCCGGCGCTGCGCTCCCCCAAGTAGCTGGCGCGCCCTTTACGAGCCACCAAGGGATCCGTTGCCATCGCCCCGGTCTCAGCTGCTTCGGCAGCCGCCTCCAGGACGCCTACCGGATCCGCGCCGCCCGCTGCTGCTTTTTGGGCCGCTTCCACGGCGGGTGTCCACGCGTCGATCATGGTCTTGTCCCCCAGCTCGGCTTTGCCGCGCGCCACCACGCCATCACGTGCGGCGGCGAGAGCGGCCGCCAGAGTTTCGGCGTCAATCTCGGCGGCATCGCCCAGCGAGGTAGCTGCCCGCAGATAGGCCGTCCCGTACAGCGGCCCGGCAGCGCCGCCCACCTTGGACATGAGGGCCATCGCGGCGGCTTTGAGCGCGGCTCCGGGAGTTGCGGGTGGCGCCTCGTCGAGTTTCTGGAGGACGGCCTGGAACCCGCGGTCCATGTTTTCGCCGTGGTCCGAGTCGCCGATCGCCCGATCCAGTTCGATCAGTTCCACGCGGTGCTCTTCCATGGCCTTGGCGGAAAGTTTCAACCAGTCCAGGGCCCAGGCAACGGTCAACCCCATATTCAGGCTCCCCACCGCAAGGCTGCGGTGTGGACGGGAGCATCCCATAGCCGGGTCATCTCGTCATCAAGGCGCAGGACCGAGACCGAACAGCCCTGCATCTCCAGGGAGGTCACGTAGTTACCCACCAGCGAACGCTCCACGGTGGCTCCACGCTCGGCCAGGACCTGGGCGGCACGCCGGTAGACGATGTAGAGCTCGCTTTGCGGGGTACCACCCATGCCGTTCACGAACAGCAACACCTTGTCCCCGGATGCCAGGGCAAGATCCTCCAGCACAGGTTCCAGGAGGCGGTCCGTAATAGCGTCAGCGCTTTCCATGGCGATCTTGTGCCGCCCCGGTTCGCCGTGAATACCTATGCCGATCTCGATCTCATTGTCTTCCAGCTCGAAGCTCGGCGTGCCTGCGTGTGGCACGGTGCAGCCGGACAGGGCCACGCCCATGGTCCGAACGTTGGCCACCACCCGTTCGGCGATGGCCGTGACGGCGTCAAGATCATCGCCGCGCTGGGCCGATGCTCCTGCGATCTTTTCCACCAAAACCGTTCCGCCCACCCCGCGCCGGCCCGCCGTGTACAGCGAATCCTCCACCGCGACGTCGTCGTTCACCAGGACCGAACGCACGTGCACGCCTTCGGCCTGCGCCATCTCGGCGGCGGTTTCAAAGTTCAGGACGTCGCCGGTGTAGTTCTTCACGATATGAACGACGCCGGCGCCTGAGTCGACTGCCACCGTAGCTGGAATGATCTGGTCGGGGGTTGGCGAGGTGAAGACGGCGCCGGGCACAGCGGCGTCGAGCATGCCGAGTCCCACGAAACCTGCGTGCAGGGGCTCGTGGCCGCTGCCTCCACCGGAGACCAAGGCAACCTTGCCCGCCACCGGAGCACCCTTTCGGATGACGTACTTGGGCTCGGGATGGACGTCCACAATGTCGGCATGGGCCATGCCGAACCCTTCTACGGACTCGTCCACCACTGCGCGTGGATCATTAATGAGCTTTTTCATGTGATGCTCCTGGGCGTGCTGCGGCTGGTGCTCTGACCCTACTACCGGCGGCCCGGCCCACGGTAGGCCCTGGGCGCCCTTGGTGCGGAGTTATCCCGCGCGGGGATTTTCAGCGCGAGGCCCCGGCCGCTGCCGAACTCCCCAGATCGCTCCTCTCCAGGGCATTACCCGCATTCAGAGCCTCCACCCAAGAGTCAGTGCTGCTGACGGCCGCCCAGTTGGAGTTCAGCAAAGCCATCAGGGTGGTGTGGACTGTTTCCGCATCAGCGAATCCTGCGTCGTTGGCCAGATTGATGGCACCGGTCGCATCCGAGAGGACTTCGGTGCTGAAACCTATAAATTCGGCTTCCACAGCTGAAGCCAGGATGCAGTTGTTGGTCATGTACCCCACCAAGGTGACGGTGTCGACGTCGTGTTCCCGCAGCCATTCGGTCAGGTCCGTCCCGGCGTAGACCGAGCCGTACTCCTTGACGACATCCTTCCAGGAGTCCCTCCGGCGGGCCTCGACGTCAGGGTGGAGGGAGAATTCCGCGGTTCCCGGAGCGAAAACCGGCGCACCTTCTCCAGCGCTGTGCTGGATGGCGGCAACCGGGATGCCAGCGGCCGTTGCGGCGTCTATGGCCTTGCTGATCATTCCAATGGATTCCTGATGAGGTGGGAACTGGATCTCGAGGGGTCCGCTGAAGTACTGCTGCTGGACGTCTACCAGGACAAGGGCGCGGCGGGGAGTGTTCATGATGCTCTCTTTCCGTGAAGTGGAAGGCAGTGGCCGGCTTGCGGCACCATTCCATCCTCGGCGTCTTCGGAACCGGCCACCAGTGGCATGAATGCCCTTATACGATTGATTCAGGCCAATCAAAGGAGGATCCGTGCGCATTGCTGTGTATGCCTTCCATGACGTCACGATGTTCCACCTCGCTGTCCCCCAAATGGTCTTCGACGAGGTCGCGCGCCAAGGACTCGCCGAGTGGACCACCCTGCTTTTTGCGGACCAGGCGGGCCACATCCGCACCGCGGAAGGCTATCAGCTGGGAGAAATCCGGGGCCCCGAAGCTGCGGACGAAGCCGACGTCATAGTGGTGCCCTCATGGTTTGATGACGGCCGCGAGCCCAGTGAACAGCTCCGCAACGTACTTCAGCAGGCGCATCATCGCGGCGTCACCATCCTTGGCCTCTGCCTTGGCACCATTCCCGTTGCCGACGCCGGCCTGCTGAAAGGACGATCCGCCGTCACCCATTGGGAGGCCTTCAGTTCGCTCTCGGCACGCCACCCGGATGTCTTCCTGGACCGGACGGTGCTGTACATCGATCACGGCGACGTGTTGACGTCGGCCGGCACCGCCTCCGGGCTGGACGCCTGCCTGCATCTGGTCAGGACCCGCCTGGGATCCGCTTCAGCCAACCAGGTGGCACGCAGCTTGGTCATCGCTCCGCACCGCGAGGGCGGACAGGCGCAGTACATTGAGCATCCCCTGCCGCCACGTTCCTCCGACGACCCCATGGCGCGCCTCCTTGAGTGGGCACTGGGGCATCTGGGCGAGGATCTGACCATCGAGACGCTCGCCAACCAGGCCCACCTGAGTCGCCGGACGTTCATTCGCGCCTTCAGGGCATCCACCGGCGCCACACCCTCAGCGTGGGTGCGTTCCCAGCGGCTGGATGCAGCCAGGCACCTCCTGGAAAGTTCCAGCCTGTCCGTAGACCAGGTGGCAGTCGAATGCGGCTTTGGCAGCGCCGTGACCCTCCGGCAAAACTTTGCCCGGGCCTTCTCCACCACGCCCACGGACTATCGACGCCGCTTCGACGCCCAACCAGGCGCTGCACTGCCCGGTGCCCCGCGGCTGTGAGGGTTGGCATGGCTGAAGGGACAGCCTCCTGGAGCCGTCCCTTCCGCCCTGCCTCACCTCCGCGGGCCTGATTTCCGCCGGCTACTCCTCAGCCCGCGGTGTCGCCACCGCCTCGGATTCCCGCCTGGCCGGGAACTCGGGCCAGAAGGCAGAGTACAGATCCGGGTCGGAGTGCCTGTCCCCGGGCCAAGAGGCTTCGTGCGGCCATGATCCGTGCGGAATGTCGATCTGGAAGGCGGAGAAGTCGGGGAACGTGACGCGGTTGTTCATCGCCCTCAGCCCCTAGTTGTTCAGCACGGCGTCGCCGCCGGCAGTCACGACGTCTTCAAGCAACACTGTCTGGTCAATGACCGGGAGCCCCACTACATGCCCGAAGCTGAACATGTTCTGCGGGTCCAACTCAGCCTTTGCCTTGCGGAGCCGTTCCAACGCCGTTGCCCGCCAGGGCCGTTCCCTGTCTTCGGCATCCACGAAGTGGCCGTGCAGGTTCACGAAGGTTCCGGCATTGGCGGCAGGCCGAAGGTCTTCATGGACGGCATTGAAAACCGCGGGCAACATCGCAACCACCGGCGGGACGGCAATGGCGCCCATGAAGAAGCTGAACGAAGCATCGCGGCCACCCACAATGTCGTCACCGTCTGCGCTCGTCGCCAAAGCACCGCCGAGCAACCGGAGTTCGGCCAACAGCACAGGACTTTCGACGCCGGGGCCAAAGTGCCGCAGAAGCGTTTCGGCTTCCGGCGCATCCAGCCTGTCCAAGAGGAACCCGTGTTCCATCACGGGAACTGGTTGGTCCGGGTCCTGGTGGATGGAGTCGAAAGCAGTAGCTTCAAGTGGGCCGGTGGCATCCATCATGAACGGTGCACTCCGGCGCATCGGCTCCACGAGTTGCGCCGCCGCCGCCAGATCACCCTGGTAGGCATAGCGGAGGTGGATCACGAACTTTCCGCGCAGAGGTTCCGGCACCATCTCCATGTCCGGCAGCCGCAGGAAGGCAAGTGACGCCGATGCCTCTACAGGCAGGGCAGGCGCCCAATCCCTGAACGCCTGCAGTACTTCTGGAGCTTGCTCACCGTCAAAGTAGATTCCGCCGGCGTAGAGGTCGGAGCCAGGGAAGAGGTGGAACTCCATGGCCGTGACGATTCCCAGATTGCCCTTGCCGCCACGAAGGAGGAAGAACAACTCCGAATCCTCGTCCCGGGTTACCCTGCGCAGGGTTCCGTCTGCCGTGACGATTTCAAACGCAATCACATGGTCAGAAGCGAATCCGTACTTGCGACCCAGGATCGGCAGCCCACCGCCCAGCGTGTAACCCACCACGCCAACATCAGTGGTTGAACCGCAGAGCCCCATGAGGCCGAAGGTCCCGGCGAGATCCACCACGGCCTTCCAGCGGACACCCGCACCGACGCGGGCTGTCTTCTCCAGGGGATCAATACTGAGCTCGAGCATTCGTCGGGTGCTGATCAGCAGGCCACCCTCGATCGCGTTCGTGGCGCCGTGCCCGGTTGACTGGACGGACACGGGCACACCGCGCTCCGCTGCCCAGCGGATCGCTGCCGAGACATCCTCTGCATCGAGGGCTCCGAAGGCGAGATCGGGCTGGTGCTGTGTGGATAAGTTGAAGGCCGCTATTTCAGCGGCGAAGCCGGGATCGGCAGGCGTGAACACTGGACCGCGCACGCTGAGTTGGAGTTCTGAAACATCTGAAAGGGACGCGTGGGACTGCATGATCTTCTCTCAATTGACCGATGTGGTGGAAGCTTCCCCAGCAAGCCTTGATCAGTTTATCCATCAATTTTAGATAAGAAAAGAGGATTAAATCACTCATAATCGGACGCGCTTGAAAGACGCGCCATTTACCCGCAGGATCGCTACGCGGAGGGAAGGGGAAGCAGGCCTAGAGCTGCTTGATCATGCGGGTATTGCCCAAGGTGTTCGGCTTCACCCGAGCCAGGTCCAGGAACTCAGCCACGCCCTCGTCATGCGAGCGCAGCAGCTCGGAGTAAACCTGGGGATCCACGGCCGACTGATCGGCCATGACTTCAAACCCGTGGCGCTTAAAGAAGTCCACCTCGAACGTCAGGCAGAATACGCGGCTCACTCCAAGGGCCCGCGCTTCCTCAAGGAGATTTTCCACCAGGACATGCCCCACGCCCCGCCCCCGCCAGGAATCGGCAGCCGCCAGAGTGCGGATCTCGGCCAGGTCCTCCCACATCACGTGGAGCGCGCCGCAGCCAATGACTTCGCCGCCGTCAGACTCGGCAATCCGGAATTCCTGCAGGCTCTCGTAATAAGCCACAGTCTCCTTGGCCATGAGGATCCGCTCCTCAGCCAAGGGCGCCACAAGCCTCTTGATCGCCGCTACATCGCTGGTGCGGGCAGGACGGAGGCTGAAGGTCGAATTCACTCCCCCATCCTAGCGAGGCAAACAGGTACCGGACGCCCCAGCCCCGCGCATGACAGAATGCGGGGCTGGGACCGAACGAATCGCCTATAAACCCAACTCCTCCGGTAAAGCAACGTCCTCGCCCAGCACCTGCTTTGCCAGGAAGTGCTCCACCACGCCGTACCAGATCTTGGCGTGCTGCGGCTGGAGCACCCAGTGGTTTTCGTCGGGGAAGTAAAGGAAGCGGTGTGGGCTCTGGCCGTTGTCGTCGGCTGGCAATTGCGAGGAGGACAGGAGTTCGTACCAGAGACGCAGTCCCTCGCCGATCGGAACCCGGTAGTCTTTGTCGCCGTGGATCACCAGCATGGGTGTCTTGATGTTTCCCACGTTCAGGTGCGGCGAGTTCTCCATGGCCATTTCAACGGTCATTTCCTTCAGCCAGTACTGGGCGGCATCCGTGGTGGGACCGAACTGGTCCAGCGCCCACAAACTGGCGTGGGTAACAATTGCTTTGAACCGGTCGGTCTGCCCGGCCACCCAATTGGCCATGTAGCCGCCGAACGATCCCCCCATCGCAGCTGTCCGCGACTCGTCAATGTCCGGGCGCCCAACCACCGCGTCGGTGATGGCCATGAGGTCGGTGAAGGGCTTCTTGCCCCACTCGCCCCAGCCGCGCTGGATGAATTCCTGACCGTAGCCTGTGGAGAGCGCGGGATCGGGCAGCAGCACGGCGTAGCCCTTGGCGACGAGCAGCCAGGGGTTCCAGCGCCACGTCCAGGCGTTCCACGAACCCAGTGGGCCGCCGTGGATCCACAGCAGGAGCGGAGCAGGCTTCCCTGCCGATGCCCCTTCAGGGAGGGCGAGGTAGGCGGGGATTCGTGAACCGTCGTTCGCTGTCGTTTCAACGCGCTCCAGGCGACCCTTGTACACAGGCCGCTCAGCGGGTGCCTGAAGCCTGGTCACTTCTCCGGTGGCGAGGTCTATCCGGACCGCTTCGGCGGGGAATTCGTACGAGCTCCGCAGGGCATACGCCGCCGTCCCGTCGGGAGAAATCACGACGTCGGAATAGGCGGAGGCGTCTTGCGTCACCCGGGTGACCCCACCGTCAGCGACGCTGATCCGGAAGACTGGCGACGCGCCGTCGTCGTCCGCTTTGGCCAGGACGGCGCTGCCATCCGGAAGCCAGGCAAGGACGGTGGCCCAGCGATCCCAGTGGTGCGCCAGCGGCTCAAGGTCCGTGGTCTCGCCGCCGGCAACGTTGAGCAGGTGCAGCTTCACCTGCGGAGCCTGCGTCGGCGTGGTGTCGCTTTCGCTTTCTACCACGAGCGTGCCGTTGTCCGGGCTGACGGGTCCCGGGAAGTAGCTCATGCCTTCGTGGTCCAGCAGCACCTTGACGTTCCCGGTGGCGACGTCGACGGCGGCCAACACCTCCCGGCTGTCGGCCTTGGCGAGCGCCTTGGTCATGCTGGTGTAAATGGTCTTCCCGTCCGGGCTCACCACTGTTTTTGACTCACGCAGCGAACCGCCGACGCCGACCGTCAGGTTGCGGAGCTTGAGTGGAGCCGCGGCGTCCACCGTTGACGGCTTGCCCGGTTCCTGCTCGTCACCCTGCTCAACGGCAAAGATCCGCGGCTCTGCGGGGCCGAGGTCGGCATCCCAATAGCGGACCGGGTAGCCGCTGTGCAGGATGGCCGAAACCTTGTTGTCCTTGCGGGCCTTTCGGCGCTTGTCGTCGTTGTCTTCGTCGGCGGATCCTGCCAGGACCTCGGCGCTGACGAACGTGGCATCTACGTCCTTCGCGGCCATGACCGAACTGATGCCACCTGCGCGCGAGTGCACCACGCGGGCTTCTCCACCGTCGGCGGGGAGCAGCCAAAGGGCGTTCACCGGGTCAGCGTCCGGGCTGTCCGGGTCCGGGCGCGCCGAGGTGAAGTAGAGGTCGCCGTTTGCCGCGAACGCCGCGCCGGCCTCGCCCTTGGAACTGCGGGTGATGCGGCGTGCGTGCTTCTGGCCGGTGGGGTCGATCTCCCAGAGGGCCGAAGCGAACTCGGTTCCCTTGCCGTTCAGCGTCGAAACGGTGGTGACCAGGCGCTTGCCATCGGGGCTGAGGGTGAGGCCGCTGACCCGCGGGATGGCGAGGTAGTGGTCCAGGTGATGGAAGGGAGTTTCGGGCTGCTCGCCCGGGGTCAGAGTGTCAGCAGAGTCCATGATCCGATTCAACACGCATTGTGCTCCCGATCACAGAGTGGTTCACTCACAGTGAAACAGTACTTCCACATATCCCGTGCCCCACTAAGTCGCAGCCCAGCGCGTTATGAGTGCTCTACTGCTCCTTGGATGGGAGGTTCCATAAGGCTTCCACCACGGGCACGGTCCCGTCTTCCTTCGCGATGGCAGCCGCCAGGACCTGCGCTTGCTGCAAGTACGACGGCGTTCCTACGGCTTGCGCAATCACGTCACCAAGGCGCTCCGGAGTCAGCTTCTTGTACGGAAGCGGTTGGGGACCGGCGCCCAGGGTCGCGATCCGCGAGGCCCAAAGTGGCTGGTCCGTATACACGGGAACACCTACCGACGGCACGCCCGCACGCAGGCCGGCGGCAGTGGTTCCTGCACCGGAATGGTGAACAACAGCAGCCATGCGGGGGAACAGCCACTCGTGCGGGACGCTTCCAACGCCCATGGCATCATCGCCCAGCACGCCCTCTGCACCCTGCACAACAGCCCGAACTCCGGCACGCCGCGTTGCCTCGAGGATGAAGCCGGGGTCAATGTGTGCACTGCTGCCGAAACCAACGAAAACGGGCGCTGGGCCGTCGGCGAGAAAGTCCACAAGCTCCGCGGACGGCTCCCAGCCGCTATGTTCCGGGGGCCACCAATATCCGGCCATCACCAATCCCGCGTGCCAATCGGCCGGACGCGGCAGGACGGTAGGACTGATGCCATGAAGAATGGTCGCCCGGGCCTTCCTCCGACGACGCTCTCCCGCTGCCCGGCTTTCCTTGCGCAGGCCGAGCTGCTTGCGAAGGCGGGCACTGGGAGCATCGTAGGGCGCCGGCCCCGCAGCTGCTCGCTCGCCAATGATCCTGTTCCCCAGCGCACCCAGGCTTCGCGCCGAATTCATCAGCACTGGCGGATAGGCCGCACTCGGTTCAGTTGGCTGCAGATGGGCCCCAAGGGCCGGGATGCCGAAGGCCTCGGCAATGTCGTAGGCATAGGGTGCCACCGAGTTGGCCATGATGACATCAGCCCCGGCCTCGGCGGCCGCCAAGGTTCCCGTGGCTGCGTTGTCCATGTACTCGCCAAGCTTCCGCCAGAACGTCAGCACGCTGCCGGCTGAGGCCTTCGCCCCCGGGGCCGGCTGCTTGATGAGTTCCGTCAGGTTCCCCGGCAGCAGCCTGAACTCGCATCCCGACTCAACAACCAGAGGGGCATAGGCAAGGTTTGCTGCAACGGCAACCTCGTACCCCAGCCCTTGCAGGCGACCTCCGAGCCCGGCCATGGGCGCCACATCCCCGCGCGTCCCCGGAGCCACCATAAGTACCCGCATTCGATCCCCGATCCGGTTCGTGAAGTCCTCGTACAGCTAACGCCCCCTGAAGCCACTTTAAGGGCTCCACCTGTACAAAAACTCCTGACCGCACAACACAAAAGCCCCACCTGCTCATTGCGGAGCGGGTGGGGCTTCTGCGATACAGCGTGTGCCTTAGGCGGTCGGAGCGATCTCCGGGATACGCGGCTTGGCGTTGCCTTCGAACGTGAACTTGGCGTCGTCACCTTCGCCGTCAACGTCCACCACAACGATGTCGCCGGAGTGGATCTCACCGAACAGGATCTTCTCGGACAGCTGGTCCTCGATCTCGCGCTGGATGGTGCGGCGCAACGGCCGGGCACCCATGGCGGGATCGTAACCACGCGTGGCCAGGAGAACCTTGGCAGCGGGGGTGAGTTCGATGCCCATGTCCTTGTCCTTGAGGCGGCGCTCCAGACGGTTCACGAACAGGTCCACGATCTCGATGATCTCGTCCTGCGTCAGCTGCGGGAACACCACGACGTCGTCAACACGGTTGAGGAACTCGGGGCGGAAGTGCTGCTTGAGCTCTTCGGTAACCCGGGCCCGCATCCGGTTGTAGCCGGTCTGGGTGTCCGTGCCGGACTGGAAGCCCGTAGCCACGCTCTTGGAAATATCGCGGGTACCAAGGTTGGTGGTCATGATGATCACGGTGTTCTTGAAGTCCACCACGCGGCCCTGGGAGTCGGTCAGGCGGCCGTCTTCCAGAATCTGCAGCAGCGAGTTGAAGAGATCGGCGTGGGCCTTCTCCACTTCATCGAACAGAACCACGGAGAACGGACGACGACGGACCTTCTCCGTCAGCTGGCCGCCTTCTTCGTAGCCGACGTAGCCCGGAGGTGCACCGAAGAGACGCGAAACCGTGTGCTTCTCGGAGTACTCGGACATGTCCAGCGTGATGAGGGCGTCCTCTTCACCGAACAGGAACTCGGCAAGTGCCTTGGCGAGCTCGGTCTTACCGACGCCCGTGGGGCCGGCGAAGATGAACGAGCCACCGGGACGCTTGGGGTCCTTCAGGCCTGCCCGGGTGCGGCGGATGGCCTGGGACAGCGCCTTGATGGCTTCGTCCTGGCCGACGACGCGCTTGTGCAGTTCGTCTTCCATCTTGAGCAGGCGGGAAGATTCTTCCTCGGTGAGCTTGAAGACCGGGATACCCGTGGAGTTCGCGAGAACTTCCGCGATCAGGTCCTCGTCAACCTCGGAGATGTCGTCCATGCCGCCGGACTTCCAGGTGCGCTCCTTCTCTGCCCGTTCGGCAATGAGCTTCTGCTCCTTGTCGCGCAGCGAGGCAGCACCCTCAAAGTCCTGGGCGTCGATGGCGGATTCCTTCTCCATCTTCACGTCGGCAATGCGCTCATCCATGGCCTTGAGCTCCGGCGGAGCCGTCATGCGGCGGATGCGCAGGCGTGCGCCGGCTTCATCGATGAGGTCGATCGCCTTGTCCGGCAGGAAGCGGTCCGAGATGTAGCGTTCGGCCAGCTGCGCAGCCGAGGCGAGAGCGCCGTCGGTAATCGTCACGCGGTGGTGTGCCTCGTAACGATCGCGTAGTCCCTTGAGGATCTCGATCGCGTGCGCAACCGAGGGTTCCTTGACCTGGATCGGCTGGAAGCGGCGCTCAAGAGCGGCGTCCTTTTCGATGTGCTTGCGGTACTCGTCAAGTGTGGTGGCACCGATGGTCTGGAGTTCACCACGGGCGAGCATCGGCTTCAGGATAGATGCAGCATCAATGGCGCCTTCGGCAGCACCTGCACCGACGAGGGTGTGGATCTCGTCAATGAAGAGGATGATGTCGCCGCGGGTGCGGATTTCCTTGAGGACCTTCTTCAGGCGCTCTTCGAAGTCACCGCGGTAACGGGAGCCGGCAACCAGGGAGCCGAGGTCAAGCGTGTACAGCTGCTTGTCCTTGATGGTCTCCGGGACATCGCCGCGGACAATCGCCTGGGCGAGGCCTTCGACGACGGCGGTCTTACCAACGCCGGGCTCACCGATCAGCACCGGGTTGTTCTTGGTGCGGCGGGAGAGGACCTGCATGACGCGTTCCATCTCCTGCTCGCGGCCGATCACAGGATCGAGCTTGTTTTCGCGTGCAGCCTGGGTGAGGTTGCGTCCGAACTGGTCGAGCACCACCGAACCGGCAGGGGTACCTTCCGGCTGGCCCTGGCCGGAGCCGCTGCCCGCGGTCTCCTTGCCCTGGTAACCGGAGAGCAGCTGGATGACCTGCTGGCGGACCCGGTTCAGGTCTGCGCCAAGCTTCACCAGCACCTGTGCGGCCACGCCTTCGCCTTCGCGAATGAGGCCGAGCAGGATGTGCTCAGTTCCGATGTAGTTGTGGCCGAGCTGCAGTGCTTCACGAAGGGAAAGCTCAAGCACCTTCTTGGCACGCGGCGTAAAGGGGATGTGACCGGACGGGGCTTGCTGGCCCTGGCCGATGATCTCCTGTACTTGCTCGCGAACGCCATCGAGCGAAATGCTCAGGGACTCGAGCGCCTTGGCAGCAACGCCTTCACCCTCGTGGATCAGACCCAAGAGGATGTGCTCGGTACCGATGTAATTGTGGTTGAGCATCCGTGCCTCTTCTTGGGCAAGGACGACCACGCGACGGGCACGGTCCGTAAATCTCTCAAACATTTCGCCACACTCCTAGCTACGACGTACTTTGATGCTACGTGCCGGAGCAACACTTTTGGGGCGTGTTCGCCACAGGGGAAACATGACGCCGTGGAGGAATAAAACGGGCACTTCCCCTTGACCGCGGCAGGCGACGGTGACATCCTGCCAGCCGGCGCTGGCTACCTGCCGCCGGGCCACCCCGGAAGTATTCCACGGAGGAGTAATCGCGACGCTTTGCCGCTGCACCAATAGCACCGGTAAACGGGCCGTCCAGCACCGGGCAGATTCACGGACTATTCCGCCGGCAGGCCTGGGCGGAACCCAACAAACCCAGCCCCTTAAACAACCAATGCCCCGGCAGTGACTGCCGGGGCATTGAAGTGGTGAATCAGGAATTGGCCTTTTGGTAGGCTTCCTGAATTTCAGCCTGAATACGTCCGCGGCTGTTGACCGTGTAACCGTTATCCCGGGCCCACTGACGGATCTGTGCGGAATCCTGGTTGCGGGCCGGAGTAGCGCGACCCCTCGTCCCACGGCCGGAAGAGGTCTTCCGGGCCTTTGCGACAAACGGTTCCAGGGCCTTCCGCAGCGACGATGCGTTTGCCGTGGACAGGTCCATTTCGTAGCTCACACCGTCCAGGCCGAAGCGGACAGTTTCGTCCGCAGCCCCCTCATCCAGGTCATCGACGAGGATGATTTTTACTTTCTGTGCCATGAGTTGCCTCTCTTTTGGAGGGATGGATAATCAGAAATTCCCCGGGTTCCTTTCTCGATTATCGTTCACGGCAAGCACGCACGTCAAAGCACAAATGGATTCACGCGAAAGTGGATCCCATTTAGGAGCCTATTTAGCGGTTGGACCTTCGGAGGCCGGGCCGGAATTTTTTGAATTCGCTTCCGCCTGGGCGCGGGCTTCTGCCTGACGCTCGGATTTGTCTGCATTGAAGATCGACTTCATGGCAAACCAGAAGATCAAACCTACAACTATGGACGGCGCAAGGACTGCGATGTACTCCATGGTCAGTGTCCTTCAGGCTTCAGCAAGGGAAACAGAATGGTTTCGCGAATACCGGCCCCGGTGAACAGCATGACCAAACGATCAATGCCGAGCCCGATGCCGCCCATGGGCGGCGCGCCGTATTCGAGGGCGCGGAGGAAGTCCTCGTCCAGTTGCATGGCTTCCTCATCACCGGCGGCGGAGCGGCGTGATTGCTCCGTCAGGCGTTCGCGCTGGATGACGGGGTCAATGAGTTCAGAGAAGGCCGTACCGCGCTCCATGCCGCCGATGATCAGGTCCCAGGCCTCGATGAGGCGCCCGTCTTCACGGTGTGGTCGGGCCAGCGGCTGCGCCGACGGCGGGTAGTCATAAACAAACGTCGGGTTCAGCAAAGTGGGTTCCACAATCTCGCCGAACAGCTCCACAACGATCTTCTCGGCGTCCCACTTGGGGTCCACCTTGACCTCGTGCTTGGCAGCAATTGCCAGCAGTTCCTCCACTGTGGTGTCCGGCGTAATTTCCACACCCACGGCTTCGGAAATACCCGGGTAAACCGAAACCCAGGCCCATTCGCCGTCGAGGTTGATTTCACCGGCCTCCGTCTGGATGGTGCGCGTACCAACGACGTCCGCCACATTCAGGATAATTTCCTTCATGCGTTCGGCCATGACGAACTGGTCTGCCCAGGCTTCGTAGCATTCCAAGGTGGTGAATTCGGGGCTGTGTGTGGAATCCACGCCTTCATTGCGGAAAACCCGGCCCATGTCGTACACGCGGTCGATGCCACCCACAACGGCGCGCTTGAGGAAGAGCTCGGTAGCGATGCGCAGTGTCATCTTCTGGTCGAACGCATTCATGTGTGTTTCAAACGGGCGTGCGGTAGCGCCGCCATGGACCAGCTGAAGGATGGGAGTTTCCACCTCCACGTAGCCATGGCGGTCCAGGGTGTCGCGCACCGAGCGGGTAATGGCTGCGCGCTTGTAGACCATCTCACGGGCTTCATCGCGCACCATGAGGTCCACGTAGCGCTGGCGGACGCGGGTTTCCTCGTTCAGTTCTGCATGCAGTACCGGGAGGGGGCGCAGCGCCTTTGACGCCATGGACCAGGAGTCGGCCATGACGGACAGCTCACCGCGGCGGGAGGAGATGACCTCGCCCTTGATGAATACGTGGTCGCCCAGGTCAACCAGGGCCTTCCATTCGGCGAGCGCTTCCTCTCCGACGTTGGCAAGGCTCAGCATGGCCTGCAGCCGGACGCCCTTGCCGTCCACGCCGCCTTCCTGGAGGGTGGCGAAGCACAGCTTGCCGGTGTTGCGCACGAACACGACGCGCCCGGTGACACCAACGGTGTCGCCGGTGGTTTCATCGGCTTCCAGATGTGCGTATTTCTCGCGGATTTCGCCAAGGGAATGGGTCCGTTCAACACCCACGGGATAGGCCTCCGTGCCGCGCTCGATCAGCTTGGCGCGCTTTTCCATACGGATGCGCATCTGCTCGCTGGCATCGATGGGCTCTGCGGAGGTGTTCAGGGCTGGGGTGTTTGCGGAAGTCACAGTCCTTAAGTTTACCGGTCATTGCAGACCTTCACTTCCGGGCCCCAAGATCAGGCAAACGCATAGACTCGGGGCTGTGGAGACATGGACAGTTGAAACGGTCGACGGCGGCGGGCAGCTCGAGGTGCACACCTTCCGGCCCGCCAAAGCAGCGTCAATTCCCGGCTCGAAGGCACCCGCTGAACCGGCCGGCGTCGTGCTTGTTCATGGCACTTTGGTGACGGACTCGCTGTACTGGCCTTTCGCGCGGACCCTCAGCGTCATGCTGGGGCGCCCGGTTCACAGCTATAACCGACGGGGCCGTGGGCGGTCCGCGCCGCAGCCGTCGGGCTATTCGGTGGAAACCGAGATCGCGGACCTCCTCGCGGTGATGGAGAAGACCGGCTCCTCTGACGTTGTGGCGCACAGCTATGGCGGCTTCGTGGCGCTGCAAGCCGCGCGGCGGGCCAGCATCAACAAACTGGTCACCTACGACGCCGCAGTGTCGCTGTCAGGCAATCTCAGCAGCCGGTGGCGGCCCGAGCTTGAGGAAGCGGTCACTGCCGGCCAGCTGGATCATGCGTGGGCGCATCTGGTGCAGGGGCTGGGAACTGCCGGGCCAATTTCCTATCTGCCCATGGGGGCGCTGCGCACGCTCAGTGTCCTGTCGGCCCGGACCCGCCTGGGCTTGGAGATGCGCTCCCTTCTGCCCACGGCAGTCACCGAAATGCGCGCAGTCCTGGACGCCGATGCCCACCTTCACGACTTCATGGAACTCTCCACGCCCACGTTGATGCTCAGCGGGGGTTGGAGTCCGTCGTACTTCGCAGAGACCGGCCGCACCTTGGCCGGGGCCGTGCCTGTGATCGACTTTGCTGTGGTGCCGCTGCAGTTCCACGAAGGCCCCCTGCGCCCTGGCAAGCGGCTCGCGGCCCGCATAGCGCGGTTCCTCTCGGGGACCCGGCTGCACGGTGAACTTCCGGATGCCACCTAGGATGTTCCGGTGAGGGAACGCGATATTCAGACGCACGACGGCGGACGGCTCGCCTTGTACAGTTACGGCACCGAAGACGCACCCGGGGAGCGCCGCGTGGTCCTCATCGGTGGCGCGTTCCTCACGGCACTCATTTATCGGCCCTTCTCCGTCGCTTTGGCCAAGGGCCTCGGTGATGGCTGGGCTGTGGACGTGTACGACCGCCGGGGCCGGGGCAAATCCACCGAGCAGCCGCACTACTACTCCATGGCTACGGAGATCGCCGATGTCCGCACCATCATGGACGCCACCGGCGCCCGGAACATCTTTGGCCACAGCCTGGGTGGGTCCGTGGCCTTGAATGCAGCCCAGGCCTTTGCGGGCACGCACCACCAACCGGACAAGCTCGCTGTCTACGACGCCGCGGTGAACATCGATGGCAGCATGGACACGGATTGGCTGACCGGCTTCGCGGACTCCGTGGACAAAGGCGACCTCAATCGTGCGATGGCCCGGATGAAAAGGGGCATGCACCCCGGAACTGCCCTTGCACGGGTACCCGAGCCGGTCCTGGCGGGACTTATGGCCGTGGTTTCGCGGACCAAGGTGAACAAGCTTTTCCGTGAGCTCATGCCCTCAGGTGTTGGTGAACTCAAGGCTGCATTCGAAGCCGCTGACTCTCCGCGCGACTTCTCCGTCCTGCCTTCCAGCACGCACTTCATGGTGGGCAAGAAGAGTCCCCAGTTCTACAAAGTCACCGCTGCCCGGCTGAACAGGGCTGTTCCTGGCAGCACCTTGGAGGTTTCGCCCAAGGGATTCCATGGGTCCATTCCTGCAGCAGTGAACGAACTCGTCTCGGATATCTCGGACTACTTCAAACGCTGACTGCTTTTCCACATAGGGGCCGGCATGCTGCCTGCATTCAGGTCGCTCGGTTAGGCTCAAGTCATGACGCGCGACATCATCATGACCCACGACGGCGGACACCTCGAAGTACTCACCACGGGCGGTGGGCTGGCAGCGGCGGGTTCCGGCGTCGTCGTCGTTCCTGCCTCCATGGTGACGGCTGCCGATTACTCGCGTTTTGCGCAGAAACTCAGCGAAGCCCTTGGCCGGCCCGTTCATACTTTCAACCGACGAGGACGCGGCGATTCATCCCCGCAGGCTGAGGATTACACGCTCGAGGCGGACATCCGGGACCTGGACGCCGTCATGAAACACACGTCCAGCACCGACGTCTTCGGGCACAGCTTTGGCGGCGCCGTAGCTCTGCACGCTGCGCGGACCCTGCCCGTGGAGCGGCTTGCCGTCTACGATCCCGCCGTGTCGGTCAACCACAGCGTCAAGGCCGACTGGACACCGGATTATGAACGCGCGACGGCGGCGGGAGACTATGACCGCGCCCTCGCCGTCCTGATCAAGGGCGTGGAGACCGGCGGCGCCTTCGCACGCATGCCATTGTCCATGCTGACCCTGGCCAATAAGCTGGCCGCCGGTACGCCCTTGGGCAAGCAGATGCGCGAACTGATGACCTGCGGTGTCCGGGAAATTAAGGCCGTCATCGCTGCCGACATGCCCGCAGAGCCGTTCCTTGCCCTTCCGCTGGAGACACTGATCGTGGTGGGCGAAAAGAGCCCCGCCTACTTTGGTGTTGCGTGCGGCCAGATCCATGACGTCCTCTCCGGATCCAGCTATAGCATCCTCCCTGGTTCGGGGCACGACGGCCCCATCAAGGCTCCGGACAAGCTGATCTCGGAGTTGTCGGAGTTCTTCTCGGGCTAGCCGAGCTGGATGGCGGCGATGCCGGCCACCGCGATGGCTGTCAAGCCCAACCGGAGCCGGCTGAACTTTTCATTGAAGAACACCGCGCCGATGACTCCAGCCAACAGGACACTGGTCTCCCGCAGCGCAGACACCAAGGCAAGCGGTGCCAGGCTTTGTGCCCAGACCACAATTCCGTAGGCCAGCATGGACACCAGTCCCCCGATGAATCCCGGCTTCCAGTACCGGGCCACTCGCTGTGGGAAAGAAGGGCTCTCCGAGGCCATGCGCCAGCAGACCAGGGGAATCACCATGCCCTGCAGCAGGAAAAGCCAGGAGACATAGGCCATCGGTTGCCCGGAAACCCGGACTCCTACACCGTCCACCAGAGTATAGGCCGCGATGGCTGCCCCCGTGAGCACTGCGAAGAAGGTGCCCTTGCGGTTCGTGCCGGCACTGGCTAATGCGCCGTGTTTTGTGAGAGCCAGGCTCAGCAAGGAACCAGCAACGACTGCCACTCCCGCCAGCTGCCAGAAACTCAATTTCTCCGCCAGGAAAGTGGTGGCGACTCCCGTGACCAACAGGACGGCGAGGCCCCGGGCCAGCGGATAGACCTGGGAGAAATCGCCGTGCTTGTAGGACGTGGTCAGCAGGATGAGGTAGCAGGTCTGCAAGGCCGCTGACGCCACAACATAGGGCCACGACTGCTGTGGGGGAACTCCGAAGACCACTGCCCCCACCAGGCCCGATGCCAAATAGGCCAAGGCAATCATGGTGGACGAGGCAAGCCGGTCCGGAATCGCCTTGGCCAAGGCATTCCAAACGCTGTGGAGGACCGCCGCCAGGAGAACTGCCGCTGTCACCGTAAGGGTCAACGGGGAGCTGCCGTCGTTGCGGGTTGCTCCTGCGGGCCACGTCGGGAACCGAAGGTGAGCCCGTCCGTGTCTCCTGCAGCCACACCAAACGTAGCGAGGACTTGGGGAAAGATGTCGGCGTGGTCCACGGCGAAGACGTCCCGGGGCACGTTTGCACCGCAGGCAGCGATCCAGGCTGTACGCTCGGCCTCGGTCTCTCCTCCATGACCACCGGCAGCGACGTGACCATGGTCAGTCACCACTATGACGGTCCAGTGTTCGTCACCACGCCGAGGCCTCGACTCAATAGCTTCCAACAGGCTTTTGACGCGGGAGTCGCAGCGCTGAATGGCAGAAATGTAGGCGATACCCGTGCCGTTGTTATGGGCTTCGACGTCTGCCTCGCCAAAGTACACAAAGGATGCCGCAAGATCCTCGTGCTCCAACCGTGCGGCTGCATAATCAGCGACGGCGTCGTCGGCACTTACCCAGCTGCCGGCGTCGTTCGCTTCTTCAGGGTCCTCCTCCGGCACCCAACCACGGGAGGAGAAGAGAGGCCCGCAACCTGTGGGTGCCGCCACAGGAAACCAGCTCGCGGCAATCATAGTGCGCGACTCCGGCCGGGCCGCACGCAGCACCGCGGTGAAGTCCTGGAAGGCAGCGAGCTCCGGCGGATGGTCACTGTTACCGGTGACCTTATGCCGGTCCGCATAGACCCCCGTGGCCACCGTGGCCCACACTGGACCGGAAATAGTGGCATTCTTCCCGTGAACGCGGACGGGGAGCAGGAAGCCGCTCCGGGCAATCTGGTCCAAAGCGGGTGTGTCCGCGGACATGAGGGAGTCGTAACGGACGCCGTCGATTCCGACTACCAGGACGTACGGTTCATTCTTCACAGCAATGACGGTACGTGGCTTCTGTGGCGACACATAGGGGACGCCGCCCATGCCTATAGGAGACTTAGGTCATGCCTATGAATCTCACGCACCTGCGGGCGTTCCACCTCGTAGCTACCCACGGCAGCTACGTCGCTGCGGCTACAGCTGCGAAGGTGAGCCAACCAACCCTGTCCGAGCAGGTCCGACTTTTGGAACGGCTCCATGAGGTCCAGCTCCTGCAACGAGCTGGACGGTCCGTAGAGCTGACGCCTTTGGGAAGAAAGCTCCTGGCAGTCACAGCCAGGTTGTTTGCCGCCGAGCTCGAAGCGGAGACCGTCCTTGCCAGGGCCCGCAACGTCATGCAAGGAGAGCTGCGGTTCGGCACCGACGCGCCCATCAACGCCGTGGGAGTGCTCAGCACCTTCCGCCGGCTGAACCCTGGAGTCAGCATCCAACTCGTCAGCGGAAACTCCGCTGAGGTACGCAGGCGGGTCCTGGCCGGAACTGTCGACGTCGGCATCATCGCCGACGAAACGCCGCACCCGGACTTGATTGCACGCCGCCTCGGAACGCAGGACCTGGTGGCCTTTGTTCGGCAGGACCACCTGTTGGCCGGCAGCAAGGTGATCCCGCTCCGGGACCTCGTGGACCACCCGCTGATCATCAGGGAGATCGGATCCGTCACCCGTAGGGCCATCGAGACAGCCCTCTCCGCAGCCCAGCTGCAACCAGCGGAAGTACTCGAGACTGACAGCCGGGAAGCAGTTCACGCGGCAGTGATCGCCGGCCTGGGCATTGGGGTCATCGCAGAGGATGAATTCAACGACGATCCCCGGCTGGTGTTGCTTGACTTCGTTGATCCGATACCGCCGATAACGGAGTATCTGGTGTATCGACGGGACAAGCAGCGGAGCCATGTGGTGGATGCGGTGTTGGGGTGTGTAAGCGGTTAGTGTTTGGGTGGTTAAAGGGGAAGAGCCCCGACCTGTGGTCGGGGCTCTTGCCTAATGGTTGTCCGGCGGTGTCCTACTCTCCCACACCCTCCCGGGTGCAGTACCATCGGCGCTGTGGGTCTTAGCTTCCGGGTTCGGAATGGGACC